>CAMYMR010000065.1 GCA_947259285.1 uncultured Woeseiaceae bacterium | reverse complement strand
GAGATACCGATCCCCGACCTTAAACAGTACCTGGTGCAGAATCAGGTCGACGTTCGATTGTGAGGACCGACTTTGACGGAATCAAATCTGGAATTCATCGCTAAGCTTGAAGGTATTATTCGGTCACGCCTGGAGAACCCCGCCGACGACAGCTACACGGCGCAGCTCGCAGCAGCGGGAACCAAACGAATCGCACAGAAGGTCGGCGAAGAGGGCGTTGAGCTGGCGCTTGCGGCTGTAAGCGGCGACCGGGACGAGATCATCAACGAAGCGGCCGACCTCATTTACCACGTGCTCGTGCTCCTCCGCAGCCAGCGTCTGTCACTTGCCGAGGTCTCAGCTCGACTTGAATCACGACACAGCGACCGAACCAGTCGTAGCGCATGACCTTCGTTAGCATTGGCATGTGCCCCATCATCAATACAAGCAATGCGAACCGTTGGTCTTCTCGAATTAAAGTTGATTGACGATCGCGCTGCGTGATGGTGGCGAAATACCTGCCAGCAATTTCAAATATTTTCAAGTCGATTTTCCGATGATTCTAGGGTAGTGTCTTCGCCAACGAAATTTCGCTCCCGCGAGTTTCGCTTTTCTAACAACCAAAACCCATTGGGGGATCAAAGAATGAAAATACGCCAATTGTTAGCTGGATTTATGCTGATAAGCTTCGCAGGTATCGCTGTAGCCGATCTTGAGCCTTGGAAGGATTACGAGCTAAGCGAGGGAGTTACCAGCGTTACCACTGTCAAAGTCGATTCGAACATGGTCGATAAATACCTGGAAGGGCTCAGCAAAACGTGGGCGCCGGCACAGGAGCTGCGAAAGGAACTGGGGCATATCGAGGGGTACTGGATTCACGTCAGCCAATTGGAGAGTAGCGGTGATTTCAACGTCGTTCTTGGCATCGACTTCAAGAATTCTGCGGCACTGCAGCCAGACAAGGCGAAATACGACGCATTCATGAAGAAATGGGGCGAGGAAAATCAGAAAAAATCTGACGAGATCGTTATGACCTATCCGGAAATTCGAGAAATTGTCGGCGAGTACATGATGCGCTCTGTTACATTCAAGTAAAGCGAGAGCATGAAAGGCCTTCCTGCGTCGCAGGGAGGCCTTTTTTATGGCGTAAGAATTCTATCCGCCTGCTTTCTCCGCCGCTTTTTGAAACGCCCCACGAGCCAGACAGCGGTCCGCGTAAGCCCCGATATTCCGCGTGTCGGGCAGCATGTCGAACATGCGCATGAACACCGCGCTGGAACCGAGCATCACGTCTGCCGCAGTAAACTCATCACCGAGTATCCAGTCCTTTTCCTCAAGGGCCTCGTCGAACGTCTCGATCATCGAATCGAAGTCGCCCCAGCCGTTGCGGACACGATTCGGTTCGGCATTGCTGAACTTCTCCGCCATCGCCGGTTCGATGACCGCAGGCGTGTACATCGTCCAGTACAGAAACTTGCCGCGCTGTGGATCATCGATCTTCGGTGCCAATACCCCGGTGCTATATCGATCGGCCAGGTACAGACAAATGGCGGCCGATTCGGACATGCTCGTATCGCCGTCGCTGATGGCCGGCACCTTAGCCATCGGGCTCGCCGCCAGAAACTCGTCGCTGTCCTTGCGATCGGAACTGCGGATGTCGACGCGTTCCATTTCATAATCGATACCGACTTCTTCGAGCATCCAGATTGCGCGGGTCGAGCGCGTCTGCGGTGCCCAGTAGACTTTCATATGACGATCTCCTTTGCGACCTCTCGACGATTGTACTGGGAACTCATTACAAAACCGTAGGCACCTGCGTTCGCGACGAGTATAACGTCGCCCTCCGCCGTCGGCGGCAGCAGTCGGTCGCTGCCGAGGCGATCGCCCGTCTCACATATCGGTCCGACGATCGTCACGGTCTCGCTTGGCGCCTCATCTGCTCGGCTTAAATTGACGATTTCATGATACGCCCCATAGAGCGCCGGGCGGATCAGCGAATTCATGCCGGTTCCTACGCCGACATATTGCATATCGCCCTTGCCCTTGGTCTGGGTCACGCGTGTCAACAGCACTCCGGCGCGTGCGACGAGATAGCGGCCCGGCTCGAGCCACAGGTCGTACTGCGGATATGCGTTTCGAATTTCGCCAAGGGTCTCATCGAGTCGCTCCAGGTCGAACGCTTTGTCGCCGGGCTTTTCCGGAACACCCAGCCCTCCTCCCAGGTCGATCGTCTTCACCGAGGGAAAGCGCTCCGCAATCTGAACGAGCTCTGCCGCAACCGTGCGCCAGTTGTCAGGATCCAGTATGCCACTGCCGCTATGCGCATGAATGCCGACAACCTCAGCGCCCGCTGCGTCGATGAGACGGACCAGTTCGTCGACTTCGAAGCGCGGCACGCCAAACTTGGAATGCACGCCCGCCGTCTTCACATGCTCATGGTGGCCGCGGCCCTGCCCCGGATCCACGCGAATGAAAAGCTTTTGCCCCTCGAATAAACGAGGCCATGCCTGCAGCGGATAAAGATTGTCGAGTGTAACCTGCAGTCCCTTTTCGAGGCCCCACTCGTATTCCTCGCGTGGTGCAAAATTGGGTGTAAACAGGATGCGGCTCAGGTCGAGGTCCGGGACAACTTCCTCGAGCCACTCAACTTCCCCGGGGGAGACGCATTCAAAATCGACGCCGGCAGCATCCATGGCGCATAACAGATCCCGATTGAAGTTCGCTTTGACAGCATACAGAATTCGATCGACGCTCTTCAGGTCCAGCAGGCTTCTTGCAGCGTGCTCAACGCTCTCTCGGTCATACACGTAGGCGTTCAGCTGCTTGCCGGCTATCCTGAGCAACTCATCACGTCTCTGCATCCACCACGTATCTGCCGCTCTGGCCGCTGGCTCATCGGCCGCGAACAGTCTTTCCCAGCTAGCGCCGAATATCGGGGACGCGCCGGTCTTTCGAATGATGCTGGCATGCAGTTTGGCAACAAGACGGGGACCCTGCTGTCGATCAACGACGAAGGTCAGGTTCAGGTCGTTGGCGGCCTGCGACATCAGGTGGATGCGTTCTTCTTCAAAAACTTCGAGCGCGGGCGCCAGTCGTGGAATAATTGTGCGGATCTTCCGTCCGACCAGGCTGACGGCAGAACAGTCGGAAATGACCCGCACCCGGCAGAGCTGCTCCAGATCCCTTATCAACGGACCTTCGACCTCGGCCGGCAGCATCCCGTCGCTGGTATCGATCGAAACCGTGACATTGGTCTCTGACGTCGAGACAAGGTCGATCGAAACGCCGTGTGCGGTAAAAGCCGCGAAAGCTTTAGCTAGGAAGCCAACCTCCTGCCACATCCCTACGGTACTCAGTGATATCAATGTCAGACCATTGCGAATGCAGATTCCTTTGACCTGCGGCTCGACTTCCTCAGTAACCGACGAAACCACGGTGCCGGCGATCTCCGGCGTTGTCGTGCTGCGCACGAAAAGCGGAATACCGTATGTTCGCAGCGGTGAGATACAGCGTGGATGCAGCACGGAGCTGCCTGCGGATGACAGCTCCTGTGCCTCATCGTAATGCAGCCCCGTCAGCAGGCGTGCGGAAGGCACCACCCGTGGATCCGCGCTGAACATGCCGGGTACGTCAGTCCATACTTCGAGTCGGTGTGCGCCCAGGATTGCGGCGACGTAGGCGGCTGAAGTATCCGAACCCCCTCTGCCCAACAGGACCGTTTCGCCGTCCGGATTTCGGGCGATGAAGCCCTGTGTCAGGATCACTTTGCCGTGCCGGGCCAATGACGAACTGAGCGCTTCGTCCCGATCGAAATCGCAGGTTGCGGCCAGGTATGCGTTGACCGGATTGCGACCTATATCCGGCTTGCTGACCAGGAACTCCCGTGCGTCGACCCACTCCACCGGTATATCCGCGCGCGTCAGAAACTCCGCTCCCAGTCGCGTGGACATGAGTTCGCCCAGGGCCATAATGCGCACTCGGACCCGAACGCTGACCTCTTTCAGGAGGCGAACACCGGCGACCAGCTGGTCGAGTTCGTGCAACGTATCACCAAGCAATCCCGGTCCATCGAGTCCCAGATCCGCTGCGAGGCCGTAGTGCTGTTCGCGAATTGCCGCTAGCTGTTCGGTTGGATCGCTCCCGACAGCGGTTCGCAGAATCTCCTCCAACGCGTTGGACACACCCTTGAGCGCCGAGTGCACTATCACTGGATTGAGG
Source organism: uncultured Woeseiaceae bacterium (assembly GCA_947259285.1). Lineage (GTDB taxonomy): Bacteria > Pseudomonadota > Gammaproteobacteria > Steroidobacterales > Woeseiaceae > UBA1847. The sequence continues at coordinate 8,977 of CAMYMR010000065.1, read as the reverse complement.
CCGCTATCAAGACGACGCCGGATTAGTTTGGCTATCGTGCGCCAGTTTTCGGCGGTCGATACGCTAGTGCCACCAAACTTCATTACGACCCAGGACGACTCGGCTATCGCCTCGGGCGCGCCCAGCGCTCCGCTAGGCTCAAAGTCCGCTTCAGCAATGCCTGTCGTCATGCAATCACTCGATTAAGGGCAAAAAAAAACCCGCTAGGAATCACCTGGCGGGTTTGTTGACAATGTCCGAACTTTATTACTAGCCGGTACAGTTGCCATTCGCACCCACGCACCTCTGGCGCGCCATATATTTTATGTGTTTTTTCGTAACAACTGCGTTGCTACGTTGGCACATTACGTGGGTGTCATAAAAACTCATCGATGAAGTAGAGCGAACCTGAGGCCAAACGTCAAGCCTGATCGTCCCAGGCCGGCGGTATTGTCACCGCTCCCTCGGAGGCCGATGACACCTCGTTGCGGTATTTAGCGAGTACGCCGCGCTGCACGGGCGATACGGGTCGTTTCCAGGCGGCGCGGCGCCGCGCAAGCTCCTCGTCGCTCACAGCGACGTTGATTTCCTTGCTCTCCGCATCGATTCGCAGCACATCACCGTCTTTGATCAGGCCAATCGGGCCGCCGGCAGCCGCTTCCGGGGACACGTGCCCGACAACGAAGCCGTGGCTGCCACCGGAGAATCGCCCGTCGGTTATCAGCGCCACCTCCGACCCCAGACCTTTTCCCATTATGGCCCCCGTCGGGCTGAGCATTTCGCGCATGCCAGGTGCCCCTTTCGGCCCCTCGTAGCGAATGACAATGACGTCCCCCGCGTTGATGGAATCGTCGAGAATTGCCCGTAGCGCCTCTTCTTCAGAATGAAAGACTCGGGCGCTGCCTTCGAACCGCAGCCCCTCTTTGCCGGTGATTTTCGCGACCGCGCCCTCCGGCGCAACGTTGCCGTACAAAACGGCAAGGTGGCTGTCAGCCTTGATCGGCCTGTCGAAATCACGAACGATTTCCTGACCGTCCGGATAGTCGGCGACATCGGCGAGGTTTTCCGCCAGGGTCTTTCCGGTCACCGTCATGCATTCGCCATGCAGTAACCCCTTATCCAACAATCGCTTCATCAGCGGCTGGATACCACCAATCGCGATAAGCTCCGACATCAGGTATTTGCCGCTGGGCTTAACGTCAGCCAGAACAGGGACGTTTGCACCGATGCGTGTGAAGTCCTCCAGAGATAATTCGACCTCGGCTTCCCGAGCCATCGCAAGCAGATGCAGCACTGCATTGGTAGAACCCGCCAACGCGATGACGACCGTGATCGCATTAAGGAACGCTTCTCGCGTCATGATGTCACGCGGCTTGATATCCTCCCGAATCAGATGCATTACCGCGCGGCCCGCACGCCGGCAATCGTCGAGTTTCTGGTCGGACACAGCCTCCTGGGCAGAACTGTTCGCAAGGCTCATGCCCATCGCTTCGATCGCGGACGCCATGGTGTTCGCCGTATACATGCCGCCGCATGCGCCCGGCCCAGGTATCGCCGTTCGCTCGACCTCGAGCAGCTCAGCATCCGAGATCAGGCCGCCCGACCGCGCCCCAACGGCTTCGAAGACGGAAACGATGTCGCGGCGCTTCGCGCCGGGTTTAATGGTGCCCCCATAAACGAAAACCGCGGGTCGGTTAAGACGTGCCATCGCCATCACACAGGCCGGCATGTTCTTGTCACAGCCTCCTATGGCAATCAGGCCGTCGAATCCCTCCGCGCCAACGACCGCCTCGATTGAATCGGCGATGATCTCACGGGACACGAGTGAGTAACGCATGCCAGGCGTACCCATCGATATGCCGTCGGATACGCTAATCGTATTGAATATGACGCCCTTGCCGCCGGCCTCGCTGGCCGCTTTTGCCGCTTCGTCTGCCAGACCAGCAATGTGCATATTGCACGGCGTAACCATGCTCCAGGTCGATGCAATCCCTACCTGCGGGCGATTGAAGTCGTCCTCGGAAAACCCGACGGCGCGTAACATGGCGCGACTGGGTGCCTGCTCAACGCCGTCTACCACGATACGCGAATAACGGCGCAGATCTTTCTTACTCATCTGCTTGACTTGCTCCGGATTTTCCTTGTGAAGGCCCGGTTGGGCCGGAGCGAGAGTCTATCAGCAAATCAGGGGGCTTGCGGCTCGTCGTCCCGGATCATGACGACAATGCGCTGATACACGTCGTTTGCCGAAAGCTGCGAACGGTTGTCCAACTCGAGTACAAAGGCCTCGTCCCCCTCGACCAGCGAATCCTGCACCAAGGGTATCAGCACTCGTGCCGATCGCTGTCCGGGACCGAAGGTGATCGACCTGTTGCCGGGCGCAAAGTAATCCTCGGATTCGGTTGCCGTAATGTCGTTGACCGAGTATGCGACCTCTGAACGTGATTCGTCGGGATTGAATCGGACGATATCGATCTGCACGGCCGGGTCTGTTTCGCGGACGGAGGCCTGGCCTGCCGCAAATGCGATGGTGTTGGCCGGCAGCTGCGCCTCAAACGCACGTTGATCATCGTCTTCGAGGGTCACGTAAATAACCGCCAACTCGGAATTCGACGAGTCCAGCTCACGTAGGCGAAGAGTCGATATTTGATCGGCCTCACGCAGCGGATCGGACGTCATGGTGAGTACGGTCCGACCACGCTCCTGTCCCGCCGGAAGCCGCATCATGCCGTCATTTGACAGGGCAAATTGCCGCGCGGCCCATGGCGACCGGTTGCCGCTGAAGCCAATTTCGTCGAGTTTCAGTGACAGCGGGCGATTGATTCTTTCAGTGCGCACAAAATCCACAATGACCGGCGCATCGTCCTCTCGCAACCTCACCCTGAAATTGGACGCGGCCACCCTGCCAACCGTAAATGGAACCTCAAGGTCGGCGGGCGGTAGCAGCGAGAAGTCCACGAGGGGCTCCGGGGCAGGCTCTGCGTCAGCCGGGGGGCCTTGCGGCTCAATTGATTCCTCGACAACGGGTTCGCTGGTCGTGTCGACCATGGCTGGTTCGGATACCGGATCCGTGTCTGGCAAAACGGGCTCTGGCTGCACCCTGTCCTTCACGTTACGTGTTTGAGCACGGATCTGCTCCAACAGTGGGTCCAGCAGCCCATATTGGTAGGAGGCGCCGCCAAGCAAGCCAATCAGTATGACCACAAGTGCGACCCACTTCCCTTTTCCACCTGTCTCCTGCACCTCGAACGTGCCGGACGCATCTAGCGCCATAGTGTCATCACTATTCGCCTGCAGCGCCGCCATGAACTCGTCAACCGATGCATAGCGGGTGACGCGCGCGTAGGACAGCGCTTTCTTGAGGGCTCGCCATTGACCGTCACTCAGTCCCTGAGGACGCTGCGGCTTCATACCTTCCTGCGATGCCTCGGCGGCATTTCGTGGTCCAAAGACCCGGTGGCCTGCCACCAGTCGGTACAGCAGGCAGCCGAGCGAAAAAACGTCATCGCTCACAACAGGCTCGTCGCCAGTCAGAACCTGCATACTCGAATAGGCCGGCGTCACTGCACCAAGCACCCCAGGATCGAATTTGCCGTCAGCCTGTTTTTGGCGAACGCGCGCTACGCCGAAATCGAAAAGCTTGGCATCGCCGTTCGGCATCACCATGATATTCCCCGGCTTGACATCCGCGTGCACGATTCCGCAGCGATGTGCATAGGCGAGCGCATCGCCAATCTGACCGACGATTCGGAACGCCGCATCATGGTCAATGCTGCGTGCGTCGACCGAGTCGAGGATGCTCGCCAATGTTCGCCCCTCGAGCCACTCCATCACCAGGAAGTAAAGGTCTTCATCACGGTCAAGGTCAATGAAGCGAACGATATTTGGATGCAGCAGACAACGTCCCTTCGCGGCCTCTTGTTGCAGCGCGCGCAAGGCCTGGCCATTTTCCGCGAGCTGCGGCGACAAGACCTTGATGGCGACAAATGGCTGGTCGACCTCCGCTTCGGCCAGGCGGCGATCGAGCGCTTTGTAAACGACGCCCATGCTGCCACCCGAAATCTTCTCCTGAAGCAGGAAGCGATCACGTAGCAACGACCCAACCTGCACGCGAGAATCGGCCGTCGCTACCGATGGCTGGTCGTTCGGGATCACGGTCGTCGTTCCGAACGCGTCATCGCCGGATGTCAAATCCGTGGCATCGACGTTAGCCGGGGAAATCGGTAAAGGCGCCGGCTGGACGCGCGCAGCGGACGGACCGGACGCGTCGCTTTCCCCCGCGAGTCGATCCAGCATGGACCTGACCAGTTGGAACGTCTCAGCGCGCAGCGAACCGGACTCGTAACGCTCCTCCAATACCCGCCGGATTTCCGTTTCGTTGCCACCGCTGTTCGCAAGCAGGCTGCTGATTCCTTGCTCGATATCCGCCAGCATTTCGACATCGTCGGGGGAGGCCTCCAGACGGCTGTCAAAACTGGCAAGCTGATCGCCAAGTGTGTCGCGGAGTTTTTCGGATTCTGCAGTCATAATTAACGGACCAGTTTACGGGCACGGCCTTGTTTTGAACCGGAACTGGTCGTCAGATTACCTTTCCAGGATTGAGGATATTTCGTGGGTCCAGCAAGTTTTTCAAGGCCCTCATCAGATCGATCTCGGCACCGCCGCGATAGCGCTCCAAGTAAGCCTTTTTGACCAGCCCCACTCCGTGTTCGGCACTGAAACTGCCGCCCAGTTCCGCGACGAGATCATAAACTGCATTGCTTATCGTCGCGCCCGCTGCCGCCCAGGCCTCTGACTCCGGGTCCAGCGGCAATGCGACATTGTAATGAAGATTACCGTCGCCCACATGCCCAAATACCAGGAGCTTCGCCTCTGGCTCCAATTCCAGAATCAGCGCCTCGCCGCGAACGAGAAATTCTTCCATCCGACCGACAGGGACAGAAACGTCGTGTTTCAATGCCTTGCCCTCCTGGCGCTCTGCCTCGGCGATGGAATGACGAAGCCGCCACAGCTCTTGCGCTTCCGCCTGATTCTTTGCGATGACCGCGTCCAGGAACGACGAGTCGCTCTCCGCCGCCGCCAACAGCGAACTTTCGAGCGCCGTGGCGTCGCCGCCATTTGCAGCGTCGATCAGTACATACCAGGGATACCCCTCATCAAATGGCAAACAGGCGTCGGGAATGTGTTTCTCAACCAGTCTGAAAACACGATCAGAGACGAGCTCGAATGCTTCGATACGATCGGAAAGTGACGTCCGCAGCTGCGCCAGCAGTCGGACCGCGGCGCCACTGTGTTGCACCGCAATGAGCGCGGTCGAGGTAAGGCCGGGATCCGGAAACAGCCGCAGCGTGGCCGCGGTGATAACTCCAAGCGTTCCTTCGCTGCCGATAAACAGCTGTTTCAGGTCGTAGCCAGCTGTGTCTTTACGCAGGGACCTCATGCAGTCGAGCACGGTACCGTCCGCCAATACGACCTCCAGCCCAAGAACGAGCGCACGGGCTGTTCCATATCGGATGACGTTTACTCCGCCGGCATTCGTCGCGAGGTTACCACCGATCTGGCAGCTTCCCTCGGCGCCGAGGCTCAACGGAAACAGCCGGTCGACCGACTGCGCTGCGTCCTGGATCTTGGCCAGGACGCAGCCGGCCTCGACCTCCATCGAGAAATTGACAGAATCGATATCGCGAATCCGATTCATCCGGGTCAGGGATAACAGTATTTGCTCTCCTGACGAATCCGGTACCGCCCCCGCGCAAAGTCCGGTATTTCCACCCTGCGGCACAATCGCAGTCCCGGTCGAGGCGCAGGCACGGATCACTTTGGCAACCTCCTCTGTCGATCGTGGCATCACAAGCAGCGGTGATTTGCCGACTACCTGGCCTCGCCACTCGTTGAGATGCGGTTCCAGATCTGCCGGACTGCTCTTCCAGCCGCCGGTGCCAACGATCGACTTTAGCTCGTCAATCAGCGTCGTCATCAAATATCGCCTGCTTTTCAAAGGTAGCCCAATCGATATTGCTGCCGCACAGTACCAATACCACGCGTTTGCCGGCCAGCTCCCGGCGCAATGGCCCCAGCAAAGCGGCGGTACTCGCCGCACATGCGGGTTCGATAGCTATCTTCATCGCGCGAAACAGGAAGCCCATTGCTTTGCGCAACTGCGCGTCGCTGACCAGTACGAGTCGGTCCACATGCATTTGGCAGAGCCCGAATGAATACGGCATCGCAAACGGTGCGCCGAGACTATCGGCTATCGTCCGAACCTCATCGATCGCCGCCGGCGTCCCGCTAGCAAGGCTTCGGTGCATCGAATCGGCTCCCTCGGGCTCGACACCGACAACCTCGGCGGATGGTCTGAGGCGCTTTACAGCGTTCGCAATGCCCGCGATCAAGCCGCCGCCGCCAACCGGGACAACAACAGTGTCGAAGTTATCGCACTGTTCACAGATCTCGAGGCCGACAATACCGGTGCCCGTCGCCACAGCCGGTCCTTCGAACGGGTGTACAAGGTACCGGCCTTCTTCATCCTGGATCCTCTCTGCAATCTCGAACGCCTGATGCACCGTATCCGCGAACACGACGTCGGCACCATACGCCCGACAGGCTTCGACGCGTGAAGGATTGGCAGCACGGAGCATTACGACTTTGGCGTTCGTACCCAGCGCCTGTGCAGCATAGGCTGTCGCAATCGCATGGTTGCCGGCACTGACCGCCGTGACGCCGGCGGCAAGCTGCTCGGCGCTCAACGTGTAGAGTGTTGCCAGTGCCCCGCGGGCCTTAAAGGTACCGGTGCGCTGCAGAAACTCGAGTTTCGCGAACACGCGGGTGTCGTTACCGATCGCATGCTCAATTGCCGCGCACCGTATGAGCGGAGTTAGAACCGTCTTATCATCGAGTTGCGCACGAAGTGCCCCGATATCCGCAATATCTGGTCCGGTTGCTGTCATCGTGTTATGTAAAATATGTTATGGCCCAATGCAGCCTAATGACTGCAATATAAAATAGATACGGCAACTTGCTGATAATACTTGCGCTATATACCAGAGTTGATTACGTTGGTCAGAGCGAACTGTGTCAGAGAATAGCGGTTCGCGATAGTCGCTGCGGGCAATAGCATGGAATTGGATGATCTGTCGCAATCGGGGATTCGACGAATAGCGGACTATTCGCCGTATCTGGATCAATTGGCAGGGCTGGCCCAACATATGGGTCTTCGGCAGCGCAGCAATCTCGTGGACCTTGAGAAGAGTCTGCACGGTCACTGGTCCCTGGGGCAGAACAATATCCTTAGCTGGTCACCGGTCGATGGCGGTGTATCCATTCTTGTAGTGCCGCATTACGCGGTCGCCGAGTACACATCGCCGCAGGCAAATGGGCTACCGCCGCGCCTGTCACCACGTTTTATTACAGAATTGATTTCGGGCGAGCGTCGCCTGTCGATTAGCCAGATGGAGAAGGTCGCGCGCCTGCTCGAAGTTAAACCGATTCATATTCCTCTTCGGCAGCCGCTCACCGGAAGCGCGGTCGAAACTCAGATCATCGAAAAGATGATACAGCGCTACGGAATTAACTATGTCGCAAGTCGCGCCGTTACTCTGTTCGACATCGTCGGCTTCAGCCTGCTGACGCCCTTCGAACAGATGACCCAGCTCAACAGCCTCTCCTATTCTTTAAACTCAGCGCACGCCAAGATGCTTGAGCAGGACGTCAACCTCAATTTTGCGCGATCATCAAGCGGTGACGGCTTCTATATATGGAATCGGGATGACGGACTGGAGGCCAGCGTTAATTTGTATCACCTGATGCATATCGTACTTGCGGATAATGCCATTGCCCGTAGCAAATCACGATCGAGAGCCGTGCCGAGATTGCGAGCTTGCTTTCATGTCGGCAGCTGTTACGAGTTTCATCAGGCCGAAGGTCTGAATCCGACCATGCATGACTTTATCGTTGGCGACGTGACGATTGAACTGGCGCGGATGATTGACGGTGCCCTTCCTGGCCAAATTCTGGTTGGCGATTTCATGGCCGATATCGAGAAAGGAGCAGAGGAAGACGAAGGCTATGTCGACCCGAATATCGACGCCGTAACCTTCCTGAAACGGGCCCAGGGCAATCTCTCACAGCTGAGTGGCATGGAGCTTTCAGGTGAGCGCGTAACAGCCATAAAATGCTACCTGACCGGCGAAAACATCGGTGGCGGCCAGTTCAATATTCGCCGACTGACCATCAAAGACAAGCACGGACTCTCCCGCGTGGCGTTCAATGCCAAAGTAAATATCTACCGCGAGACCGCGAAACCTATCTTGCTTGGGATTCAGGATAGGAAGCTCCCGACGATACCTGCGCTGTAGCAGACTTCCCGGTGCCCAATAATCCCTGACTATTCAACCTGCGCGGCGGCGTTGAATCCGTCTTGGTTCTCCCTGATTTCTGCCCGCTACGGGATTTCCGAAACAATGTTAGCAACTCCCGCGGTGTCGGGGGTTGTAGCAAGCCTGTCACTATTGGCCATCGTACTGGCGGCGCACGGGGACGCTGTCCGACCTCGCCGCTTTGCTAAAACCTCACGGAGATGCACATGGCAAATGAAGGTTACCACGAACCTGTCGATGAACTTACGGCCGAGACTCGTGACATGCATCGCGCGATTATCTCGCTGATGGAGGAGTTGGAAGCCGTAGACTGGTACAACCAACGAGTCGACACGTGTCAGGACAAAGAGCTACGGAGCATCCTTGCGCACAATCGCGATGAAGAGAAAGAACATGCGGCAATGGTTCTGGAGTGGATTCGCCGTCAAGACTCGACTTTCGATAAGGAACTAAGAGACGTCTTGTTTACTGACAAGGCGATTGCTCACGTATAGATAAGGATCGGGGCGAGAGGATGAGCGCTACGCGCTTGTCGGTCGACTACGTCGACCTCGGTACGAACCTCTCAGGCGGTTCCAAGTACCCGCCCTCATCAACAAAAAAATCGCCTCCCCCTGTCGGGT
>CAMYMR010000064.1:3484-16669 GCA_947259285.1 uncultured Woeseiaceae bacterium | reverse complement strand
TGGTGGGAGTGGGGCGATCCAAGGCTAACGTCAGAACTGATACTTCTGTTCCTGTACTTCGGTTACATGGCGCTGCGCGGAGCGATTGATGATACCGCCAAGGCGGATAAGGCCAGCGCCGTGCTTGCCCTGGTGGGCGTTGTAAACGTGGTCATCGTGCATTTCTCCGTTGAGTGGTGGAGTTCGCTGCACCAGGGACAGACCTTGATGAAGAAAGGTGGACCGGCGATGGACCCTGGAATGCTGTACCCGCTATTGGCGATGATCTTCGGATTCACCTTGCTCTTCGGTTCTCTCTTATTGCGCCGCGTGAGAACCGAAGTATTGTTTCGCGAACGCCGCACCCGCTGGGTGCGCGAGATGATTATGTCGCCGGAGGGCCAGTAGGCATGGATAAGCTTGCGATGGGAAATTATGGCATCTACGTCTGGAGCTGCTTCGCTCTGACGTTTGCCGTCGTTCTTTTTTCCGAATGGCGGGCACGATTGCGGCATAAGCGTGTCTACCGGGACATCGAAGTGCGCATCAAGGCGCTAGAGGAAAGGTAATGAAACCGAGGCAACAACGCATGCTGGCTGTCGGTCTCGCCGTCGTCGGCGTCGCTATCGCGGCAACGTTCACGCTGCGAGCGTTCCAGGACAACATGATGTTCTTCGTGGACATCTCCGACGTCATCGCGGGCGATTACCCGAAGCAGCGAAACTTCCGAATCGGTGGACTCGTCGTTGACGGCAGTATCGAAAGACAGCAAGGCTCCATGGACCTGCGGTTTCGGGTCACGGACATGAACTGTGAACTGCCGGTGAGCTACACCGGCGTGCTGCCGGACCTGTTCCGCGAAGGACAGGGCGTCGTGGCTCACGGCCGACTTGGCGACGAAGGTGTTTTTGTTGCCGACAAGATCCTCGCCAAGCACGACGAGAACTACATGGCTCCAGAGGTTGCGGAGTCGCTCGCGAAACACGTCGAGGGCAAGACGCAGCCGCTCCGTGACGGACCGGGGGAGTGCGTTACGCTATGATTCCCGAGATTGGTCAGTTTGCGCTCATCCTGGCGCTGTCCCTTGCGATCTGTCAGGGCGTCCTGCCCCTGGTGGGCGCCCACCGCAACGACGCAGCAATGATGCAGGTGGGTAATACGGCGGCGCTCGGCCAGTTTCTGTTTGTCGCAGTCGCATTCGGCTGTTTGACGTGGTCATTCCTGAGCGACGATTTCTCGGTCCTTTACGTCGCGAATCACTCGCAGCTTGCTTTGCCGACCGTATACAAAGTCTCAGCAGTGTGGTCCGCGCACGAGGGTTCCCTGCTGATGTGGATTCTCATTCTGTGTGCATGGACGCTTGCGGTCTCGCGCTATAGCTCTGAGCTGCCCCAGGAATTCTCGGCGCGAGTTCTCGGAGTGCTGGGACTGCTGTCCGTCGGGTTCCTCCTGTTCGCTCTGCTGACGTCCAATCCTTTTGATCGCTTGTCGCCACCGGCCGCTGACGGCGCGGATCTGAATCCACTGCTGCAGGATCCGGGGCTGGCGATTCACCCGCCGCTGCTGTACATCGGCTACGTCGGATTTTCCGTCGCATTCGCTTTTGCAATCGCGGCGATGCTGAGCGGAAATCTCGATCAGAAATGGGCGAAATGGACGCGGCCCTGGACAACGATGGCCTGGCTGTTCCTCACGCTCGGCATCATGCTGGGCAGCTGGTGGGCCTACTATGAACTGGGCTGGGGCGGCTGGTGGTTCTGGGACCCTGTCGAGAACGCATCTTTCATGCCTTGGCTGATCGGTACGGCACTGATTCACTCGCTCGCGGTTACCGAGAAGCGGGGCCTGTTCAAGAGCTGGACACTGCTGCTGGCGATTACGGCTTTTTCCCTGAGCCTGCTCGGCACCTTCCTGGTGCGTTCCGGCATCATCGTGTCGGTTCATGCTTTCGCGACCGATCCGACGCGCGGCTTCTTCATTCTCGCATTCCTCGGCGTTGTCATTGTTGCCGCGTTGGCGCTGTATGCCTGGCGCGCCCCGTCGCTGGATTCGGACGTCGGATTCGGCCTGTTGTCGCGTGAGACCTTCCTGTTGTTGAACAACGTCTTGCTGGTTGTCGCCGCGACGCTGGTCTTGATGGGCACGCTCGCGCCGCTGATCATTGAACTGCTCAATGGTGGCAAGATATCGATCGGGCCACCGTGGTTCGAGGTCGCGTTTCTCGTACCAATGATTCCGCTGGTGCTTTTACTGGGCCTTGGCATGCACACGGCCTGGCGAACGCAGGACGCCCGTTCCTGGGTTGCGGTCCTGCGAATCCCGGCGATTGCGGCGGTGCTGCTCGGCGTAGTTTTGCCGTTGATGTTCTACGGGCGCACCGGCCTGATGCTCGCGGTCGGATTCGGCGCCGGCCTCTGGATCATACTCTCATCCCTGATTCAACCGCTGCGCTCGCTGCGCCGCAAAAAAGGCAGCGCAGGCATTACGCGCTCCGCCCTTGGTATGTCCGTGGCACACCTGGGCATGGGGCTGTTCGTGCTTGGCGTGACTGTCGTATCGGCATTCAACATTGAATCCGATCGAGCGCTGACGCCGGGCGATACGATCGAGGTAGGGCATTTCGAGTTTGAGATGCGCGAACTGCGCAATGTTGAAGGACCGAATTACTCGGCCATAGAAGCCGTTGTCGAAATACGCCGCGACGGCGAGTACCTCGCGACGGTCAGGCCGCAAAAACGGCAGTACCTCGTGCAGAAGAACTGGATGACAGAAGCCGGTATCTATGCGACCTGGAACAGGGACCTGTTTGTCGCGCTGGGCGACCAGCTCGGTAACGGCGCCTGGAGCGTGCGCGTGCAGTACAAGCCCATGATTCGCTTCATCTGGTTTGGCGCCATCATCATGGCCCTCGGCGGCCTGATCGCCGTCAGTGATCGACGCTATCGGCTGAAAGCGCAGGAGAAGAGCAAGGTTGGTCGTGCGGCGGTGGAGTCTGCCTGATGTCGCGTTACCTGCTGCCGCTGGTTGCCGTGATCGGCTTGATCCTGTTCCTCGTAGTCGGTCTGAAGCGCGGCGACCCTCGGGCATTGCCGTCGCCCTACATCGGTAAACCGGCGCCGGAATTCGAGCTGCCGAAGCTCAAAGACCCGGAGCAGACTGTTGGTTCGAAGGACCTCAGTGGGCAGCTTGCACTGGTAAATGTCTGGGCGACATGGTGCGTCGGTTGTCGTGCCGAGCACCCGTTCCTCCTGGAGCTGGAGGCGAACGACACGATCCCTATTTACGGCATCAACTGGCGCGATACGCGTCCTGAGGCGCTGCGGTGGATACAGCAGCTCGGCGATCCTTACGTCGCCTCCGGGTTTGATGGTAGCGGTCGCGTTGGTATCGACTGGGGCGTCTACGGTGCCCCCGAGACGTTCCTGGTAAGCGCCGATGGTATCGTGCTGCACAAGCACCTGGGCCCTCTGGACCGGGCGTCCTGGGAAAGCGATTTCCTGCCCCTGATTAACGGCGAAGGAAGCATGCAGTGAAACAAATCCTGACACTGGCATTTTTCATGCTGGCCGTATCGCCGGTTGTTGCGATCGACACGGGGAAAGCATTTGACGATCCGGAACTCCAGGCCCGATATGAGAAACTGATATCCGAGGTTCGCTGCCTCAAATGCCAGAACCAAAGCATCAAGGATTCCAATGTCTTCCTCGCGGCCGATTTACGGCGTGAGATTCGCCGCCTGATCTCGGAAGGCAAGACCGACCCCGAAATAGTGGATTTCCTCGTCACGCGCTATGGCGAATTCGCCCTGTATCGTCCGCGGACGACCGGCAAAACGCTGGTTCTCTGGCTGGCGCCGTTTCTCTTGGTCCTGTTTGGCGGCGTCGCGATGTTCCGCGTGTTGCGGCACCGCATGTCGATGCCCCTGGACGATGACGCGGCCAATGAGGAGGCTGCCAAATGACGTTCTGGGTCATCGTGACGGCTCTATGCCTCGCCGCACTGGGGTTTGGCGCCTGGCCCTTATATCGCGAATCACGCCGCCTCACGCCCATGCTGGCGATGGTGGTCGTCTTTACGGTCGCTTTCTCCGTCGGGCTTTATAACTACGTCGGCAGTCCGAATGTGCCGTCGGCGGCGTCTCATTCCGGCGAGCTCCCCGATATGGCCGCGGTGATGGCGTCGCTTCAACAGCGGCTTGCCGACAATCCCGATGACGTCAACGGCTGGAAGATGCTGGGGCGCTCACAAATGACGTTGCAGCAGTTCGCCGACGCAGTGACGACGTATGAACGCGTTATGGAGCTTGAGGATGGGCGGAATGCGCAGACCCTGGTCGACCTGGCGCTCGCCATTTTGTCGAGAGACGGAACGCCGATCGAGGGCCGCCCAGCGGCCCTGATCGAGAGCGCATTAGCGCTGGAACCCAACAATCCGGGGGCTCTGTTCTACTCCGGCGTCGCTTCTGCGAATCGTGGCGACACCGAGCTCGCGGCGTCGCGCTGGGAGATCCTGCTGGGGCTGAATCCGCCGCCAGAGATTCGATCTATTCTGGAGAACCGCGTGGCCGAGTGGCGCGGAGCCCCGCTCGAATCACCGCCGCCCTCGATGGCAGCGAATGAGCAACCGACGTCGGCTGCGGATCTCCCGGAGGTGGATGCTGACGCCGTGGTCACCGCTCGAATTGCATTGTCCGACAACGCGCTGTCTTCGATATCGTCGGATGCCAACGTCTTCATCATTGCGCGTGACCCAGCGCAGCCGTCGCCGCCGATCGCGGTGGATCGCGTTCGACTGTCGGATCTCCCCGCGGTGATTTCTCTGAGCGACGCGCAGTCGATGGTCGCCGGGCGAGCGCTGTCGGGCTTTGACGAATTCGAGTTGCTCGCACGTGTCTCCCTGAGTGGCGGGCCGGCCGCGGCGTCGGGCGACTGGTTCGGTACCCTGATCGTTAAGCCCGCCGACAATCCTTCGGTTTTCCTGGCAATCGATCAGCAGGTACCCTGAAGACCCAACTCGAGCCCGACTCATGTTGCGTCGGCAACGCGTTCGCCGATCAACATGCGGGCCCGTTATTTTTTGATGGAGCATTAAATGGCGTTACCCGAATCACTTGAGGGCAGGCTGCGCATCCCACTGATTGGCGCGCCGATGTTCATTGTTTCCGGACCGGAACTCGTGATTGCGCAGTGCAAGGCCGGAATCATCGGATCTTTTCCGGCGCTGAACGCGAGGCCGAAGTCGGCCCTCGATGACTGGCTCAAGCAAATAAAGGACGAGCTGGCGGAATACCAGCAGGATCATCCGGAGCAGACGGTCGCGCCTTTCGCGGTCAATCAGATTGCGCATGCGAGCAATCCGCGTCTCTTCAACGACGTCGAGACCTGCGTCAGGCACGAGGTACCGATCATTATTACGAGTCTTCGCCCCCCGGAAGAAATCGTGACCGCCGTGCATGGCTATGGCGGCCTGGTGTTCCACGACGTCGTCAGCCTGCGGCATGCGCGCAAGGCGATCGAGCAGGGTGTCGATGGCATCATCGCCGTCTGCGCCGGCGCCGGTGGACACGCGGGCCCGGTCAGCCCGTTCGCATTGGTCAAGGAGATTCGCCGCGAGTTTGCCGGCACCCTCATCCTGTCCGGCTGCATAACGACGGGCAATGACATTGTGGCGACGCTGGCGATGGGCGCGGATCTGGCCTACAGCGGCACCCGTTTCATCGCGACCAACGAGGCTCGGGCGGTTCCGACTTACAAGAAGATGATTGTTGATAGTCGCGCAGAGGACATTGTCTACACGTCACTCTTCACTGGCGTGCACGGCAGTTATCTCAGGGGCAGCATCGCAAACGCCGGTCTGGACCCATTCAATCTCCCGGAGGGCGACAAGAACGATATGGACTTCAGCCATGGCGCGGACACCGAGGCCAAGGCCTGGAAGGACATCTGGGGAGCGGGGCAGGGCGTCGGCACTATCGACGAGATCCTGCCTGCCTACGACCTGGTTCTGCGCATGGAGCGGGAATATCGCGACACGCTAGAACAGCTGAAAGCGCGCTGAGTATGCATATCGTTTTGTACTCCTACTTGTTCGTAGCACTTGGTGGTGCGCTCGGCGCGATCGCGAGGTTTGCGCTCAACGTCTTCCTGCAGCGCGACGTCGAGTTTCCGTGGGGCACCCTTAGCGCGAACCTGATTGGCTGCTTTGTCATGGGCCTGCTTGCCCAGCTGATTGCGAACACCGACTGGTTTAACGACGCGGGCATCATCCCCGATCAGTATCGACTGTTATTCGCGGTCGGATTTTGTGGCAGTTTCACGACCCTGTCGTCGCTGGTTCTGGAACTCAATACCATGATTCAGAAGAACGAGCTTTTCTACTCGTTCTCGTACCTGGTGAGCACGCTGGTCGGTGGCTTTGCCTGCTTCTACCTCGGCATCGTCCTGATGCGAGCGGTGTTGCAGCTGCAGAACGGCTAGGGCGATTCAAAGCCTCCGCCAGCCGGCAATGGCCACGGCGGACAGCAAGACGCCGCTGCCGAACAGTCCATAAAGAACCGGTCGGGTATACGGCCGGATCAGTTGGTCCATCCCCGGTTCGAGGAAGAATCCGGCAAGCAGGCCGACCGGAGACAGCAGAACCACGGTCGATACGACTATCTGAATCCAGCGGTGTATCAGCGAACTGTCGTCGCGGAGATAGACGCCGAGGACGACGTTCAGCACGGAGGCCAGCAGCAGATAAATGTGGCTGGAGCGATACAGCATTCTCGGGCCATCCGGCATAGTCGCCAGATGCTCGTGAACCAGGTCCATGTACTGACCCTGCAGTACAAAGATGATGAGCCCAGCCACCCCCGTCAAGAGATGCGCTTTTCTTAGCATGCGCCCTCCGGGACACGCGTTCCACCAAAAAAACACTCGTGCTGCAGCAGGAACCCCGTCATCGTAACGAAACGTTACCGGGCTGCGTCGGCGCTCGTCTCGAGTACATCGACGATCGTCTCGAGCCAGCCCAGGTGCTCGGGTTTCATCAGAACCGACCGAAGACAGGTCACAGTCTCCGAGTCTGCCCGGATTCCCGGCGCGTATTCCTGCACGAGTTCTATCGGCAGCTCGATAAGCGCCAGGTGCAGATTACGTTCCGCGGCCGCGGCAAAGACCTGGCGCGCCCGGTCACTCGCTTTGCTGCTGTCGGGTGCTTTAACGGCATAGACCACAATGTCGAGCTCCGGTGTCATCAGCGGCACGAAGTTACTGCTGTCCCGAAGCCGCGACCAGAATTGCCCGGCCGCAATCAGGCAATCATCCAGTATCGCCGCAAATTCACCGCCGGGTACAAGCGGCAGCAGCTGCTGCGTTGCCCACAACGCAACGGCCGAAGCGCCCGGGCGCGAGCACTCCAGGCTGATCTCGCCGAGATGCAGTTCGGCCGAACTGAAATACGTGAACGGGGAGTCGTGCTTGTACAAAGCACCAACCGACGGATCCTTGAACAGCACGGAGCCGCAGCCGTACGGTTGCAGACCATGTTTGTGCGGGTCGATCACGATGGAGTCGACGGCGGTGAGTTGCTCATAAGCTGCGCGCGTTTCGTTGCGCAGTTCGTCGGCGAGGACGAAATAACCGCCGTAAGCCGCGTCGGCGTGGATCCTGAACTCGTAGTCTCGCTGCAGTTCGACGATCGCCTGAAGTGGGTCAACCGCTCCCAGGCCGGTATTGCCCATCGTCGCCACAACGGTTCCGACATCGCCATTTTTCAGCAGGACTTCGAGCGCGTCGAGATCCATACGACCATCGTTGCTGACCGGCACCGCGGTGAACGGTAGTCCCAGAACCTCCGTGATCCGGCTGTGCGTGTAGTGTGCCTGTGTCGAAGCAACGATCCTCCGCCCAGGATGCAGGCGACCCGAAACCCACAGCGCTTCGAGATTTGCCATTGTGCCGCCACCCGTCAGGTGCGCCAGCGGGTTGTCCCAGCCGAACATCCGACCCAATTCAACGACGCACTCTTTCTCCATTGCGGAGCTGGCCCGTCCGCCGTCTAGCGCGTGGTTGTTCGGGTTGACCCATAGGGACATCGCGTAGCCGATCCGCGCGATTGGGTGCGGCGGCTTCAGCATCTGGCCGGCGTACTGCGGGTGGTAATAAGGGTAGTTGTCTTGCATACGGGCAGCGACTTCATCGAGCACATCGGCGGCCTTGGGCACATCAAATTCAGGTTTGAAATCGGGCAGGTCAGCATAGCCCTCGGCCAGCCGGGCCAGAGCGTCTTTCAGGAGCTGTAGTTCCGTCGCATTAATCATGTCGGCTTCCGGTTACTTTCGTGGCGCAGCTTACCGTAAACTTCGCCTATGGACCTTATCGCCATTGCCGTTCCGTTCTTCCTGCTTGCCCTGATCATCGAATTGATCCTGGACTGGCGCAAGGGCAGCCATTTCTATCGCAGCAACGACGCCATCAACAGTCTGAGCGCCGGAATACTGAGCACCACGATCGGCTACTTCACGAAGTTCCTGCCGCTGATCGCGTGGGGCTTCGTGCTACGCAATTTTTCCATCGTGGACATGCCGCTGGCATGGTTTGACCTGTCGCCTCGTGGCCTCCTGCTGTGGGTAGTCGCCGCCGTGGCCTGGGATTTTTGCTATTACTGGTTCCATCGATTCAGCCACGAAATATCGGTGCTCTGGGCCGCACACGCAGTGCATCACCAGAGCGAGGACTACAACCTCTCAACCGCGTTGCGGCAAACCAGCACCGGCTTCCTGTTCGGCTGGATCTTCTACCTGCCACTCTTCGTCATTGGCTTTCCGCTGGAAGTCCTCATCACCGTCAACGCCGCGAACCTGATCTACCAGTTCTGGGTTCATACCCAGCTGATTCGGCGACTCGGCCCCCTCGATAAGATTCTCGTAACTCCGTCGAACCATCGCGTCCACCACGCGCAGAATGAGCGCTATATCGACAAGAACTACGGCGGAATATTCATTCTCTGGGATCGCTTCTTCGGCACCTTTGAAGACGAATCGGACAAAGACCCTGTTGTTTTCGGCGTGCGAAAGCCACTGGCTAACCTGAACCCGTTCTGGGCAAACCTGCAGGTCTACGATTACTTGCTGTTCGATGCGCGCAAGACACAACGGTGGCTCGACAAACTCGCCGTGTGGTTTCGCCGCACCGGCTGGCGTCCTCCCGATGTCGAGGCCCGCTATCCGAAAAAACCGGCGGATCCGGGTCAATTTCAGAAGTACGATCCGCAGACGCCGCGCGCGCTGAAACACTACGTGATGGCGCAGTTCGTTGTCAGTACTATCGGCACGCTGATCATCGCGGAGCTTTACCTGCGACAGGGGGCGGCTGCCGTGCTGCTTCCATGCATCTTGCTCTGGCTTCAGCTGTACACGATCGGTCTGTTGAACGATGGACGCGCGTATGCGCGGCGTATCGAGCTGCTACGTTTGCTCGTCGGTGTACCACTGCTCTTTATGCTCCTGCCAATGGGCATTGCCGGGTTCGAAATCAGCGCGGCGACATGGATGATCGTAGCGATCTACCTGGTCGTGTCCGCGCTTTGGCTGCTGCGACTCCCGGCAGTCGATAATGTCGAATTAAAAGCATATTAATCAAATAAATATAATGTATTTTTAATGTAATTTATCTGCTTGGAGAAGGTCGGATGGCTGCCAGGAAAAATATCTACTCGGGGGCTCCGTGGGAATCCGTCGCCGGTTACTGCAGGGCTGTGCGCGTTGGCCAGCAGGTCGTGGTATCCGGGACCGCGCCTGTCGGCCCGGATGGACAAGTCGTTGGCATTGGCGATCCCTACGCTCAGGCCCGCCGTTGTATTGAGATTATCGCCGATGCGCTGGCCGACGCAGGTGCAAGTCTCGAGCACGTCGTTCGTACCCGCATGTTTGTGACCGACATCACTCAGTGGGAAGCGATTGCGAAGGCACATCAAGAGGCGTTCGGTGCCATACCTCCGGCGACGTCGATGGTAGAGGTTTCAAGGCTCATCGATCCCAAGATGCTCGTCGAAATCGAGGCGGATGCCTTGCTGCCCGATCCCTGAATGTCGCCCGCTGGATGACTCGCTGCTGGCGTCGCGTAATTTGACGGCCTTGCCACACGCGAGCTGCGGCGAGCGTGGCATACTGGATTCGTGTTGCTGCGCCCATCGTCAGTAGTCCTCGTCCTCGCCAATCTGGTACCCCTGATTGGCGTGCTGCTGTTTGGCTGGCGAGTATTTGACGTCCTGATGTTGTACTGGGCCGAGAATGTCGTCATCGGCGTGATCAACGTTTTGCGGATGGTGGTGTGCCGCGGGGAAAAGAAATGGTTTCTGACACCATTTTTTGTCATTCACTACGGAATTTTCTGTTTCGGACATCTGGCCGCGGTGACGGCTCTGTTCAGTGAGTCCTTTGGCACGGGAAACGCGTGGCAGTATTTTCTCGATAGTCCGCCGCATGAGGCCTGGCGATCGCCACTGTGGATCGCGATTGTGAGCATCGTCGCAAGCCACCTGTTCTCGTACTTCAGTAATTTTATCGGCTCGGGCGAATATCTCCGGACCAGCCCGCGCGAACTCATGCAGCGTCCATACGGGCGTATCGTCGTCCTGCACGTCGCGATCATCATGGGTGGTGCGCTAATTCAGTTGCTCGGTAGCCCGATTAGTATGCTGGTCGTGCTGATCGCCGCGAAAATTGCTATGGATCTAAAGCTGCATGCGACGGAGCGAGACAGGTTTGAATCGAACCCCATTTCGTTGTAACGCTATTCCGTCGTGTCGCTGTCGCTGGCTTCCTTTCGGCCGTGCTTTGCATGTCCGCCGTGTTTCCGTTTACCCATTCTTTGCTGCGCTGCGGCCCTTTCTTCTTCAGGCATCGACTCCCATTTCGCGCGCCGCTCCGTCCGGTATTGTTCTCGTTGCGCCCGTGCGGCGGCTTTTTCTTCCTCGGACATGGACGCCCACTGCGCGCGTCGCTCTGCCCGATATTGTTCCCGCTGCGCTCGCGCCGCGGCTTTTTCTTCCTCAGACATCGACGCCCACTTCGCGCGTCGCTCTGCCCGGTGTTGTTCACGCTGCGCCCTCGCGGCAGCTCTTTGTTCGTCAGACATCGATTCCCATTTCGCGCGTCGCTCAGCCCGCATCGCTACTCGCTCCTCGTCGCTCATCGCCTGTCGCTCGGAACGCCACTTCTCGGCCATAGCGGCTCGTTCGTCCGGCGACATGCTCTCCAGATAGGCGCGACGGTCTTCGGAGCTCAGCGATTCGACATCAGCGGCGGATTGCGCGTACCCCGAAACGGGCAGGGCAAGGGCTAGCCCTGAGGCCAGCAAAGTCAGGCGAAATTTGTGCATCTGCTATTCTCCTCGGTTGAGACTATGGCAGCCGATGGGTGTGCCATTGGTTTTAACGCAGTCCCATCCAACCAGGTTGACATGAATCTTACGAAATCATTCCACATTTCGTTCTTTCCGGTGATTGTTTGTCTGACAATCGCTGGCTGTACGGCGGCGCCAGAGCTACTTCCGATGAGCGCCATCGCGCCCGAGGGCGTCGATTTTTCGGGGAAATGGCAGCTCCGCATAACGGCCGGATCCAGACCGGCACGGGCCGAGCAAGAAATACCCGGGATACGTATGCCGTCGAACAATTCCCGTCGTAGCTCGGGACGGCGGTCGCCGCGGGGTCCATCGGTGACGGCGGTCAGTGTCTTTATCGAACACGGGGAATCGCTCAAGATCTCCCAGACGATGGCGGGACTGTTCATCAGTTTCGACCGGTCTGTTGTCGAGGAGTACACATTCGGCGAGGATCGGGTGATTTCAGTGGGGCCGATCGAGGCGCAGCGTGTATCGGGTTGGGAGAATGGCAGCTTTGTCATCCAGACGCTCGATGATGAAGGTGCGATCCTCACCGAAGCGTGGCGACTGTCGGAAGACGAAAAGGTCCTGCTGCGTGAAATATCGATAGTCAAAGGGAAGAAAGAAAAATACTCGGCGGTGCAGCGATTCGACCCGGCTTAATCAGTCGGTGCGTAGCTGCGTAGCTTCGCCCGAACACGCAGTTTGCCCTTACGATGCTGTTCGATGATCACCGGAAGGTAACCCAGTTCTTTGACACACCACAGCGTCGTGATCCGCGACGAGTTTTCTGCCTGGTGCTGGATGCCGATGGCTTCGAAGCTGCCCGCAGGCACCTTCACTTGCTTTGTCCCGACGGATCGAATATCGAGCAGCCTCTGCTTGTCGATATCGAACATCCGATATCGCTCGCTGGGACCGTCGTTTAAAAGGTCGTGCATCAGCTCATACTGTATCGACACCCGATCATGCGACATTCCGGGCAGCGTCGCCTCAAACTCCTGGCCGTTCACCGTACCCATAGCCTGGTTGGTTCCCCAGTCAAACTGGATATCAGCGCGCGATTTATCCCTGGACAGTGTGTCTTTGGCGCGGTAGGCAAGCGGATACAGGCCATCGGGCCCGCTATCAAAATCAGACACCTCCGTGATCTCTCCGCGCGCGATCAGCCGCGACATCCCGGTCGCCCTGACCGAATGTTCGGCGCTGTATCCGGTCTCGGTTGCCTTCAGCTCGGTTCGTAGCCTGCCGCTGACGACGCTGATCCTGACGTTGTATTCAGCGACATGCGGCGTCAGAGCACCGGATGCCTGCACAGGTCCGGCGAGGCACAGCGTCGCCAACAGGTAGCACGAAAACCTGACGCAGATCCGAATTCCGGTGGTGAAATCGACTTTCATTGCTGGGCCTCCTGCAGCGCCTGTTCGCATTGTCGCATCAGGTACATGACTGTTTCCTGAACGGCGAGGCGGTGCGGTTCGAGCTGGTCGAGGGCCGCATCCTTCGGGATCGGATACGGATCGCCAACCGCGAGTACAATCCGTGAGAACGGTTTAGGCACCATGAAGTCGTCCCAACGATTGAGGTACCAGGCACGGTCCGCCGCGCAGGCCACCGGGATTATCGGTACGCCAGCGATGCGCGCCATGAGTATTGCGCCTATCTTGAATTCGTATTTCGGCCCGCGCGGCCCGTCGGCGGTCGTAACAATGGAGTAGCCGTTCTTCATCATGCGCTGCATGTCTCTGAGTGCCAGCGCGCCGCTCTGATTGGTAGAGCCGCGGATTACCTCTGCTCCCCATGACCTGGCGATCCTTTCCGGCACCTCGCCGTCCAC
>CAMYMR010000064.1:0-3335 GCA_947259285.1 uncultured Woeseiaceae bacterium | reverse complement strand
CGGATGAGTCCGCGAAGCACGGGCAGGCCCAGGAAATAGTAAGTCCGACGCCAGATCGTCATACGACGACGCGTCCATTTGCTGCGACGTGCCTCGACTGAGTCGAAGTTTTTGGGAGGCTGTTTGCTCAAGACGTTACCCTGAAAATATTGAGCGGAGTTTGCAGTATCGGTTCTGCGCCGGTCAATGTAATATTGCGCCTGCACTGATACGGCCTTCCCGAATCCTCCCATCGACACATGACAGACGCGCAGCTCGCATACAGGCGGCCACCCGGGCCTGACAAACCCGTTACGCTTGGCATCGATCCGGAGACGCTCTCGACGCTACAGGCTCTGCAGCGCGAGTACGGCGATATGGTAAGCCTGACCAAGCCAAACGGACGTCTCGCCTATTTCGTCAACGATGCCAGCGCGGTGCGTCGAATCCTGGTGCGCCACCACAGCAAGTACCATAAAGGTCCCGGCTTCGAGCGCGTCAAGATGTTGCTCGGGAACGGCCTTATCGTCAGCGATGGCGACGTCTGGAGACGCTCTCGCACGATGATCCAGCCCGCATTCAGTCGCCAAAACGTTCATCGCCTGATGACTGTGATGGTCGGGTGCTGTGACCGGCGCGCCGCGCACTGGGCGGAAATCTGCGGCCGTGGCGAAAAGCTCAACATCACTGAGGAGACGTCCGATTTTGCGCTCGAGCTGATACTGATCAGCATCTTTGGCGACGATTACTTCAGCCGCATCCTGACCCAGGGCGAAAACCCCTTCGCGTTTCTCAGTCGCGACTCCACGCGTGATCTTGCGGTCGTCATGAAGGTCCGGCAGCTGAGACACCTGCTGATGAGCATCATTGAGGATAGAAGGATACGAGCGGCGAAGGACCGTTTCGACTTCTTATCCATGTATCTTGAGGCAACCGACAAGCAGGGCAAGCCCTTCACGAACGCCGAGCTGCTCGACGAACTCATGACGCTGATTGTCGCAGGCTTTGAAACCTCGGCTAACACGCTGAACTGGGTGTGGTACCTGATTGCAAGACATCCCGATGCAGAAACAAGACTCGTCGACGAAGCGCGCCGCATACTGCCCGGTGTGTCGGCCGTCGGCGCCGACTCCGTTAATTCGATGCACTATACGCAGCAGACGCTCGAGGAGGCGCTGCGTCTTTATCCGCCCGTCTGGCTATTCACTCGGCGCTCCCACGTCGATGACAAACTGGATGACTATGACGTCCCGCCCGGGACCGACATTTACCTTTCGCCTTTCGTCCTGCATCGCACTTCACACTATTGGCAAGACCCGGAGAAGTTTGATCCCGATCGCTTCGTCGCGACTGACCAGGCGAAAAAAGACCGGCCCTATTATCCATTTTCGCTCGGGCCAAGGCGGTGCCTGGGAGAGTACTTTTCATTTCTGGAAATGAGGTTGCACCTGGGCTTGTTGCTGCCACGCTTCCGCCTGCGATCATTGGACACAGAGGATCCTGGTCTGGAACTCGGGATCAATTTGCGCTCGGCGACAGACTTATTCTTGCAGCCAGAGGAACGGTAGTCCGCGGATGGAGCTCTACAACACACTAACCGATCTATTTCGCAGCGTTCGAGGTATGGACCGCGTCATTCGATTCATCAACGGCCAGAACGACGAGAGTATCGTGTCTTTCTCCGAGCTGTGGGATCGCGCTCACGCGCTGCTCGGCTCGTTACAGGCGCGCGGTATGCGGCCGGGCGATGAGCTGATCATTTTCAGCAAGTCGAACGAAAGCTTCGTTGTCGCGTTCTGGGCGGCTGTGCTGGGCGGTATTGTGCCAGTCCCGGTTGCGGTTGGTATCAGCGACGAACATCGCCTCAAATTGTTCCGTATCGTATCGCAGCTCGAGAAAGCCACATTATTTACCGAAACGGCTTTGCTCGAACGGCTCCTGGAGTTCTCGAAACAACGCAGGCTCGATGACATCACTCATCTGCTGAATACCCGTACCGCGTTGATGAGCGACGTTGAGCCGACGGCGCACGGAGAGGTGTTTACTGCACAGCCTGACGACATCGCATTCATCCAATATTCGTCTGGTTCAACGAGTGATCCGAAAGGTGTCGTGCTGACACACCGAAACCTGTGCATCAACATCCGTGCGATCATAGAGGCGACGGGCTGGAACAAGGACGACCAGAGTCTGAGCTGGATGCCTTTGACCCATGACATGGGGCTTATCGGCTATCACCTCAGTGTCCTTGGCGTTGGAATGAATCATGCGGTGATGGATATCAATGTATTCGTTCGGCGGCCGTTGCTGTGGATGAGCAAGGCCGGCGAATTGAAGGCCACGCAACTATGTTCGCCAAACTTCGGTTACAAGCACTTTCTGAAATTGTTTCAGCGCAAGGGCCTGACGGACATCGATCTGTCAACGGTCAAGCTGATTCTAAATGGTGCCGAGCCGATATCCTGGGAGCTCTGCGAGGAGTTTCTGGCCGCGCTGGCACCGTACGGCCTGGAGCGGACGGCAATGTACCCGGTCTACGGACTCGCCGAAGCGACGGTCGGCGTCTCTCTGCCTCAGCCGGGTACCGAGTACTCTCGAATCACGGTTGACAGGCACAGCTTGCGGGTCGGTGATTACTATCGGTCCGTTGACCCAAGCGACGGGGACGCGCTCAGCTTTGTCAAAGTCGGCTCGGCCATCCGGGACGTTGAAATCCGTATCGCTGATGATGATGACAACGTGCTCGCGGACGGCGTGATCGGCAACATACAACTTACGGGCGGCAGCGTAACCGAGCGGATTTATGGGGATGCTGATGCAACGGCCGCATTGTTTACGGCAGACGGCTGGCTGCGCACCGGTGACTGTGGCGTGTTTGTCGATGGTGAGCTGGTCATCACGGGTCGCCAGAAAGACATCATCATTGTCAACGGTCAGAACTATTATCCGCACGACATCGAGGAAATCGTTGCCCGCCTCGATGGCCTGGATCTGAACAAGGTGATTGTTGCAGGAGCGACACCAAGAGGCGGTCAGACCGAGGAGCTGATCGTGTTTATTCTCCACCGGCAGACACTAGAGGCTTTTCAAGTGATTATCGCAAAGGTGCACGATCTGATTGGCGAACAGACCGGTCTCGAGATCGACAAGGTGATTCCGGTCGCGCGGATCCCGAAGACGACCAGTGGTAAGGTACAGCGAGCAAAGCTCCTGGATGCGTACGTCGATGGCGAATTTGATGCGGTGCTGGACGAGTTGGCCCCGGACGAAGAATCCAAAGATGCTGCCGCCGAGGACGCGCTGGTTGCGGAGCTCTTGAAAATTTGTCGCGAGTTCTCGAAGGAACGCCCGATCGG
>CAMYMR010000063.1:13302-14558 GCA_947259285.1 uncultured Woeseiaceae bacterium | reverse complement strand
TATCCAGAACCGCTTCGAGTCGACCATCGTTAACCTGCAGACGGTTAGTGAAAACCTGGCGGCCTCACGCGGTCGTATCCAGGACGCCGACTTCGCCGCAGAAACGGCGGCACTGACGAAAGCACAGATCCTGCAGCAGGCCGGCGTCGCCGTACTGTCGCAGGCCAATGCCCAGCCGCAGCTCGCCCTGAGCCTGTTGCAGTAAGCGAAAGCTAACAAGGAGTTTAGACAATGGCACAGACAATCAACACGAATGTTGCTTCGCTGAACGCGCAACGCAACCTGAATCGTTCGCAGGGTCTGTTGAACCAGTCGCTGGAGCGGCTGTCGACAGGTCTGCGGATCAACAGCGCCAAGGATGATGCGGCAGGTCTCGCGATTTCCGAGCGCTTCACCACGCAGATCCGTGGCCTCAATCAGGCCGTACGAAACGCATCGGATGGAATCTCGCTGGCGCAGACGACGGAAAGCGCACTCGGCGAGCTGACCAACAACCTGCAGCGTATACGTGAGCTGGCCGTACAGTCGGTTAACGCAACGAACTCGGCATCGGATCGGGCGGCGCTGGACGCTGAGGTTCAGGAACGCATCGCGGAAGTTGATCGTATCGCTAAGCAGACCAATTTTAACGGTGTGAAAGTCCTCGACGGTTCCTTTGGAACGGCGACCTTCCAGGTTGGCGCGAACGTGGGCGAGACGATTTCAGTCGCGTTGACGACCGATGTCACCGCTGGTGCGCTGGGGTCAGCAAACACGGCCCTGGGTGGCGCAGACTTTGACATGAGTGGAGTTGCCTCCGATGTAGACATAACGATTACCGGTACGGCAGGCGCGCTTGGCACCGTAACAATTGCCGATGGTTCAACTCTGGACGAGGCAGTTGGTGCGATCAACAGCTCCGGTATCGACGGTATCGCGGCGCGTGCAGAGGGTAACCGTCTGCAAGTGGTCTCGACTGTTGGCGATGTCACGGTCACAGATGACGGTGGCGGCGTAGCAGGCAGCATTACCGGCTTCAATGGCGGTGTTGCTTCTGCTGCCGATACCACCTATCTCGACTCGGTCTCGGTTGACACGGTTGGCAATGCGAATTTCGCCGTTGCGCGCATCGACTCTGCCTTGACAGCTGTTAACAGTCTGCGTGGCAACCTGGGTGCTATCCAGAACCGCTTCGAGTCGACCATCGTTAACCTGCAGACGGTTAGTGAAAACCTGGCGGCCTCACGCGGTCGTATCCAGGACGCCGACTTCGCCGC
>CAMYMR010000063.1:0-13192 GCA_947259285.1 uncultured Woeseiaceae bacterium | reverse complement strand
GCAACGCAACCTGAATCGTTCGCAGGGTCTGTTGAACCAGTCGCTGGAGCGGCTGTCGACCGGCCTGCGGATCAACAGCGCCAAGGATGATGCGGCAGGACTCGCGATTTCCGAGCGCTTCACCACGCAGATCCGTGGCCTTAACCAGGCTGTACGAAACGCGTCGGACGGCATCTCGCTGGCGCAGACGACAGAAAGCGCACTCGGCGAGCTGACCAACAACCTGCAGCGTATTCGCGAGCTGGCGGTGCAGTCGGTCAACGCGACCAACTCGGCATCGGACCGGGCGGCGCTCAACGCGGAGGTCGCCGAGCGCATTGCTGAGGTGGACCGCATTGCGAAGCAGACCAACTTCAACGGTGTGAAGGTCCTTGATGGTTCCTTCGGCACGGCAACCTTCCAGGTTGGTGCCAATGTCGGCGAGACAATTTCTGTCGCTCTGACGACAGACGTTACTGCAGGCGCGATTGGCGAGATCTACACGTCAGCGAGCGCTGGTTTTGCTTCCGCTGTAGGTGAAGGTAACGTCACCGTTACGTTCACGCCGACAACGGGAACCGGAGGTGACGTAGTCATCAACGAAGGCTCCACGGTTGAAGAGGCCGTAAGCGCCATCAACTCAGCGAACATCGCTGGTTTGCAGGCGTTTCAGAACGAAGCCGGCGGAATTCAGCTGGTTACCGACCAGGTGTTCACGGTTGCCGAGGCAAATGATGGCACTAGCCCGAATGACACAAACACGGCGGGGCTGTCGGCGACTGCCGCAACGACCAACTTCCTGGACACGGCAGGCGTCGATACGGTCGACAATGCGAACTTCGCAATTACGCGCGTCGACGCAGCATTGACAGCGGTTAACAGTCTTCGCGGCAACCTGGGCGCTATCCAGAACCGCTTCGAGTCAACCATCGTCAACCTGCAGACAGTCAGCGAGAATCTCGCCGCTTCACGCGGTCGGATTCAGGATGCTGACTTCGCGGCAGAAACTGCGGCGCTGACAAAGGCGCAGATTCTGCAGCAGGCAGGAGTGGCAGTACTGTCACAGGCTAATGCTCAGCCGCAGCTCGCTTTGAGCTTGCTGCAGTAACGGTAAGGCAAGTAATCCCCCTTAGTCGGGTGGCAGGGAAGCCGCCTGACTAAGGATTTTAGGGAGGACGACAATGTCAAACCAGGATTTACAAGCGATCTCAGCTGCAACGGGCACTTTTCAGGCGTTGCAAGTCAAGGCGGAACCGATCGCGACAGGCGGCAAGGTCGCGCCAGAAAGCGGCAAAGAATCGCCGGCGCCAGCCAGGGAAAAGTCCGATCTCGCAGAATTGGCGGCCAAGCTGAACGTTTCGAGCCAGTCTATAGGACGGGATCTGCGCTTTAAGGTCGACATGAACAGCGGCAACTCGGTCATCCAGGTCCTGGATCGCGATACCGGCGAAATAATTCGGGAGATTCCGCCGGAAAAGGCCCAGGTTACGGTATTGAGTAACGGCGATATGTACTTGCGGCTGTATGACGCGCTGGCTTGATCGCCACCGCGTTCGAAGTAACATTTTTTGGCACGTTTCTTGTAGTTCGTTTCCTGTAGTTACTTGAATTGGGACAATCTGGAATAGCGATATGGCCAGCATAGTATCAACAGGAATCGGGTCCGGTCTGGACATCGCGGGAATTGTGCAGAGTTTGGTAGCCGCAGAGGGCGAACCCGTGGAGCTTAGAATCGGACAGAACGAAGCGAAAGCGCAGTCAAAGCTGTCCGCTTTCGGTAGTCTGAAATCGGCGCTCTCGGATTTTCGCGACAAGCTCGATGCCATGAAGTCGGCTGAGAAGTTCCTCACTCGACAGGCCATTTCGGCGAACGAAGATGTTTTTTCGGCGGTCGCCGGAACCAGCGCATTACCCGCCCGGTACGATCTCGAAATCGTGCAGCTGGCACAGTCCCAGAAACTGACCTCCGGTGCGTTCACCGACGCGGATGCGGTAGTGGGTACCGGATCACTGGTCATTGACGTCGGTACCGCCTCGGCCACGATCGACATTACGACTGAGAACAACACCTTGTCCGGCATACGTGACGCTATTAACGCGTCCATCGACAATCCCGGTGTTTCCGCGACAATCGTTAACGCCGATAGTGGCAGCTATCTCATCCTGACTGCCGACAAGACCGGTGAAGCAAACGCGGTCACGGTAACGCAAAGCGGCGGTGACGGTGGCCTCAGCGCGCTCGAGTACGATCCCGGCAATGGCCTGAATTCGCTGACCGAGTCGATCGCCGCGCAGGACGCGCTGGCGCGAATCGACGGGCTCGATGTTGCGAGCAGCACGAATACGATCGAAGGGGCCATACAGGGCGTCAGCATCGATCTGTTTGCCAGCACCCAGGGCGCAAGCGAAAAACTCACCGTTGAGAATGACGAATCGGCGGCGCGAGGTCTGGTGGAGGATTTCGTGGCCAGCTATAACGCGCTCGTCAGCACGCTCGATTCGCTGACCGACTATGACCAGGAATCGGAAATAGCCGCGCCGCTGCTGGGAGACTCCACCGTTCGAGGAATTCGCGATCAGATTCGGCGTGAACTGAGCACAGCGGTCAGCGGTATCAACGCACCGTTCGCGACGCTGGCCGAAGTGGGTATCGAAACTCAGCTGGATGGCTCGATGTCAGTTGACGACAGTCGTTTGTCAGAGGTACTGGGCGAAGACTTCGTCAAGTTCGGGCAGCTCTTTTCGACGACCGACGGGTTCGCAGTTCGTCTTTATGATCTGGCCGACAATTTCCTGAAAAGCGAAGGCATCATCGAGACAAGAAGCGCCGGTCTGCAGAGCCAGATTGACGATCTTGGCGATCAGCGAGAGTCGCTCAACGAGCGCCTTGCGTCGCTGGAAACACGCCTGCTAAGGCAATTTAACGCGCTGGATTCGCTGCTTGCGCAGCTGGGTTCAACCAGCAACTTCCTGGCGACGCAACTCACGGGCCTGCCCGGCGTTGACAGACCGAGCCAGTAAACCAACTTAAAGGATTAAGCAATGTACTCTCCCGCACAGCATCCGGCTACCAAGGCCTATCAGCAAATAGACACGCGCAGTCGTATCGAAGACGCGTCTCCGCATCGTCTGATTCAGCTGATGATGGAGCGCGCATTGGCGAAGATCGGACTGGCCCGCACGCAGTTGGCTGAGGGCAAGATTGCGGAAAAGGGCAACAACATCTCCGATGCGATCAGCATCATCAACGGCCTGCAGGCGAGCCTTAATCACAAAGCGGATCAGCGCATGTCGGAGAATTTCGACGCGCTGTATGCGTACATGATGCGCCGACTCCTCGAGGCCAATCTGCAAAACGACGACAGCATTCTTGACGAAGTCGCAGGATTACTGCGAGAACTCAAGGAAGCCTGGGACGCGATCGCGGATGAAGTCGAGGCCTAAACGTCGAGGAGCATGACCGTGGCAGCCAGCCAAGACGCAGTTGAAGAATCGACGGTCTCGATCGCGCTCGAGATGTCTCAGCGTATCGAGGCGCTTGCAGAAGCCGGTGAGTGGGATCAGATCGAGGATGTCGTAATTCGCCTGCGCGCCGCCGTAACGGCCGTACCGCCGGCCGAGCGTCGCACGGTCATTCTCGCAGCGCAGCGGAGCACGGAAAAGGTCGCCGCCAGTGCGAAACAGGCGCGCCAGACCGTCTCCGGAAAGCTCTCGGAGCTGCGCCGTGGCCAGGTCGCCAAGAAAGCCTACGAATTACGTTAAAAAGCCCTTATTTGTGACCTGAGTCACAAATGCAGTCAATTCAGGCGTTTATGCTGCACCCTTAGCTCAGTCACGGCACTCTTGGGGACAGGCATGGTAACCGGCAATGATAGCCGCGCAAAAGTTCTGGTACTCGACGCAGACCTCCAGCATGCGTCGGAATTGAGCCACCGGCTCAAGTTTCTGCACTACGATCCAATCATTGCCGAATCATCGGCCACCATCAGCGAACACGACGACGTCGCTGCGGTGATCATTGACAGCGACGGCGATGACGACATCGTCGAGACGGCAAGCCAGATTCGACAGGAGCATCCCGGGCTGCCGTTTCTGTGTCTTTCCAGCGACTCGAAACTCGAAGCCGGCCCGAACTGGACGCTCGATTTGCCGCTTAAACGCTCGCAACTCAAGCGCCTGCTCGACCGAGCCGAGCGCTACAAGGGAGCCGAGCGTCGACATCGAATTACGGGCAGCTCGCATCCGATACGCGCCGTGCGGCGACTGATCGAGCAGGTTGCCGATTTTGACACCAACGTCCTCGTGACCGGTCAATCCGGCACCGGCAAGGAACTGGTCGCGCGTACGATTCATGAACTTTCGGATCGGGCCGACAAGCCTTTCGTGCCGATCAACTGTGGCGCGATTCCGGCAGACCTGCTGGAAAGTGAGCTGTTCGGCCATGAGAAGGGTGCATTTACGGGCGCTATCTGTTCGCGTACCGGCCGTTTTGAGCTCGCCGAAGGCGGGACGCTGTTCCTCGACGAAATCGGTGATATGAGCATCGATATGCAGGTAAAGCTGCTGCGCGTCTTGCAGGAACGCACGTTCGAGCGAGTCGGCAGCGGTAAGATGCAGCGCTGTAACGTGCACATCATTGCGGCAACGCACAAAGACCTGCCGAAGGCGGTCGAGAACGGCGAGTTTCGTGAAGACCTGTATTACCGGCTTAACGTGTTTCCCATCGAAATGCCGCCGTTATACAAGCGTGTCTCGGACCTGCCGCAGCTACTTGACGAGCTGTTGATTTCCCACCGTGGCGCAGACCAGGGCGATCTGCGGGTCAGTCCAGCGGCCTGCGAGGTGCTGGCGAACTATAGCTGGCCCGGCAATATTCGAGAGCTCAGCAATCTTGTGGAACGCCTGGCCATCATCAAGCCGGAAGGGATCATCGAAGTGGCGGACCTGCCACCAAAGTACCGCGAAACGAATACGACCGAAGAGGCGGTACAGAACCCCGTCAGCGAAGCATTTCAGTTGACCAACGCCAACCTCAAGGAAAGTCTGCAGTCGCTCGAGTCCGACCTGATCGAGCAGGCCATGCGCGCCTCAAACGGTGTCGTTGCCAAGGCCGCACGCCTGCTCAATATGCGCCGCACGACGCTCGTCGAGAAGATCGGCAAATACAACATCGCCTGAACGCCGTGACGCCCGGCTAAGCGGTGTCCGAAAACCGTCACCGACCCCGCAATGTCAGAATTTTGACGCTTCGTCCCCGTTCTGCACCAGCCCAACTCCTTGAAAAATAAGATGAATTAGTTCTGGCACGCTACTTGCATTTTTCGTTGCAGAGATAGGCATCAATGCAATGGAGAGTCGTTTTGGCCAGCACGTCGCCGAATGCGCAAGAACTGCACGACGCGTTTGAGATTTTCAACAGGCAGTCCGGTTTGCTCGAGGAGTCTTACCGGGATCTGCAGGACACGGTTGAATCACTGACGCGTCAGCTGCGACAGGAACAATCAGCGCGACTGACCGAACTGGTCAAGAAAGAGCGTCTTGGCCGTCGCCTGTCAGAACTCCTCGAAACACTTCCCGGCGCCATCCTGGTCATTGACGGCGCCGGCATTATTCGCCAGCAAAACAGTCAGGCCAGCGCGCTGCTGAATCAGCCCCTGATTGGCTGTTCGTGGGCCGCAATAGTACGGCGCGAAGTGCGGGACGGGGGCAGCGAAGACGGCAATATCGAACTGCGCGACGGTCGCTGGCTCATTCTGTCGCGCCGACCGCTCAGGAGTGAGGCCGGCGAAGTCCTGCTGCTTGCAGACGTGACCGAAAGTCGGCGCATGTCAGAGCTTCGACAACGAAACGAACGCCTGACGGCGATCGGCGAAATGACGGCGGAGTTCGCACACCAGGTACGCACACCCCTGGCATCCGCCATGCTGTACGCCGGTCAGCTGGATCGCAGTACACAGGCTAACGAACGAATCGCGGGCAAGATTACCGCCGGACTGCACGAGCTGAAACGCATGGTGAACGACATGCTCGGCTTCGCGGCAGGCGCGCGCAGCGCGCAGGAACAGCTCACGGTGCTCGACTTGCTGAATGATGTCAGGCAATCGGTTCACGAGCAGCTCGGAGAAAGAACAGAGTTGCGCGTGTCGGTTACGGACAAGGATCTGACCGTTGCGGCGAACCGCGACGCCCTCAAGGGCGCGCTACTCAATCTCGTCACGAACGCGGACCAGGCCGGTAATGGCGAGACTGACATCCTGCTGCACGGACATCGATTTAGTGACTCAGTCCATCTGTGCGTAACGGACAACGGTCCCGGCATAGCCGACGCGATACGCACGCGAGTGTTCGAGCCGTTTTTTACAACGCGTCCGCAAGGGACCGGGCTCGGCCTGTCTGTTGTCAAGGCCGTTGCAGCTGCCCACGGCGGCGACGTATCCGTATCGACGGCGGACCCCGGTACCTGCTTTTCAATTCAGCTGCCCGCGGTATCGGCCGCCGAGGCCAAGTCATGACGCAGCCGGCCGTACTAATCGTCGAGGATGATGCGGCTCTGCGCGAGGCCTTGTTCGATACGCTTAACAGTGACGATCAGCCGGTCTTGACCGCTGACAGTGGAGCCGCGGCGCTCGACATCATCGACAGTGCACTCGTTGGACTCGTCGTCAGCGACCTGCAAATGAAGCCGATGGACGGCGTCACGCTGCTGTCCGAAATTCGCGAACGGCATCCAACCTTGCCGGCTGTGCTCATGACTGCCTATGGAACGATCGAAAGTGCGGTCGAAGTGATGCGCAAAGGGGCCGCCGATTATCTCGTCAAACCTTTCGAGGCGGACGAACTTCGGTCGATCGTTGGCAAGTACATCAAGGCACCGCGCGACGCCGGCAGCCCCGTCGCCAGCGACACATCCACACTTGAGCTGCTGGAGGTTGCGCGTCGCGTAGCCGGCACCCAGGTCAGCGTCACGATCAACGGCCCGAGTGGCTGTGGAAAGGAGGTATTCGCTCGCTATATTCACGACCAGTCAACCCGCAGTGACAATCCGTTCGTTGCGATCAACTGTGCCGCGATACCGGAGAGCATGCTGGAAGCTGTCTTGTTTGGTTACGAGAAAGGCGCGTTTACAGGTGCGACGGCTGCGCATGCCGGCAAATTCGAGCAGGCCGAGGGCGGGAGTCTGCTGCTGGATGAAATTTCAGAAATGGATCTCGGTCTGCAGGCCAAACTGCTGCGCGTCATCCAGGAAAAAGAGGTCGAGCGCATCGGCGGCCGGAAGGTGATACCGCTCGACGTGCGCATACTGGCTACCACCAACCGGGATCTAAAGAAGGCGGTTGCCGACGGCAAGTTCCGCGAAGACCTCTACTACCGCCTGAACGTATTTCCGCTGCATATCCCCGCTTTGAAAGACCGCCCGGACGATATTCTGCCGTTGGCCGAAATGGCTCTGCAACGGCATGCCAACAGCATACTGACGCTGTCACCCTGCGCACAGGAAGCGCTGCTGGCTCACGATTGGCCGGGCAATGTTCGCGAACTGGAAAACCTCATCCAGCGCTCACTGATCCTGTCGAGTGGCTCCGTCATTACGGCATCGGACCTGGCCATCGAGCAATGCGCCGCTTCGGACCAGGCGGGGGGGGACCTCAGTCAGGGACTGCGAAACCGTGAGTACCAACTGATTATCGACGCGATGGGCGCGCACGACGGCAAGCGCAGCGACGTTGCCCAGGCGCTGGGCATCAGTCCCCGATCGTTACGTTACAAACTCGCCCGTATGAGAGAAGAGGGCGTTGCCATACCCGGAGAACGTTCATGAACGAGATCAATGCCAATGACCTGCTGAATCAGATCCGCACATTGGGTCGCGACCTGCAGCCAACGCAGCCAACGGCGACACCGCCCGCCAACAATTTTGGCGACATGCTGAAGACGACGATCAACGCGGTCAACGAAGCACAGCAGGAGGCCAGCGCATTGAAGGTCGGTTTCGTTAATGGCACCACGGACAAGAGCCTGGCCGAGGTGATGATCGCCTCGCAGAAGGCGAGTCTGTCGTTTACGGCGGTAACGGAAGTCAGGAACAAGCTGGTTTCGGCCTATCAGGACATTATGAATATGCCAGTGTAGCGGTCAGTCGCACGGTCAACCTAAGGAACGATTAAGAAATCATGGAAACTGGAACACTAATTGAGTCAACAGCCGTCCCGCCCAGCCACCTGAACCTTGCGGGGGTGCTGCGCATACCCGCTGTTCGCCAGGTGCTGTCGTTGATCGGCGTGGCCGGCGCGGTGGCCGCCGGATTTGCGGTTGTGCTTTGGTCACAGACGCCGCAGTTTACCCAGCTTTACTCCGATATGAGCACGGCGGAAGCCGCCGAAGTTGCAGAGGCGCTGCAGTCCGCCGATATCGATTACAAGATGGCGGGCAACGGCAGTGTGATGGTTGCCGAGTCGCAGCTGCACGACGCGCGGCTGCAGCTCGCATCGATGGGATTGCCGCAGGGCGCTTCGGCGGGAATGGACCTGATGCAGGAACAGTCGAGTTTTGGCGTCAGTCAGTTCATGGAAAGTGCGCGCTATCAGCATGCCCTGGAAGCTGAACTGGCGCGCACCATCGCTTCAATCGGATCGGTGAGAGAGGCGCGCGTACATCTGGCCTTGCCCAAGCAGACAGCCTTTATTCGCGATAACAAGGGCGCCAGCGCATCGGTCCTGCTACAGCTATTCGGTGGCCGGGTGCTCGAGTCGGATCAGGCTTCTGCAATCGTCCATCTGGTTGCCTCGAGCGTACCAAATCTCGTCACCAGCGACGTCACGCTGATCGATCAACATGGACGCCTGCTGAGCGCTGGAGACGAGCAGGCGGCGGGCGCGCAGGCGGCCACGCAATTCAAGTACTCGCGTCGTCTCGAAGAAACCTACAAGCAGCGCATTGAAGATCTGCTCACGCCGCTGGTGGGCGCCGGCCGGATCCGCGCAGAAGTCGTCGCCGACATCGATTTTACCTACACCGAGGAAACCCGTGAGTCGTTCGATCCCGCACGAGCGGTGGTGCGCAGCGAGCAGGTCAGTGAAGACCAGACAACGGGCGTTGCGGCGCTGGTTGGCGGTATCCCGGGCGCATTGAGCAATCAGCCACCCGAGGCTACCGGCGTTGATTCGAGCGCGGTTGCGTCCGAGTCGCAGCAGGTCGAGCCGAAGAATTCATCACGTAGCAGTGTCAGAAACTATGAGGTCGATCGCACGATACGCCACACCCGTCCGCATTCCGGCGCGATTCGCAAACTGTCGGTAGCGGTGCTCATCGATGACACCCCGGTCGCAGACGAACAGACGCAGTCGGCACTGACCGATCAGGACCTGGCGCGTTATACGTCACTGGTCAAAGAGGCCGTCGGTTTTGACGAGGAGCGCGGCGACTCGGTGGTCGTTCTCAACGAGACCTTTCTTGCCGAAGCGCCGCTTGAAGAGGCACCGCCACCGGCGCTGTGGGAGCGTCCGGAACTGCGCGATATCGCGAAGCAGGTGCTTGGCGCCATTCTGGTGTTGGTCATCGCTTTCGGCGTCGTCCGCCCGATGCTGCGGGGCGTCGTGGCAGGCGGCAGCGGGGCCTCCGGAGAGTATCTTGGGCGCGCCGGTGAGTTTCCCGGTGGTACGGAATCCGCGCAGCTTGGGGGCGGTGGCACCGCCGCGCTTGCCGGGCCAAATTACGATGAAAAAGTGGCCGCGGCGAAGAACATCACCGGCAACGATCCTGCGCGCGTTGCGCAGGTAGTCAAGAAGTGGGTATCCGCCGATGAGTAACGCGGCCAATGATATGAGCGGCACCGAGAAGGCGGCCCTGCTGCTGATGACACTGGGCGAGCGCGAGGCTGCCGAGGTACTGAAGTATATGGAGGCCAACGAGGTGCACCGGCTCGGTACCGCGATGGCGACGCTCAAAAGCGTCAGTAGGAACGAAGCCGACAAGGTTCTCGATGTCTTTATTCTCGATGTCGAGGATCAGACGGCGCTCGGCGTTGATACCGAAAACTATGTCAGAAAGCTGCTCGGCAATGCGTTCGGCGCCAGCAAGGCGAACGCCTTTATCGAGCGCATCGTCTCCGGGGACGACGCAAAAGGACTCGACGCGCTGAAATGGATGAGTTCCCGTGAAGTAGTCGACATCATCCAGGACGAGCACCCGCAGATCATCGCGATCGTGCTGGCTTACCTCGAGAGCGGGCAGGCTGCTGAGGTTATCGAGAAATTGCCCGAGGAGATGCGCGCCGACATCGTCATGCGGGTCGCGCGGCTGACCGATATCCAGCAGAGCGCACTCGCCGAGATCGAGAATCTCATTGCCAATAAATCCGCCGACTCCAGCCGCGGCGTCACTCGCAAGGTGGGCGGTGACAAGGTAGCGGCCGGCATAATCAACGCCCTTAAAGCCGATCGCGGTGAGCAGCTCCTGGACCAGATCAAGGAGAAGAACGAGGAATTATCCGAGCGTATTCAGGAAATGATGTTTGTCTTCGAGACCCTGCTCGAAGTCGACGATCGCGGCATCCAGGCACTGCTGCGCGAGATATCCAATGATCTCTTGGTCGTCGCGCTGAAAGGATGCGATCCGGCGATCAGCGACAAGATTCTCGGCAATATGTCCAAGCGCGCGGCGACCTTGCTGCGCGAGGATATGGATGCGAAGGGGCCGATAAAACTCAGCGACGTGGAGCAGTCTCAGAAAGAGATCCTCGACATCGCCCGACGCCTCGCGGACGCTGGCGACATCAACCTGGGCCAGGGTGGCGAGGAATATGTCTGACGACTCTGCCGTCAAGTCACCGGCCGCCTGGGACGTTCCATCGATCGACGCGCCCGGCGGTAGCGGCTATCTCACGGCGGGGCGCCTGGAGGAGCTGCAGAAAGAAGCCTACGAGGAGGCCTGGCAGAAAGGTCACGCCGAAGGGCTGCAGGCCGGAGAGCAGGGCGTCCGGCAGCGCGCCGCGCGCCTCGACCAGCTTCTCAATGGCTTAAGCAAACCATTCGACCAGCTGGACGATTCCGTCGAAAAACAGCTGGTCGAACTCGCGATCGCGATCGTCAAGCAGCTGTTCCGCCGCGAGATAAGAATCGACCCGACGCACGTGATCGGTGTCGTTCGGGAAGCGATTCAGCTGCTGCCAATCGCCAGTCGCAATACCCAGGTTCACCTGCATCCCGATGATGCGGCGCTGGTGCGAGAATCCCTGGCGCCGGCAGACGGCGAGCCTGCTTGGACCATCGTAGAGGACCCGCTAATCGCACACGGCGGCTGCAGGGTCACCACCGAAAACTCGCAGATAGACGCCACGACCGAAGCCAGATTACAGGCGGTAATCAGCGCCGCGCTGGGCGATGAGCGCCGCGAATGACTGACGATCATCCCGTATTTGTTGGCCCCGATCCCGATCGCAACCTCGAGCGCTCGCTACGACTCGGTGCGTTTATCGATCGGGCCTATGACGAAGGGCCACCGTTGGTCGTCGAAGGCGTGCTGCGCCGCACGGTTGGGCTCGCGATGGAGGCCGAAGGTTGTCATGCCGCGCTCGGTGGGCGCTGTGACGTCGTTGCCGCCGATGGGCGGCACGTTGAAACCGAGGTCGTGGGCTTTTCAGGTGAGCGCCTTTATCTGATGCCGGTCGCGGACATGCGGGGCGTGTCGCCGAACGCGCGCGTCATACCGATTTCAGGCTCACCCGAGGTCGTCGTCGGTGACGACCTCCTCGGGCGCGTGCTTGATGGTCGTGGTAATCCGCTGGACGGCGGCAAACCGATCGCGCGCGGCAAGACGGTGTCGCTTGTTCGTGATTCGATCAACCCGCTCAAGCGTAAGCCCATACGCACTCAGCTGGATGTCGGTATTCGCTCGATCAACTCCCTGTTATCGATCGGTCGTGGCCAGCGAATGGGCTTGTTTGCTGGCAGTGGCGTTGGCAAAAGTATGCTGCTCAGCATGATGACGCGGAATACGGAAGCCGATGTCGTCGTTGTCGGACTGGTCGGAGAGCGCGGACGGGAAGTGCAGGAATTTATCGATCACTCCCTCGGCTCTGACGGCATGAAGCGCGCCGTCGTCGTGGCGACGCCAGCCGACGACACACCGCTGATGCGCATGCACGGCGCGTGGTTGACGGCAGCCATCGCCGAGCACTTTCGTGACCAGGGACAAAATGTGCTGCTGCTGATGGACTCACTCACGCGTTTCGCTCAGGCGCAGCGCGAAATCGCACTCGCTATCGGGGAGCCACCCGCGACCAAAGGCTATCCGCCGTCCGTATTCGCAAAGCTGCCGCAGCTGGTGGAACGCGCCGGTAACGGCTCGGAAGGCGGAGGCTCTATCACCGCCATCTATACCGTTCTGGCCGAAGGCGACGACCATAACGATCCGATTGTGGACGCCGCGCGCGCCATTCTCGATGGTCATATCGTGCTCTCGCGCAGCATGGCGGATGCCGGTATCTATCCGGCAGTCGATATCGAGTCTTCGGTTAGCCGCGCAATGAACCAGTGTACGTCCGACACGCAGCAACAGCTGATTTCGCGCTTCCGGCAGGTGTACTCGGTCTACCAGGAGAACCGGGATCTCGTTGCGGTCGGTGCCTACCAACCGGGGTCGAATCCGCAGCTCGATGAAGCGATCGCCTTGTGGCCGTCGATAGTCGACTTTCTGCGACAGCACCAGAATCAGAGCGTCGATTCGGCAACAAGCCTGGCCCAGCTTCGCGAACTGTTTGATGCGGCGTCGGGCACGGAGCCGGCGGATGAGCCGGCACTGAACGACTAGCATGACACGCCGTTCCCGAAAAATCGGGAAGATTGCGAGTATCGCAGCGGCGGAAGAACGCCGGCTTGGTGAACTGACGGGACGGTCCCGGAAGCATCTTGAGGAACAGCTCGATCGCCTCGGTGAGCTGAACGCATTTCGGCACGACTATGTGAAGAAGAGCCAGGCCAGATCGACCTTGAATTCCGCACACTGGCAGGACTACCAGAAATTTCTGCATCGCCTGGATGGCGCGCTGAAGGCGCAGCAGCAGATTGTGCGAGAAAGCGAGCGCACGCTCGAGACTCACCGGCAGCGATGGATCGCGGAGAGACAGCGACTGGAGTCGCTCGAGCGCGTGATCGAGAAATGCGAGGCGGAAGAGCGCACGCACGAGGCGAGGCTGGAGCAGAAGCGAATGGATGAG
>CAMYMR010000062.1 GCA_947259285.1 uncultured Woeseiaceae bacterium | reverse complement strand
CGCGATCGCCAGCAGCGTAATGCGATCCGAATCCGCGTCGTTGCGGCCGTAGTTTTGTCCTTCGGGACTCTTAGTTGTCGCGCTGAAGACCTGCAGCGCAACGTTACCCTCGCGGAGCCTTGGCAGGTCCATGTGTCCTACGTCCGAGCGTTTGCCCAGGTCGCGCTTCCAGAGCAGTGAATCGGAGTGCAGGTCCGCGATGAAAAGGCTGTCGTGCAGCTGCCTGGCACGTTCGCTGACCGCATAAGGCGCGTGCGGCAGGTTGACGTTGATCGAGGTTTCGGTTTGTCCGGGAAGCACCCACTCCAGATAGGAAAGTCCGCCGAGCAAGACGATCGCTATGACTGCCAATAGCCGCTTCATTCGTGGACTCCGTTGCTTCCATTATTGCCGAACGCCGCAGCATACAATATCGGCAGGACTGACCATCAAAAATGCTAAAGAATTCAACCGTTGTGCCGCTAATAAAGATGACAAGCGCGCGTCGGAGCAGGTGTTGGCCCTCGATAAGAAAGTCCCCTCCAGGAACAAGCTTCTTTACATATTCTCCATGCAGTTGCTGGATGCCCTGCGGGACAGCGATGCTGTAGTCATACAGAATGTGTCGGGCGCCACGGTGTCGAGCGCGCCTGGTGAACTCGGGGCGGAAAACTGGCTTCCACAGGGCGCACTGGCGACTAGCCAGCAAGTATCCCGCTGCCTGGTCGACGACGGCAGTGAGCGCGTCTGCTACGAGATTCCGCTGCGTACCAAGTCGTCGTCCAAGCCATTCGGGCGCCTGATCGTCCGCTTCACCTCCGAAGATGCAGAGCAGCATAGCGCCGATCTCAAGAAAGTGAGAGCCGTCATCCATTGCATCTCGAGGCACCTGGCGATCACAACCGATCTGTCGTCAACGCAGCCTGCCGCCGGGCGAAGTCGAGCCGACATGCAGTTTCTCACGGGTCTGGACAAACTAGTCCTGGGCCAGGACGCCAACGTCGGCCTGGCCGCGATGCTCGACGAGGTTGCTCGCCATCTCGATTGCACAATGGCCGCGGTACTCGCGCCTCAGTCCAAAACAAAGCTGTTCTGGCCTCAGGACGCGCTGGAAGAAGATGACGCCAGGGATTCCATGATCCGGGCCGCCGGCAAGCTTTTTGCCAGTGCCCGAGATTCCCGGAAGGTCATTGTTTCCAGTGATCCGGAGTTGGCAAGCCTGTTGAAAACGTCACAGGGTGCTGGCAGGCAGATACTGTGCTCACCGATCGCGGACCCTCAATCCCGTGTGAGCGGCGTTTTGATTCTGGCTCGTGAGGCTCAGTTCTCTCGCGACGATGTTCGTCTCGCCCGGGCGCTATGTGTGAAGATCAGCGGCTTGCTGGCGCCGGGGAAGACCGTCAAGAATGGTCCCCTGGATCGGCGGACGGTCATAGAGCGTATGGACTCGGACATCAAGCGAGATCCTGACGCCGATCGTGCGTTCCTGTTCGTTGACATCGACAGGCTGCATATCATCAACGATCAATTCGGTCATGTCGTCGGCGATGAGGTAATCAATACTGTTACCGAAATCTTGTCCGGTATTGCTCGATCGCCAGACGCGGTAGCGTCTCTGTCGGGCGATCTGATCGGTTTGTACCTCGATACGGCGAGTGAAGCGCAGGCGGTTGACGCGGCGATAGAAATTCTCAACGCAGTAAAGTCGGTGCGTCCTTCTGATGTTCACAAATCGATGGATCTATCGGTAAGTATTGGCATCGCGCTAATACCGGAGCACGCAGCGACCGGATCGCAAGCCGTAAACATCGCGGAAGTGGCCTGCAAATCCGCGAAGTCCCGCGGCACCGGTCAGTACGTCCTGTTTCAGGATCTCGACGCGAGCATCATGCAGAGGCATGCCGATCTCAGTGAGATTGGCAATCTGCAGAGCGCTTTGATCGAAAACCGCTTCGTGATCTTTGCGCAGAAGATCCAATCACTTCAGAGCGAGGAGCCGGCGCGGAAATTCGAGTTGCTGACACGGATGCTGGATTCGACGGGCAACCTTGTGCCGCCGCAGACCTTTCTGTCGGCTGCTGAACGCTATCAGATGATGCCTGCAGTGGATCGCTGGGTCATTGCTCACGCACTTAACCAACTGTCCGAAGCCGAAAACATGCTGGAGATAAATTTGTCCAGCTTCAGTATAAACGTCTCCGGTCAATCGATTGCCGATGAAGGCTTCAGTGAGTTTGTCGTGAGCAGCGTGCGGGAAAGCGGCCTGTCACCGGACTCCATTTGTTTCGAGATCACTGAGTCGGCGGCGGTGAAGCGCATCGAACAGGCGCTAAGGTTCATCAACGATGTGAGAGAGATTGGCTGCAGCGTCGCGCTGGACGACTTCGGCACTGGCTATTGCTCGTTTTCCTATTTGCAGGACATTCCAATCGACTTCCTTAAGATCGACGGGATGTTCGTAACGAACATAACCCACAATGCACTGTCGGAGGCCATCGTGCAGGCCGTCGTTGGTATCGCCAAGGTCAAGGGCGCAGCGACGATCGCCGAGTACGTCGAAGATGGTGCCATTTTCACACGAGCGAAGGAGCTTGGCGTCGATTTCGGTCAGGGATTCGGCATCGGTCGCCCCGAACCGCTTGCCGATGTGCTGGACCGAATGGAGTCACCCCTTGATGTCGGCCTGACCAGCACAATTCAGGTCCCTAACCCCGATATTATGAAGAAACTCGCCTAGCGGCCGCCTTGCTACGCCGCAGGCCGGCGAGCTGCTGATTGTAGAAAGTGCTCAACCACCAATGCTCCGCCGTGCGCGACCAGGACGCTGACCCTTTCCGGGTGGCTGGATTCCATGTTCTCAAAGGTCACTTGCGTAACTGAACTGATATGGTATGTTGAAGAACGTCGTGCTTCAACGTCGATCCGGGGCGGACATTACCAGGGAAGCAGATTATGAGCGTATTCATCTATGATGCCGTGCGCACGGTGCGCGGCAAGGCAAAACCAGACGGCGGACTGGCGTCACAGAAACCGGAGGACCTGGTCGCCGCCGCGGTTGGCGGTATCACTGAGCGGATGAATGCCAGCCCGCCCGCTGATGCGTTGATCCTGGGCGCTGTGGGCCAGGTCGGTGCGCAAGGCGGCAACATTGCGCTGGTGTCCAAGTTCCGCGCGGAACTGCCGGACGAGACCGCCGCCTTCTCTCTCAACAACTATTGCACGTCGGGCCTGACCGCCGTGGGATACGCGGCGTCCATGGTATCGGCCGGGTACTGCCGCAGTGCGTTGGCCGGAGGCGTCGAGATGATGTCGAGAGTCCCGTTCATGGGCGACCAGGCCGATTACTACACGAATACGTCACTGCCGCCGCGCGCTCGTTACCTGCCGGTGGCGCTCGCCGCAGACCGACTCGCGGAAGATATCGGCGTGTCCCGCGAGGAAATGGACGAAGCCGCGTTGATCTCCCAGACACGGACGGCCGAGGCTGAAGGAACCGCACTGGTCGCATCGCGTATCTCGGTCGATGGACTCGAGCGCGACGAATGTCCGCGGGCTGTTACCGCCGAATCTCTGGGCACGCTCGAGCCGGCTTTCGCGTCCCTCGCTGAACACTATAAGGACGTCCTCGGTCGTGAGGTTGATCATCGCCACACGGTCGCGCACGCGCCGCCGATCTGCGACGGTGCCGCGCTCGCGCTGGTTGGCGGGGAAGGACTGGTCGCCGCCGCGCCGCGCGCGAGGATCGTCGCGTTCGCCGAGGCCGGCGGAGATCCTGCGGAATCATTGACAGCGGGACTCACCGCAACCGATCGTGCGCTGG
Organism: uncultured Woeseiaceae bacterium; assembly: GCA_947259285.1. Lineage (GTDB taxonomy): Bacteria > Pseudomonadota > Gammaproteobacteria > Steroidobacterales > Woeseiaceae > UBA1847. Next base: position 9,669 of record CAMYMR010000062.1, on the reverse strand, counting down.
CGCAGGCCGGACTGACCTTGGATGACATGGATCGTATCGAATACATGGAAGCCTTCGCGGTCTCCATTGTGAAGTTCATGCGCGAAAGAAAACCCGATCCGGACAAAGTGAACGTAGGCGGCGGAAGCCTCGCGAAAGGGCACCCGATGGGTGCCAGCGGTGCGATACTGCTTTCTTCGCTGCTGGACGCACTGGACGTCGCGAACGGGCGCTACGGACTCGTCGCGCTTGCCGGAGCGGCCGGTGTCGGAACCGCGATGATCGTCGAACGCCTGGGAGATTGAGCATGCAAGCGATCTCGGACAATCGCGCGGCACTGATCGAAAAGCACCGGCCGGTCATCGCGCAGGCCATCGAGGCAGTCGAAACACGCGTCAGTTGGAGTCCTTACAAGGATTCACCATCGACACGGATTCACGGAACCGAGAAACCGCCGGCCGGTAAGGCGGCATTCGAGGCACGCCTCAACCGCCGATTCGAGCTGGATCTGCCGGGCATCACGGGATGGGTTGGCGAGGAGACCTCACCCTATAACCTGGAGCCGCTCGGAATAAGCTATCCGGTCTCGGACCCCGATGTGCTGGTCGAGGCGGCTCGAGCAGGGATGCCCGAATGGGCCAAGGCCAACCCCGAGCTGAGAATTGCGCTGTGCCTGGAGATGGCAGAGCGACTGTACGATCGCAATTTCGAAATGGCACACGCCATCATGCACGTGGCGGGGCAAAGCTATACACAGGCTTTCAGCGGATCGGGACCGAATGCGCTCGATCGCGGTATCGAAGCGCTGGCGTATGCGGCCATCGCAATGCGTAACGTCGTGCCAACAGCGACATACCACCGAAAATTCGCCGGTGACGATGTGGCGCTCGAAAAGTTCTATACGCTGGTACCACGCGGTGTCGGGCTCGTCATATGCTGTGCATCGTTTCCGACGTGGAACGCCTACCCCGCAATGTTCGCCAGCCTGTCGACCGGTAACCCGGTCATCGTGAAGCCACACCCGATTGCCGTGCTGCCCATGGCCATCGTCGTGGAGACGTGTCGCACCGTGCTGTCGGAGTTTGGCTTCGATCCGAATCTCATAACGCTTGCCGTAGACACGCTGGCGGAGCCCGTTGCCGGCAAATACGTCGAGCACCCCGCGGTGCAGATTATCGACTTCACTGGCAGCCCTCGATACGGCGGTCACCTCGAGCGGACCGTCACAGGTAAACTGCTTTATACGGAGACGGCCGGCGTAAACAGCGTCGTAATGGAGTCCGTGGACGACCTGGCAGAGGCGGCGCGTGCCGTTGCCCGGGCAACCTGCCTGTTCTCCGCCCAGATGTGCACGAGTCCGCAGGTCGTTTACGTGCCGAAGGGCGGCATTGCCACTTCGGGCGGGACGGCCGGTTTTGACGATGTCGCTCAAGCAATCGTCGATGAGATCGATGCTATTGCAGCCAACCCGAAAATGGCGGCGGGCATCATGGGCGCCATTCAGGGTGATGTCAGTCTCGACGTCGTTGCCGCGGCGAGCGCCGAAGCGGAACGCGAGGGCATGACCATCCTGCGACCATCGCAGCCCTATGAACATCCCGATTTCCCGAATGCACGGACACGCACGCCGCTGGTGCTTGCCGCGACACCGGAGCATGTCGAGATGTACGCCGAGGAACGCTTCGGTCCCGTGCTCTTTGTCGTTGCGGCGGAAGACGGCGACACTGCAGCCGCCGAAGCGACGGAGCTCGCCCGCACGCGCGGCACGATCTCCTGTTATCTGTACTCAACGGACGAGGACTTTGTAGACCGCTGGGTCGAGGTTTACGCACAGGCCGGGGCAAACCTGACCATCAACCTCACGGGCGCCATGTGGATCAACTTCGCCGCCGCCTACAGCGACTACCATGTGACCGGTCTCAATCCGGCAGGCAACGCGTGCCTCACGGACCTTTCTTTCGTTGCCTCGCGTTTTCGCATCGCACAGCGCCGTCGGCCGATCCATGAGGCGGCATGACACGAGACGTTTATATTGCCGGCATCTCGATGACTCCGTTCGGCAAGCGACTCGACGAGTCGGTCAAGTCGCTCACCGCCGCCGCAGTTCATGATGCACTCGAAGACGCTGGAATAGGGCCGAGCGATATCCAGTCCGCGTGGTTTGCGAACACGCGCCAGCCTATGCTCGAAGGGCAGAACACGATTCGGGGACAGATCGCGTTGCGGTCCGCTGGCATCACCGCAATCCCCATTGCCAATATCGAAAATGCGTGTGCTTCAGGATCCACTGCGGTGCTTCAGGCTATCGCCGCGATCCGCGCCGGGATGGTCGATGTGGCGCTCGTTGTCGGTGCGGAAAAGATGGTGTATCCGGACCGGCCCGAGAAGGTCGCGGCCGCTTTCGCTGGCGGTACGGATATTCACGACCGCGACAGCGTGCTCGACTATATTGTCTCCATCGGCGGCGAGAAGCCGGGACCGGATCGCAGCCTGTTCATGGATCTGTACGCGGCGCAAGCGCGCGTCCACATGGACCGCTTCGGTACGACGCAGGAGGACTTCGCCCGGGTCGCTTCGAACACACACTGCCATGGTTCGGAGAATCCAAACGCGCAATACCGTACGCCTTTCACCGTTGACGAGGTTCTGGCTGACAAACCGATCGTTTATCCGTTCACGCGCGCCATGTGCGCGCCGGTGAGCGACGGTGCTTCTGCCGCCGTGCTTTGCAGCGAGAAAGCGATGCGACGGATCGGCGCAGGTCGAGCGGTGCGCATACGTGCCTGCGCGCTTCTAAGCACCATGGAACGGCAGAAGGAGGACTATGCCAATCACATCGGACGACGAGCTGCGAATGCCGCCTACGAGGAGGCCGGCGTCGCACCGGACGCTATCGATGTTGTTGAAGTGCATGACGCTACGGCGTATGCGGCGGTGCAGCAAATCGAGAACTTAAGCCTCTGCGAGCCTGGTGAGGTTGGTGCCCGGCTGAAACAGGGCGACTTCAGGATCGGTGGGCGATCGCCGGTCAATCCGTCCGGCGGACTGCTGGCCAAAGGCCATCCCGTGGGTGCCACGGGCGTCGCGCAGCTCTACGAATTGACGACCCAGCTACGTGGGGAGGCCGGCGCTCGCCAGGTCGACGGAGCCAGACTGGCAATCGCCGAGAACGGTGGCGGATTTCTCGGCGTCGAGGAAGGCGTCACGGCAGTCACGATTCTGGAGCGTGGCAAATGAGCCGTATTCTAGAAGGTATCCGCGTGATCGACTTCGGCCGATACATCGCCGGCCCTTACTGCGGAACCCTGCTTGCCGATCTCGGCGCCGACGTGATTCGCGTCGAAAGACCCGCGGGCGGCGAGGACCGTTATACGGTGCCGGTCAGCGAACATGGCGAGGGCGCCTATTACCTTCAGATCGGACGCGGCAAACGTGGCATGACGCTGAACCCCACGCGCACCGAGGGTCGCGAGGTTGTGCGTCGCCTGGTCGGGACCGCCGACGTCGTCATCGTCAATCTCCCCGCTCCGGCGCTCAAAAAGCTCGGTCTCGATTACGAAACGCTGTGCGAAATCAAGCCGGACATTATCCTGACGACAGGTTCGGCGTTCGGTTCGACCGGACCGTACGCAGCTCGCGGAGGCTTCGACACGGTCGCCCAGGCGATGTCGGGCGGCATGTTCCTTAGTGGAACCCCGGGTGCTCCAGCGAAGTCATTTGCACCCTATTGCGATTTTGGCACGGCGGCGCTCAGCGCCTTCGGCACTCTGGCCGCGATCATCCACCGGATGAAAACGGGCGACGGCCAGATTGTCGAAGGCACGCTGCTCGGCACGGCACTTGCCTTCAATAATGCGGCACTGATGGAAGAAGCCGTCCTCGGACTGGGGCGGCAAGGCAGCGGTACGCGCGGCCAGTACAATGCGCCGACCGACTCGTTCCGGACCCGTGACGGCTGGGTGACCGTGCAGATCGTTGGTGGAGGGCTCTTCAAACGATGGGCCAACCTGATGGGTGAGCCACATTGGCTGGAGGATCCGCGTTTCGCCAGTGACCAGTTGCGTGGCGATAATGGCGACATTATTGGCGAGCGCATGGCTCGCTGGTGCGCCGAGCGCAGCAACGCGGATGTAGTGTCCGAACTCGCGGAAGCGGACATTCCCTGTGGTGAGTTGTTGAGCCCCGGGGAGCTGCTCCAAAACGAGCATGTCGTCGAAGCAGCCATGTTCCAGGCCGTCGATTATCCGGGCGTCGGGGTGCCGGCGCCTGTCGCCGACCACCCCGTTCGTTACTCGAAGACGCCTGTCGGCGACTTCCGGAGAGCACCGACGCTTGGTGAGCACACCGACGAAATCCTTGCCGAACTCGGCTTCGATTCGGCAGATATTTCCAGCATGAGAGATGCCGGCGTGATCTGATCGACCGGTCTTGAAAACGCCGCCGCATTGCGTTTTAATAACTTGCATAACTGAACTGTCTCTGGCGACCGTCGCCCAGGAGTTAGCTAATGAGTAGTGTTATGAAACTGCGGGATGCACCATTCGGCGAAGAACACGGGCCGATGCTCACCGGTGAATTCGCACCGATTTTCGACGAGCAGGAGCTCAAAGACCTGCCGATCGAAGGTGAAATTCCGGCGGACCTGAACGGTGTCTATCTGCGCAATGGCCCGAATCAGCGATTCGAGCCGAGATCCACTTTTCACCTGTTCGACGGTGACGGCATGCTGCACGCTGCCGAGTTTCGCAACGGCAAAGTAACGTATCGCAACAAGTGGGTCCGCACAGAAGGCTGGCTCAAGAACGACGAGCGCGGCGCGGAAGGCTATTGGGGGGTGATGAACTCTGTCAAAGGCCGCCCCGACAAACCGATGAACGATGTCTCGAACACGGATGTGATCGGCCACGGCGGCAATGCGGTCACGACCTGGTACCTGGCCGGCGTGCCGCACATTGTTGACCCGATAACGCTCGAGACAAAAAAGGCGGCTCCGGAATACGTCAGCGGGCCCGGCAAAGGCATGTCCGCACATGTGAAAGTGGATGAGTTTACGGGTGAACTGCTGTTTTTCGATTACTTCTCAGAACACCCATACATGAGCTATGGCGTCGTCAACGCTGAAGGGACGCTGGTTCATCACGTCCCGATCGAACTTCCCGGGGACCGACTGCCGCACGATATGGGGATCACGGAAAATTACTCGATCCTGCATGATCTGCCGGTTTACCACGATGAGGGTGCGCTGCGAGCCGGGCGCCACAAGATCGTATTCAATTCGGAAATTCCGACGAGATTCGGCGTGATACCGCGGTACGGTGAATCCGACAGCATTCACTGGTTCGAGTTTTCACCGTGTTTTCTGTATCACGTCGTCAACTGTTGGGAGGATGGCGACGAAATTGTCATGGTTGCCTGCCGCTATATGCCGGCCAGGAATGCCGACGGCAGCTACGATGACCAACGCACCGCAAAAATGATTGCCCACCTGGTCATGGATGCGCGCCTGTGGCGCTACCGCATGAACCTGAAGACCGGGGAGGCGATCGAGGAATGTCTCGATGCCGAGCACAACGTGGAATTCCCCGGTTACAACAGTGCCGTGACCGGTCGTTATTCGAAGTGGGCCTATCTCATCGACCATGACCCCGAGATCCTTCGCTGGACCGGTATCCGGAAAATGAATACCGATACCGGCGAAACGGTCGGCGAGTGGTCCGACAGTCATGAGCATTGCTGGTACAGCGAGCCCTGGTTTGCACCGGCCGACAATCCAGAGAGCGAGGATCACGGTTACGTCATCGCTTTCGTATGGAACGACGAGACGCGTATACAGCAGCTTCAGGTCTTCGATGCACTGGATATCAGCAAGGGTCCGGTCGCCCGGGTGACATTGCCACAGCGCGTCCCGCCCGGGTTCCACGCCTGCTGGATGAAACCCGGTCAGATCGAGAACTGGGAGCGGTGAACGAGGCGCTTCCGACGAAGAAGCTGCGCGTCATCCAGGGGCGAGTACCGTTTAGGCGTTGATGAGAGCCGGATGAGCTCGCCGGCCGGATAGTCACCCCGTTTGCCGGCGGGTGGCGGGATCAGGCCCTGAGCCTGGCGCTCAAGGTCACACTCCGTTCCTCTCTGAACAACTCTGCGCTGGCATCTCGCGCCGTCGGTGCCCTGACGGCGGACGAAAGGCGTTCAGCTATTGCGTTTCAATGATAGACGCGCCGTGAATCCTCGTCGCCTGCTTCGCGCTTGGTTTCCGGCTTCACGTCCTCGACCGAAACTTCGGCCGATGCTTTCGTCGTGCCCTCAGGCTCCTCCGCCTGCGCTTCTTCCGCGGCGACCGGTTCGGGCACGCTCTTTTCGACCTCGCCGGTGTCATCGCCCTCGACGTAATCTTGCGGAGCCGTCGCCGACTCCTGCACCGACGCCGCGTCATCGGCCAGTGATTCGATCATTGCGGCCGGTTTGAACGATAGCTTTTCGTCCAGCGCCTGCTGGTCGCAGAGCGCATCCGCGCCGCTTGCCATGTGCATGTAAAGCTCACGATACTGACTACCGATAGCCTGGAAGTGCTCAGCGGTACGGCCGAAGTGTTCCGTCACATTACTGCGGTAATCGTCGAATTCCTTTTGCACGTCCTTGGCTTTTGCGGCTTGTTTGCCAACGCGCAGCCGCGCGAACAAGTATCCGAGGCCGATGCCGGCGATCAGCAGGCCGAATCCGCCTGCGACAAGATAAATCGTTTCGTTCATGGATTGCCCTCCGCGAAGTTGGGGATGGATACTAGAGAATGCGCGACGATATTGCCATGCGTCTGCCGATGTGACGCCGAAGGCGCCCTGGTGGGGTGACGAGCGTAGCGAGAAATCAACCGCGACTGCCCGAAGACAAGTTACAATCCAATAGTAATAACAAACCAAGCGCCCGTAGCTCAGCTGGGCGAGCGACGGTTTTTGCCGGATATCGACAAATTTAGAGGGAAATCGAATGAGTAATCGAGCTTCAGTGCGATCCGTTGTATTGATCCTTTGCGCCATGGCCTTCGGCGTGGCATGGGCAGACAAGTACTCGGACACCGTCGAGGTTTTCGAAGGCGCAATCGTTGGCGATTTCTTCGAGAGCAGTTACGGCTACGCGGTGTTTCCCAGCATTGGCAAGGCCGGCATCGGTATCGGCGGCGCGCACGGCAAGGGTCGCGTTTACGTCGGCGGCGAGCACGTCGGGGACACCAAGATGACCCAGCTGTCGGTCGGCTTCCAGTTGGGCGGTCAGGCATTCAGCCAGATCATCTTCTTCAAGGATGAACGCGCCTTCAAAGAGTTCTCCGGCGGAAATTTCGAGTTCGGTGCCCAGGCACAAGCGGTCGCATTGACGGCCGGCGCATCGGCCGCCGCGACGACCACCGGATCGACTGCGGGCGCGAGTGGCGGCCAGCACGATGCATCGACGGTCGGCGAATACTACAAGGGCATGGCCATCTTCACGGTCGCCAAGGGCGGGCTGATGTATGAGGCCAGCGTGAGCGGCCAGAAGTTCAGCTACGACGGTGTGGGCGGATCTGCCGTGGCAAAGTCCGGCGCGGATGACGCCGAGTCGCCGGAAGAGGCAGAATAGCTGCGCGATCAAGCCCTCGGGCAATATCGGCGAACGTGAATCAGGTAACAGCGGCGTGTCCTGCAAAGTGAGACGCTGCGCATATGGCTTTGTGGATAGTGATTGCCGCAGTGCTGTTGCTGGTCGTACTGGCTCGCGCCGATTCGAGAGACCGGTCGAACAGGCCGAAGCGGTCCTGGAACATCTGGTTCGGGCCGACGCCCCGGGAGGGTGAGAGCCGGGCTCGCTACACGGGGAGGCGAGCGCTTGCGGCGTTAGCGGCGCTGGTCTTCCTCGGCTTACCGCTGGCGTTCGTATCCCCGCCACTTGACGAAGGCACCCGCTTGTCCGGCGATGAATCGATCGTGGATCTGGCCGTGTTCATGATTTTCATGCCGTTGACGGCAATGGCCTTCGTTTCTTTCGTCGCGCTGATCTTCAGCTCAATGGTGTCGGCGGTATTTCGACGCGGCCAGCTGTTCGACAGCGCTGCCGGCGACTTCGTCGGTCGCTCACCACGAAACCGACGAAAACAGCGCTATACTACGTGGCCCAAAATTAGCGCCCGTAGCTCAGCTGGGTGAGCGACGATCACCGCGACAAAACCGCGTGAGCGGTTTTGGACAACGCCAAAGGCGTTGGCCCGAAGGGCTGAGGGCCGAAGGCCCGAATCAACCGGTGAGGCGAAGCATGCTTCGCCAGGAGCGAACGCCACGAGCCTACCGGCGAGTGGCCGGGCTCGAGGAGCGCAGCGACGAGAGGAGTACTGCTGCCGCGCGCAGCGCGGCTACAATCAGACGAGATAGAGTTTCTCAGCACTGCATTAAATTTGCGCCCGTAGCTCAGCTGGATAGAGTACTGCCCTCCGAAGGCAGGGGTCACAGGTTCGAATCCTGTCGGGCGCGCCAACCTTTTCAAATGGTTACGCCGTTTTCGCTATCAAGCGAATAACGGCGGTGCCCATCTGGTGCCCAAGCGGTGCCCATTCTTGATCTTGGTGTGGGGCAAGTTCTGACCCTTGCTTCGCATTCAGCCTGAACGGTAGCTTCCCGGAAACTGGCCGCTCGCATTGAGCGCCCAAGCCGCGCTATGTGCTCTGTCGACGTGACTCCCATTGATCAATAGGGTGAAGCGGGCCTATCGGGCAATAGTGCTCTTTTGTCGGTTTCCCGGATACTCGCGAATACAGGTCATGAAGGGCTCTCATTTCACACCCGGGCGTACCAATGCTTCCCGCGATCAAGAATGCGACGCCCAAATGGGAAAAGACGTACAGCTCCCAAATCCAGATCACACGGGCGAGCAATTCAGATTCGATAGTGCCTTGGAGCAGATATCCGATCCCGGCAGCGGCCAGAATACCAGCGCCACTGACAATCGCAGGCCACTTTCGCCATGCACGCGAGAAACCGATATTGATAACGTAGCTAATCAGGAACAGGCCGGGAAGAATCCCATTCCAAATCAAGGTATGGATATGCCCGTCACTGGTAACGAGGGTATCTGCTACGTCAATTAGACCCTTCACATACCAAGCGCAGAGTAGACCAAATACCAATCGGGCAAGCCGACCTATAGGTCCCGGTTTCGGTAGTGAACCAGGTTCGTCGAGCTTTAGGTCAGTTGTAGCCATTTGATGTCATCAAGTACAGCATGAACTGCCTTCTTGAATCGGCGGGCACTTAACGTCGCCATACGAACAATAAACGCAGCAGTCACCATCTAGCGGTCTAAGCACGGCGCCGCATCCTTTGCAGTCATAGTAGAACTGGCACGCATTCGTAGGCATCAAGTCCTTCGACTGATGCCCGCACTCGGGACAAGTTATCGTCGAGTATGGCTCGGTTGAGCGCTCTGCTATCGTCATTCGCTGCCCCTGGCTTTCGCAGGGAAGCCAACATCGGTGGATGCCTGCTCTATTTCCGCGGCCGTCGTCACACTTGGGTCATAGGTGACAACCGCTGACTCGTCTTCCATGCTGACCTCGACTTCTCTGACGCCGTCAACTCGTTGCATCGCTTTCCGGACGGCGATTGGGCAGGTCGCGCACGTCATTCTCTCAACGTCGAACGTCACTGTTTCGTCAGATTCGGACGCCAA
>CAMYMR010000061.1 GCA_947259285.1 uncultured Woeseiaceae bacterium | reverse complement strand
CGCTATATCGTTACCGCGAAGAGGCTTTTCTGATGGCGGCGACATGTAGCAACGCGGCGGCGCTGATGGCATCGGTAATTTGACCGTCGAGCACCATGTTGACGGCATCAATAAGAGGTAGCTTGCGAATCTCGAGATCCTCAGTTTCCTCAAACTTTGTCTCGCCAAAGGACAAACCGGTGGCGATATACGCGATGCCGAGTTCATCCGTAATCGAGTTGCTGGGGTGCAGGCGCATGAGCTCTTCCCAGGTCGCAGCACGAATCCCGGTTTCTTCCTGGAGCTCACGCTGCGCGGCGACCAGCGGCGGCTCGTCGAGCGGCGCGCCGCCCATCGGTAACTCCCAGGAATACTCGCCGAGGGTGTATCGGTCCTGGCCAACGAGCCAGGTGTTGTCGCTGTCGTCGAGCGCGATGATCGCGACGGCGACGTTCTTGAAGTGAACGTGGCCGTACAGATTTTTGCCGCCGCCGGGATTGACAACATCGTCCTCCAGGACGCGCATCCAGTCGTTCTCATAGACGGTCCGCGACGAAATTTTCTTCCAGCTCATGAAGCTGTACCAGCCGCTTCCGTCTCGACGAAAAGCTTGAAGCGATTCATGTCGCGGTCGCTGCGATTACGAATCGATTTGTGCATGAACAATGCCATTATCTTCATAAAGCCATTGAAGCTGTAGTTCAGGTTGCTGGTCCAGCGGGTCTTACCCTCGGCGGTTTCTTCGAAGTGATTGAAAACCACCACCGTGCCCCAGTCGGATTCATAGCTGCCGCCCAGAAAATTCTCTTCACGGCGTGCCGTGATGGTCTCCGTCATCACGACATTTTTTCCACTCTCGTTATAGACGAGTTCCGAAACCGCGTCCGGCTGACCCGGCGTGCCAGACATGTGCTTGAACGACCTGAGCGCGGGCTGCCACCTGGCCATGTTGTCCGGATCATCGAACATTCTCCATACCGTCGCGAGATCCGCATCGATGAGAATTTCGGTCTTGTGTTTCATCCGCTTTACCTGTATTCGTCCCCGTTGATAGTAGCGTAAAAGCCCCGAATGAAACCGCAGAAAGCCAGACTCACCAAAGGGCCGGTCGGCCGCCATCTTGCCGACATGGCCCTGCCGATGTTGCTCGGAATTACAACGATGATGGCTCAGTCCTTCATCGATGCGTGGTTCCTGGGCAAGGTCGGTGACCGAGCACTGGCGGCTTTCAGCTTCGGTTTCCCCATACTGATGATCGTTACCAGCGTCGCGATCGGTCTCGGCGCGGGCACTTCGTCGGTCGTGGCCCGTGCGATCGGCAAAGAAGACCACGGCCGGGCACAGCGCCTGGTGACCGACAGCCTGATCCTGTCTTTCCTGATCACCGCAGCCGTCGCCGTCGTCGGCGTGCTGACGATTAACCCGCTGTTCCGTTTGTTGGGTGCGCCCGACGACATGATTCCGATGATTCGGAGCTTCATGACTATCCTTTATGTCGGCGTGCCCTTCTTCGTGGTGGGCATGGTGGGCACGAGCGGCATGCGGGCGACGGGTGACACGCGGCTCCCGAGCAAGCTCATGATATCGGGCGCCATATTGAACGTCGTTCTCGATCCAATTTTCATTTTCGGGGTCGGGCCAATTCCGGCCATGGGCCTGAACGGCGCAGCGGTGGCTGCATTTCTCGCAAGGGGGGCCATATTTGCCGGCACCTTGTACGTGTTGACGCACCGGCTCCACATGATCACCTTCGAGAAACCGGAATGGCAGGAACTCAAGCGGTCCTGGCGCGACATTCTGCATGTGGGGCTGCCTGCCGCGGGCACCAATGCCATCGTGCCGGTTGGCCTCGCCCTGGTAACCGCAATGATTGCCCGATTCGGGCCAGAGGCCGTCGCCGGCTTCGGCGTTGCGAGCCGCATCGAGTCGCTGGTGTTGGTCATGTACTACGCACTGTCGGCAGTGATCGGTCCGTTCGTCGGGCAAAACTTAAGCGCCGGAAAAGAGGATAGGATCCAGTTGTCTCTGCGCATTTGCGCCGTGTTTTGTATTTTGAGCGGCCTGGTCGTGGCGGTCCTGCTGGCGCTGTTGTCGGGGTTTCTGCCAACCCTGTTCAGCGACAACGAGGCGGTCATGAGCGTGACGCGATTGTTCCTGTGGATAGCGCCGATCAGCTACGGCACTTACGGCATCGTGATGGTCGTCAATGCCGCGTTCAACGGGCTTGGACAGCCGATGCCGGGCGTCATTATCAGCGTCACCCGGATCCTGGGCCTGTACGTGCCGCTGGCCATGGTCGGCATGCGCCTGTACGGCATCGTCGGAATATTTGTGGCCTACGCGATTGCAAATCTCGTCTCGGGAATCATCGGCTACTACTGGGCGAAGACAAACGCACGCCGCCTGTGCAGCGTCGCGGCCGTGCGCCCGGCAGGCTGAGTCACGCCTTCGTCACTTGCCAAGTGCGATGCACACTGGTACCTTTTTGTCCTAGTCACTTTCATTATTAGACTTACTCTGTCCAAAGGTCCGACGACCGTGCGGGCCGAGACATGGGCAAAAAAGGAGGCGCCGTGGCCATCGAGCTTGTCAATCGAATCCAACCTACTCTCAAAGATTTTGATCACCCGTACCTGAGCGGTGGCTGGACCCCGAATTACTCGGAATACAATGCCACTGACATGGAAGTCATCGGCGAGATACCGGGAGATATTGACGGCGTCTATGTCCGCAACACGGAGAACCAGATTCACGAACCTATCGGCCGTTACCACCCGTTCGATGGCGACGGCATGATTCACGCGATAAGTATCGTGGATGGCAAGGCGGAGTACCGTAATCGCTTCGTGCGCACCAAGGGATTCCAGGCCGAGCAGGAGGCCGGACACTCACTATGGGCTGGGCTGATGGAGAAGCCGACGCGGTCGACGCGCCCCGGGTGGGGTGCGCAGGAATGGTTGAAAGACTCGTCCTCTACCGACGTCATCGTCCATGCCGGTCGAATTTTGTCGACCTTCTATCAGTGCGGCGAGGGATACCGACTCGACCCCTACACGCTGGAGCAGTTCGGCACGGAGTCCTGGGTGCCGATCGACGGCATATCCGCTCATACGAGCCTCGACGAGAGCACCGGGAATCTGATTTTCTTCAACTATTCGAAACATGCACCGTACTTTCATTACGGCGTCGTCGGGCCGGACAACCGGCTGAAGCATTATATTCCGATCGATCTGCCGGGCGCGCGGCTGCCGCATGACATCGCGTTTACCGAGAATTACACGGTCATTAACGACCTGCCGCTGTTCTGGGATCCGGAAGCCCTCGAGCGCGGGATACACGCGGTTCGCTTCTTTCCCGATATTCCGTCGCGCTTCGGCATCATCCCGCGCTTCGGCGCACCCGACACGATCCGCTGGTTCGAGGCCGACCCGACGTACGTACTGCACTGGACCAACGCTTATGAGGAAGGCGACGAAGTCGTCCTCGACGGCTATTTTCAGGAGCATCCCGAGCCGGCCAATTATCCGGACGCGCCGCCGGGGTATGAGCGGATGATGGCCTATCTTGCTCAGGACCTGATGTGCCCCCGACTGCACCGCTGGCGTTTTAATCTGAAGACAGGTGAAACAAAGGAAGAACGCCTGGATGATCGAACCCTCGAGTTCGGCATCATAAACCAGCACTACGGCGGTAAACCGTATCGGTATGCTTACAGCGCGATTCCGAGGAGCGGTTGGTTCATGTTCACTGGGCTCTGCAAACACGACCTGGAAAGTGGTAAGTCCTGGTCATTGGACTTCGGCAAGGAGCGCTACGGCAGCGAGGCTGGTTTCGCGCCGCGACTAAATGCCACGAGTGAAGACGATGGTTACCTGGTAACGTTTGTCTCCGACCTGATCGAAGATCGATCCGAGTGCGTCATCGTTGACGCGACAGACGTCGAGGCGGGACCTGTTGCGAGAATCATATTGCCGCACAGAATATCGAGCGGCACGCACGCGACGTGGGCACACGGTGAGGACATAAGGGCGGCACAAGCGCAACGCGCCGGATGAGGTTGCGCACAGGGCTGCCGGCTATCGCATGAGACAATTAAGTGCACAAGACGCTTCGTTTCTGTACCTCGAAAGTCAGGGCGCGCACCTGCACCTCACGGCTTTGTATATCTACGATCAGTCGACTTCGCCCGGCGGCATCGTGCGTCACAAAGACGTATTGAAATACGTCGAAAGCCGGCTTCATACTTCGCCGATATTCAGACAAAAACTCGTCTCATTGCCGTTGAGTGTCGACTACCCGTACTGGGTCGACGACGACAAATTCGATCTCGAATTTCACATTCGACACATCGCGCTGCCTGAACCCCGGGACTGGCGGCAGCTGTGCATTCTCGCCGCACGAATTCACTCACGTCCGCTGGACCTGAGCCGTCCGCCGTGGCAAATGCACCTGGTTGAAGGACTCGACAACATCAAGGGTATTCCGAAAGGCGCTTTCGCGATAATAGCCAAGTACCATCACGCTGCGATCGACGGAGTCAGCGGCACCGAGATTATGGCCGGGCTACATAGCACGACGCCGGAGTACGATCCGGACCCGGTGCCGGAACCGTGGGAGCCTGAACGCACGCCGTCCTGGTTCGGCTTATTGTCACGCGCCGCAATCAACAACATTCGCGAACCGTTTCAGCTGGCAAAAGCGACGGCGGCGACATTGCCCGGAATCGGCCGCTCACTTCTTAAAGGCGTGTTGCCGGACATCAACCTGGCCGACACTGTGCCGGACACTCGTTTCAACAGGCCCGTGTCTGCGCAACGCGTCGTTGAAGGTGTCACCTTCAAATTGAAACAGCTTGCCGAAATCAGGAAAGCGGTGCCCGGAGCGACCGTCAATGATGTGGTACTTGCAATCTGCGGAGGCGCGCTGCGCCGCTACCTCGAGGACAAAGGAGAGCTGCCGGAGGACTCGTTGATTGCGATGGCGCCGATTAATACCCGCCGTCCGGATGAGGCTAGAGTCGCCGGCAACGTGTTAGCGACGATGTCCGTGCCACTCCATACAGACATAGCCGATCCGCTGGCCAGGCTACGGGCGGTGCGCGAGGCGACCGCTGATGCAAAGGAAACCGAGCACGCGATAAGCGCCAGGCAGATGACGGACATTACGAGGCACATTCCGTCGGCAACAATGGCACTCGCGGGCCGTCTTGTTACAGGTCTCGGACTCGGTCACCGGGCGATGAGAGTGTTCAATTGCACCGTGACGAATGTGCCGGGCGTGCAGCAACCGCTGTACTGCAACGGAGCGAAGCTCATCAAGTCGACCGGTTTTGCGCCTGTTATCGACGGCATGGGCCTGATTATTTCGGCGATCAGTTACAACGGCGAAATCATATTTTCGTTCACGGGCTGTCGCGAAATAACACCTGACCCGGAGCAACTGTCGGCCTGCACGAGCGCGTCGTTTAAAGCCCTCAAGACAGCGGCGGCAGCGAAGATCGGCAAAAAGAAGACGAGAGCGAAGAAGAAAGCGAAAAAGAAAGCCGGAAAATAGGCGACGTCGCCGACCAGGCCCAGGAAGAAGGCGCAGAGGAAGGCGAACTAGGCTGTCATTTCACGGATCTCCTCGAGTTGCTGTGCCACAAACTCGAGCTCTTCGACGAAACGCCTGCGTTTCTCCGGCACGCTCGATTCGTCGCCCAGCAGGCCCCTGTTCTCGGCCAGCAGGTAACCGTTCGTCAACAAGGCTTTCGCGGCAAACCCCGGGTACCCGGCACCGACCTTTCGGCTTTCGGCCTGGCAGTTTGCGATAAAGGTATTACGGTCATCGATCGGCCGCGAGCCCGCGTCTATCAGGCACCTGGCAACGATCCTGTAGGCGTTGACGAATGAGGAGAGCGCACCGAAGGCGACAAGCAGAGGCTGGCGGCGAAGCAATCTCTCTGCCGCTTCCCGGTCCAGTTTGTCGAATCGTTCTGTCGGCACGCCCTGAAATACGAATTCATCGACGAACTGGTTGTGGAAGTGCTCCTTGCGGGAGAAAAAGAACTCGAACTTAAACAGATCGCGGAGCCGCAGAACCTCGGTGCGAAACGCTTCCTCGCCAGAGTCGGAGTCAGCGTGCGTCACGTTGAGCAACCCGAGCTCGGCAAATGCCGCGATGACGAAGTGATGTACAGCCATGTTGCTGTAATACAGTGCAACGAGATAGCGTTCCGGCGCTATGCCGCAGTGATCACTGTCAGGATCCCGCTGCACGATGCCGTGATCGACCAACGAGGTTAATGCTTTATCGACGTCATTGACGATCGGCAAATTCGGCTCACTAAACATCGATGACGACTCGCGCTCTGCCATGTAATTCTGCAGCGCAGCCACGTCCTCCCGAATGCGCCTGGGTTTAGCGGTCGTCCGGCAAAGCAGCGACATTAAGATCAACGAGGTTTCTGTCGCGGGCGTAACCTCATTGATGCGGTAGCAAACCTCGAATGCGAGTTTCTCTATCTCGATAATGGCCGGGCTGGGTAGCTTCTGAGAAGTGGTCAAGTCGGGCGCGTCCGGCGTTTCATGCAGTGACATCGGATCGCCGAAGCGAACATAAATGTTTCCGAAGTGATTGCTCAGCCCGCGCACGTAGCTCACAAACCACTTCAGGCTCTCCGGGCTCTTGATGGCACCGGCTTCCTGCGCGGCCATGTCAATGACGTCGGGAATCTGGTCGTAAGACACGGACACCGGGATATAGCTGATGGCGTCCTCTCCGAGTGGACGGCTCGCGTCAACGACATATTTGAGCAGACCGAGCCTGGGCATGACGAGTTTTCCGGTGCGTGAT
Source organism: uncultured Woeseiaceae bacterium (assembly GCA_947259285.1). Lineage (GTDB taxonomy): Bacteria > Pseudomonadota > Gammaproteobacteria > Steroidobacterales > Woeseiaceae > UBA1847. The sequence goes on along the minus strand of CAMYMR010000061.1, from coordinate 17,415 downwards.
CGTGTTCCCTCGATTGCCCAGCTGAACGAGCAGCCTTCACCGATCAGGTGTTGTATGTACCGCCTCAGTACTACTTTATAGACCGGGTCGTCGGCGAAGGTCCTGCGGATGAATATGCCACCGGCACTGCGTGCGATGCTTCCGAATCCGGCAAACGCCATGTTGACGCCGCCAAATATATACGGAGGCGCGATGCCGTTTCGGTACAGAAAATCGTACAACACGAAGAAGTCGAGGTAGGTTTTATGTGTTACCAGGTAGACGACAGACTTTCTGGCGGCGAGGCGCCTTACCTGCTCGAGTTCTGCAACATCGTGGTAGTAGTCTGGATGGTAGCCGCGACGGCACAGGTAACGCGAGAGCCAGGCGAACAGGCTGACGACGAAGCGGTTTCGATCGCCATGCATTTCGTCAAAATCGTCATACGCCTCTGAGCGGAGCTCTTCCAGCGGACGCCTCGTATCATCCGCAACAGCCTGCAGTTCTTGTTGAAATGCCGGGCTGTCCAATACGTGTGCCATGGATGTACTGATCGGAACTATTTGACCTGCCGCAATTTCACATCCGCATCGCGTGTCTGGCCGAGCGTCCTGAGGAACATCTGTCGAATATCGTCGATGTGCTGGTCGATCGTCTCTTTCGTCCAGTCGGCGGTATCAACCGGCGGTAGCACAGTAACGTCAATCGCTGCCGGCCTGACAATGTTGCCGCTCTTGGGCATTGAGTCTGACGAGTTCGCGATCACGATTGGCACCACGGGCACGCCGGCCTGCATGGCGATGTGGAATGCCCCTTTCTTGAAGGGCCCGAGATTGTAACCGAGGCTACGCCGACCCTCGGGCGCAATGGCGAACGACGTGCCGCCTTTCAGGCTGTCGACCGCAGGCTGCATCGCCTCGATCGCTTTGTTCTTGTTGCTTCGGTCGATGAACACGGTCCCAACGGCGCCCAGAGCAGTGCCGACAAGCGGATTCGACTTCATCTCCTGCTTGGCAACGCTGGTAAAGTCGTGACGCAGCAGCCGCGAGATAATCAGCGCGTCCGTCGCGCTCTGATGATTGAAAATGAAAACTGCCGGCCGATGTGACCATAGATGTTCTTCGCCCGTTGTTCGTATGTCGAGCCCGGCCACGGCGCTGCCGAAATCACCCCAGGTCGATATTGCAACGTTGGTGAGATCTTTCCAGGACCGGTTGAGGAGCCACGCCGGCACTCCAGCCAGGAAAGAACCGACCAGAGACCCGTAGACAAGCGTGGTCCGGGTAAGGTCAGTGACACTCGGAATACCTCGACTCTCGAAGACCTGCACCGGCCAACCTTCGCGTCGGGCCTTCCTCCGCAAGGTGGCGTCGGGGTTCAACGGCCGTGGACAACCGACGGCTTCGAGCAGCGGGATATCCTCGCTGCCATCGGAGTAGAAGTAGCTTTTTGCGAGGCTGATGCGCTTTTCCCTGGCGAATCGGCGCGCGGCGTCCAGCTTGCCGACGCCATAACACATGGGTGCGGCAAGTTCGCCGGTCACCACGCCACCCTTGACTTCCAGTCGGGTACACAGGACATGTTCGATGCCGAGTTCTGCGGCGGCAGGTTCGACCTGGTACTGGGTTGCTGACGACACGATCACAACCGTATGCCCCTTGCGCCTGTGCGCTTCGACCAGCGCGCGGGATTCCGGGTACAGGTCGGCCGAAAGGTCTTTCTCGAAAACCTCCCTGGCGAAATCCCTGAGGGCGCTGTCAGACGCGCCTCGAAGACTCGTGGCGGCACGAGTGAGCAGCCCGGCAAAATCGGTTCTTCCGAGGCCGTAATCGCCGATCGTGAGCAACTGCTCGAGAACCTCCTGGGGCGACATTTTGCCGGTCAGGAGCTTGCGGCCGACAAAAGAAGCAACCGAAAAGCCGGCGATCAGCGTGCCGTCGAAGTCAAAAAATGCAGCGGTGGTTCGCCCTCCTCTGGATCGATCGACAGCGTCGGTGACGTGCGGAAATCGAGTCATGACGAGTCATTCCACAGCGGCCGGACGACATTCTTTATGGTTCTTATCGAAATATCCGCGGTATCACAGGCAATGCCAATGCCCGTTTTGCCGATGAATCCGGCAAATCGTACCGGCGCGGCCAGCGCGGCGCCGGGGCTACGAATGTTGAACGCGGTGCGCATCGTTTCTCGTGATTCCTGCGCCAGGGATTCGGCATGTCGTTGCAGCATTTCGATCATATCTACGATGCCCGACTCGACGGCATCGGCACCGACGATCATGCTGTCGAGCTGTAAGAATCCGAAGCGGGTTGCGCTGCGGGACAGGCTGTTTGCGCGGTTCGCAAAATACTCATACAGCACGCGGTAATCGCGATCGACGGCCGGCCCAAACAACGGGTCCTGCACGGCATTGAAGCGTGATTCGATTCCCCGCCAGTCCCTTTTGGCCAGGCATTGAACCGCGGCGGGGAACATCCGAGACTCTTCAAAACGCATATGGCGCCGGAGTCGCCCGGTGAAGTTGTCAAGTGCGAGGCGCACGGCCGCCGCGGCCTCTGGCGTAGGTTGTTCTGCTGCGTCATTCAGCAACTGCAGGATCTCAGCCGTGTTCTCACTGAGCTTGTCGTGGTCGCGCCGCAGGCGGGCAACGTCTTTCTCTGAATCCGGTTTGCGGCGAACCAGTTTGTCAAATAACAGGTCCTCGGTCGGGTGATGCACGGTGTCGGGGTAGTCGTGCAGGTAACGCACGATGTCCTGCACGAGGAAATAATCGGCAGACGTAGATAAGTCCGATGCCTGTACCTGTTCTTCGAGCGTTCCAAGCAACAGATTCATGTAGCGGTGTTCGTCCTGAAGGGTAACGATGGCCTCGGGAGTTTTCACAGCAGGCGATGCCATTATCCAGACTCCACGAGGGCACTGATGTCGGCCGCGTCGGCTTCGCTGGTCTGGGATGGGTAAAGCACCGGGACGGCCCAATGCAGATGTCTTGGGAAATATCGATACGGGTTAAACGGCTTCCAGTTCTCGCGATCCTGCGCCAGTCGATCGACGACAGCGAGTAATACTGTGGGGCTGACGGACATGCCGATATGCGATGACAGCACCCTGAGATTTTCTCTCGGCGCCGAGCTATCGCTTTGATCGACGATGTACTGCGGAATGACGGACGACGCCTCATCGACGACACCGTCGGTCGGGCTATGAACAGCCACGCATGGCAATGGTGGCTGATCCGCGTCCCAGTGCAGAAGTCCGCTGCGACCAGCGAGCTCTGCGTGTGACTGCCGACTCATCCATGATCCGAACTGACTGATGACGCGATTATGGTGTCCTTGAAGATAGGGATGAAACGTTGGTGAACCGAGCATGATGACGCGGTCGATCTCGTCAGGCATCTGCAGTGCAAGTTCGCGCGCGTAAACGCCACCAAGACTTTGGCCAATCAGAGCGACCGGCGCCGCGTGTTTGTCAGCCAGTTCGCGAACCGTATCGCCGAGTACCTGATCGAGTTGGTCCAGCTGCTGTCCCCAATTCCCGCTCTGCGGACCGAGATTTCGCCCAAGCCCCCAACTTTGGGCCTCAAAACCGTGCTTTTTTAGGAATTGATTCAGGCGCAGCAGGGTGCGTCCGGATGCCATGAATCCGGGAAGCGTCATCACCGGTCGGTTTCCGCCACCGTTTGGTGCCATCCTGTCCAGCAACCAACCGCTGAATATACTAGCGACCAACTCGCCCCGCGCGGCAAGCATATCCGCCTGTAGTCTGAACAGATCGGTCAACATCGTCGTAGCTGCCTCGCGTGTGTTAGCTTGCGAACGGCCGATTTCACATGATAGCGTCAGTAAGTCTAATTATACAAGTCACCAATACGAATCCATGATCCAGCAAAGAACAGGCAAATCCCTGTGACAGTAAATTACAATACGGACTTGCCGTAGCTGGCCGGTTTCGAGCGAATCCGCCACTTTCAGTAGCGTGCGAGCGAGCGCTTTGGTTTCACCAGGCTCCCGGTTTACGAGATAGAGTCCGCAGTGGAATGGCTATCCGGCGATACTCGTCAGCCTGGTCGCGTCGGCGGAGGGGAAAGATGGCGGATAAACCGTTTGATAATAAAGTCATCGCGATCACCGGTGCCGGCAAAGGGCTCGGCCGTGCCTACGCACATTATCTGGCAGCGCTGGGTGCCAAACTCGTGGTAAACAACCGTCGCCATGAGGGCGAAGAAACATCCTCTGCCGATCAGGTCGTCGAGGAAATCGTAACTGCCGGTGGTGAAGCGAGCGCAGAATACAGTTCGGTCGAGGAGCCTGCAGCGGGTGACAAGCTGCTTGCCGCTGCCCTCGAGAACTACGGGCGCATCGATTGCCTGATTGCGAATGCCGGAGTCGTCGAAAACAGCAGTTTTCGAAAACAAACGCTGGCGCAGTTTCGCCAGGTACTCGAGATCAACCTGATGGGCACCGTGAACGTCGTGCATCCGGTATTTCGTCACCTCTGTGAACACGGCGGCGGCAATATCATCGTGAGTACATCCGCGGCGGGATTGTTTGGCGAATTCGGCCTGCCCGCTTATTCGACTGCCAAAGCGGGACTTATCGGATTGATGCGTTCGTTAAGCCTCGAAGGTATGCCAAAGAAAGTCTGGATCAACGCGATCGCGCCTTATGCCACGACACAGATGACCGCGAGCCATTTATCGAGCGACGTGGCAGCAGAATTCGACCCCGCGCACGTCGCGTCCGTGGTCGCATGGCTCGCAGCTCGCACGGCAAGTGGTGAAATACTGGTTGCGGGCGGCGGCAAGGTTGCGAGGGCCCGGATGAAGATCTCACAGCCTACGGTGGTACCGGAGATGGAAGGCTATGAGTGGCAAACGCTCAGCGCGTCCGCTATCGAGGTCGAGTACGATAGCGCCGGTCAACACTTCAAAGAGTTCGTCGTGAGCCTGAAGCCCGGTGAAGACACTTAGCACAGGCTAGTCAGGCCAGCTCCCGCGCGGCCTGGTACTCCGCATCGATTCGATCGACGATGCGGGCGAGCGGTTCGATTTCGTGCACCGTGCCAACTCCCTGCCCCGCCGACCAGATGTCTTTCCACGCCTTAACCTTGGTCTCGGAACCTGTGAGGTCCATACCATCCTTTTCAGGCAAATTATCCGGGTCGAGACCCGAGGCGACGATGCTCGGGCGCAAGTAGTATGCGTGCGCGCCGGAAAACGAATTGGTCAGTATCAAATCGGAGAAATTGCAGTCGACGACCATCTGTTTGTAGGGATCGAATGCGATACTTTCTTCGCTGGCGATAAATCGAGTCCCCATGTAGCTGAGATCGGCCCCGAGTATTTCCGCCGCGCGTACGGCTCGACCATCGCCGATTGCCCCGGCAAGAATCAGGATCCCGTCGAAAAATTCTCGCACGGCCGGCACGAACGCAAACCCGGCCATCTGCCCCGTGTGTCCGCCCGCGCCAGCCGAGACGAGCGCCAGGCCATCGGCGCCGGCTTCGGCGGCCTTACGAGCGAGGTCGATGCTGTTGACGTCGGCAATCACCAGGCCGCCGTAATCGTGTACGGCTTCGATGGTCTTTCGCGGGCTGCCGAGCGCGGTTATGACGATCGGCGGCCGGTACTTCTGCAGCAGCGCGAGCTCGGCATCGAGCCTCTCATAGGTACTGTGCACGATTAGATTCTGTGCCCAGACGCCGGTGGCGCCAGGAACCCGCTTTTCCTTTAGCAGTTTCAGTTCACCGGTAATCCGGTTGAGCCACTCTTCGAATGTATCGATGGAGCGGGCATTCGTCGATGGAAACGCGCCGACCACGCCGGAGCGCGCCGCCGCTATGACAATGTCAGGACCGGAGACAAGAAACATCGGTGCGACGACGATTGGCATCCTCAACGAGGAGCGTAATTCATTGAAACGAGCGCGAGCGTCTTTGCCAATCGATGTCATAGCGGACTTGCAGAGGGTGACTTTCATTATTAGACTAACAAAGCTGCGTGTTGGTATCAACGGCACGCCATTGGCGACGGAACAGCATTGGATTCGATTTCACACGGCCTCTTGATTCTACTGGCGACGAACTTCGGCGTTGCTATCGGCGCCGTGCTGCTGCTGTGGCTTATTAGCATTCCGTTGCGTGATATCAGCATCATCGACATGTTCTTTGCTGTCATCCTGTTCGCTATTACTGCCGTCAGTTTCGTAATCGGTGATGGTGTCACCGCACGCAAACAGCTGTTATTGGTTCTTGTCGGCTTATGGGCGCTACGGATCACGGTCCATCTGATCAAACGCAACTGGGGTCACGGTGAGGATCCTCGCTACACCAAACTGCGCAGCTGGGCGAACGACGACAGGAGTTTCATCTGGCTGAGCCTGCGCAAGGTATTTTTGTTGCAGGGTGTCGTGATCTGGTTCGTGTCGCTGCCGGTGCAGTTCGCGGCGGCTTATGCATCGCCACCGGTTTTGGGGTGGCCGGCCTGGCTAGGCGCCGGGGTGTGGGCGGTCGGCTTCTTTTTTGAGTCGGTTGCCGATTATCAGTTGACCCAATTTCGTGCCAATCCTGCCAACAAAGGCACGGTACTCAAGACCGGGCTGTGGAAATACTCGCGGCATCCGAATTATTTCGGCGAGCTTTGCGTATGGTGGGGCCTCTTCCTGATAGCCTGCGACAACGCAATCGGCCTCTTTACGATCATCGGCCCGGTCATCAATGTCACCGGCCAGGCCACTCTTGACAAGAAACTTGCCCGCGAGAAACCTGGGTATGCGGATTATATGAAGACAACCAGCGGGCTGATTCCGATGCGCCCGAAAAAGGAAGCTCATTAAGCCGTGGATAGCACACCGACACCAAAGGTCGATCCGGATCTCATTCTAAACAGCCAGGTTGCCCAGGGAATGGCCGTGATCGGCGATCGCTGGGCGTTCATGATCATCCGCGATGTTTATCTCGGAGTTCGCCAGTTCGAGGGGTTTCGGCGGCGGAATAACATCGCTCGTGGCACCCTCGCATCCCGGCTCAAATCGCTGGTCGATAACGAGATTCTTTACAAGCATCCGTACCAGGAAACGCCGACGCGCTATGAATATCGGCTGACGGAAAGGGGTCTCGACATGTACCCGATTCTCCTGATGAGTTGGGCATGGGAGACGAAATGGGGGAAGGGGCGTTTTCTGCCACCGCAGCTCACGCACGATGTTTGCGGCAAGAGCATGCATCCGAGGTTGCGTTGCGGCCAGTGTCACCTCGACATTACGCCGCGCGAGGTTCGCTTCAAAGCGGGCAAATACGGACATTCGGCGAAGAGGGTGGGGCCTCGTCACCAGCGACGCTCAAAATCGAAGGAAGAGTTTGTCACGGGTTCGGGTGAAAAAGCCTTTACGATGCTCGATATCATCGGAGATCGTTGGACGTCGCTCGTCATAGCCGCGGCTTTCTTCGGGCTGCAACGCTATGACGATATCGCCGCATCGATCGGTATTGCCACAAACATCCTGGCCGACCGGCTAAAGCTGCTGGTGAAGATCGGCGTGCTAAACCGGGTCGCTTACAAGGAGCGTCCGCAACGGTTTGAATACCATTTGTCCGAGATGGGCAGGGACCTCTACTCGTACACGGTTACGATTCACGAATGGGCCGATCGATGGCTGATTCCCGATGGCAGGTCGCCGCTGGTTCTGCGCCACATTCCCTGCGACGCGCCGTTGCTTAGCGAGGTGGTTTGCAGCGAGTGTGAACAATCACTCGTGCCATCAGAGGTTTCGTTCGACATGGAAACCAGGCATCGCGCAGCTATTCAGTAGCCAAACGGATAGTCGACGGGAACGTACTATCAACGATGCCGGGCAAAATTCCGGCGTGCGCACGGCGTCGTAGATTTAGGTACTATTCATCAGGACGGTGCCTTGTCGAACAAGTCCTTGACTTCACGGCGCACGATCTTTCCGGTAGCGTTATGCGGCAGCTCGTCAACGCAAAGCAACTTCTCTGGCAATTTGAACACGGCCATGCCCTGTTCTTTCAAGAACCCTGTAAGTTCTTCGAGCTCGATGGTCTCATTGGGTTTAGGCACAACCGCCACGCCGATACGCTCACCCATGATCTCATCGTCGACACCGACAACACAAACCTCGGCGACCTTCGGGTGACCGGCCAGCTGGTTATCAATCTCGTCGGGAGAAATGTTGACGCCGCCGCGTACGATGATGTCCTTGCAACGCCCGACGAACTTGTAGAACGGCGGATTGTCACCGTCGCCGGTGATTTCAAACACGTCGCCCGTCCGGAAGTAGCCATCTTCGGCGAATACTTCCGCGTTTGCTTCGGGCGATTTGTAATAGCCGTCGAACACCGTTGAGCCCCAGATCTCCAGCTCACCCTGTTGACCCAACGCCGTAACGACCTCTCCCGTTCCAAGGTCGACGAGCCGTGTCTTGATGCGATTACCTGCACGATTGGCCCACTCATAGCCTTCCACGCCGAAACGCGGGAAGAACTGGGCGCGTTCGCCGTAGTCGGGCAACTCCTGCGGTCCCGAACAAAGGCAGATGCCTTCGTTGGAGCCGAAGATGTTGAGGATCTCGATGTTGTAATCGGTGCCGAAGCCACCCACCATGAATTCCGACAACGGCGCGCTACCGGATCCGATGCAACGCAGGCTCGAGATGTCCATCGAGTCAAGAATCTCGCGTTTCTTCAGAAGCATCGTTAGTACTGCGGGCGGTGCAATCGTGTAAGCAATCTTCTCGTCCTGGATCTGCTTCAGGAATACCTGCATGTCGAACGGATGGTGCAGCACCAGTGTCGCGGCACGCATTAGCCAGCAATACAGAAATCCGCCTATGGCTGCCATGTTCACCAGCGGAAACGGGTTCAGCAGGATCTCGTTATCGCGCAGCATCGCCGCGTCGTGTGAAGCTGTCGCCGACGACAACCACATGTTGTGGCTGCGCGGCACGCCTTTTGGCTGCCCGGTCGTGCCCGACGTCCAGCAGATCGTGAAGATATCGTTTGCGGAAATCTCGAGGCCATCGATATAGGCGGCGCAATCAGTCTTGTCGGCCGCCGCGTGGGTCGACATCGTCAGCGCAACGGCGTCGTCCGGCACATTGTCGCCGAAGCTGAATACCTTGCAGTCGTCAGCAAACACTGTGCCGTGTTCGCGGGCGAAATTTTTGCCCTTGAAATTCGACAAAGTAATGAAGGCAGCGGGATCGACAACGTCTTTCGCCTTCTGGAGTTCGAATGGCCCGTATTGAATCGGCACCGGGCTCAGGATGACGCCAAGTTTGCCGAGCGCCAGGTATAAGACAGCCAGTTCGGCGATGTTTGGCAGTTGTACGATGACGATGTCGTCCTGCCGCAGACCGTGGTCGTAAAATGCCGCCGCCAGGTTATCCGCGACATTGGCGAGTTCCGCGAACGTAAGGCGCTGCGCTTCGCCGTCGCACCATTCGCTGCGATCGAATTGGTCCACGAGGGCGACATGCTCCGGGCTGCGTGCGACGGCCTCGGCAAACAGGGAATCCAGCGTTCTCTCGCCCCACCAGCCTCGTTCGGTCAGGTCCTTTATTCTTTCGATAGGTGTCGTACGCATGATGCCCCCGATGGTAGCGCGGCGTATTCAACGCAATTGCCAATCAGCCGCGAGCCTAGTATCCTCTTTCCAATAAGTCTATTTATGAAAGTGACTAAAATCAACAGAGATTTAGCAATGCAAGCCACGATCGATTTCTATTTCGACTTTTCGTCATCGTACTCTTACGTTGCCTTGCCGAGGCTGGCCAGGCTGGCTGACGATCACAGCTGTCAAGTCGACTGGAAGCCGATCGCGCTCGGCGTTATTTTCAAGGCCATGAATCACGCGCCACCTGCCGCGGATTCGACGAAGGGCCGCTATGTCTGGCGCGACGTGGAGCGTTCAGCCGCGCTCGCCGGCTTGTCCTTCAAATGGCCCCAGCCGTTTCCATTCAACAGCATGACGGCTGCGCGTGTCTTCTGGTACATCGCAGAGGGCGATATGGACAGGGCGATCGATTGGGCCAGGGCCGTGTTTCATGCAAGCTTTGGCGAGGGCCGCGACTGCTCGGATCCTGACGTACTGACGGGCGTTGCCACCGACCTCGGCCTCGACGGACAGGAACTGCTCGAAGCAACGCGCAACGACGCGGTTAAGGAGAAACTGAAACACGTCACGGGCGAGGCGATGAAGCGTGGTGTTTTCGGAGCGCCGACGTTTTTCGTTGGCGACGAAATGTTCTGGGGCAGCGATCGGATCGAGCAACTCGAGCGCCACATCCGCAACGACTGAGAAACCTTTTCCAAGAGGAAACACGATGGCAGAACGAGTCTACATTCTGGGCGGCTATCAAACGGATTTTTCACAGAATTGGTCGAGAAACGGCGTCGAAATTTTCGATGGCTTTCGCGACACTGTGCAGTTGGCGTTCGATGCGACCGGTTTGGCGCCCGAGGCTATCCAGGTTGCTCACGTAGGTAACTTTGCGGCCGAACTTTTTTGTCAGCAAGGACACCTGGGCGGTTTCTTCGCCGCATTGCACCCAGCGTTTTCCGGCCTGCCCGCATCACGTCACGAAGCTGCATGTGCGTCGGGCAGTATCGCGGCTTTGTGCGCTGCTGCCGATATCGAGGCGGGACGCTATGGCCTCGCGGCGGTTATCGGCATCGAGCAAATGCGCAATGTGCCGGGCCAGAAAGCGGCTGAAAATATTGGGCCAACAGCGATGTGGGCGGGTCACGAATGCCTGGATGCTACCTACCCGTGGCCGCACATGTTCAGCGAGCTGGCGATCGAGTACGACAATCGTTACGGTCTCAAGCAGGAACACCTGGCCGGCATTGCCAAGGTCAATTTTGCAAACGCCAAACGTAATCCGAACGCGCAGACACGCAAGTGGGTCTTCACCGAAGAAAGTTTTGCCGAAGATGACGAAGCCAATCCTGTGATCGAAGGTCGAATACGCAAACAGGATTGCGGGCAGATCACGGACGGCGCGGCCTGCGTATTCCTGGCCGGAGCCGATAAGGCCAGGGAATATGCAAAAAGTTGCGGCAAAACTATTGAAGATCTGCCCTACATTCAGGGCTGGGGGCATCGGACGGCGCCGATCAGTTACGAGCAAAAACTCGCCGAAGGACGCGGCACCGACTACGTCTTTCCGCACGTGCGCGGAACGATTGAAGATGCCTTCCGGCGGGCCGGCCTGAACGGCGTCGATGATCTTGATGCCATTGAAACGCACGACTGCTTTACGAGTACCGAATACATGGCGATCGACCATTTCGGCATCACCGCGCCCGGAGAGAGCTGGAAAGCCGTCGAATCAGGCGATATCGAAATGGGCGGGCGCATTCCGATCAATCCGAGCGGTGGCCTTATAGGCCTCGGGCACCCGGTCGGTGCGACCGGCGTGCGCATGCTGCTCGACAGCTACAAACAGGTGACGGGCAACGCCGGCGACTATCAGGTCGAGGGCGCATCAACCGTAGCGACGCTCAATATCGGTGGCAGCGCTACGACGACAGTGAGTTTCATAGTGGGACGCTGAGGAACTCACGATGACACTTCGACGCGGCGGTGCGATTGGCGCAGCGTACTTGTCTCTGTTGCTACTGGGCTCATGCGATCAGGCCGTCGATCCTGAGGTCCAATGCCTGGCGATGACATCGATGCAGATTCCGGGCACCGTCATCGACGTGACTTCGGTCGTGACAGACCGTGAAGACCTGCCGGGCTTCTGCAAACTCCAGGGTACGATCGATCCAAACATCGGCTTCGAAGCACGTTTTCCACTGTCCGACTGGAATGGCAAGTACTACCAGTCCGGCTGTGGCGGCTACTGCGGCACGGTGATGCCAGACAAGGCTGGCTTCTCGAATACGATCAACGAAGCCCTGCGGCGCGGCTATGCCACGATCACCACCGACAACGGTCACAAGGGCGGAATGGGCGAGGCAGCCTGGGCGAAGGAGAACCCGGTAGCGGTCGACGTCTATGCGCACCGCGGCATACGACTTACGCACGATGCCGGGACCGAGCTCACCAAAAGGTTTTACGAGACCGCGGCAATGCAAAAGTACTTCAGCGGCTGTTCGAATGGCGGGCGCATGGCCGCCATTGCGGCGCAGCGCTATCCGACACTGTTCGACGGCATTCTCGGCGGCGGCGGCGTGCTCAACCTGTCTTACTCTGGCGGCGTTTACGGTTCCTGGGTCGTTGCATCGAATTCGGATAACGGCGGCGAGCGTATCCTGACGCAGCGAAACTTTGCCGGCAAGCTGCCCGCCCTTGAACGCGCAGTAACAGAGCAGTGCGACACAACCGATGGCAGGGCGGACGGCATCATTAGCCAGCCAAGACGCTGCGAGGTTGACGTGGCAGCACTGCCGGCCTGCGGTGGCGAGGCCATGAGCAACTGTTTCACCGAAACCGAAAAATCCGTACTCGAGAAGTGGTACCAGGGACCGCGGAATTCCGCAGGCGAACAGCTGTTTCCGGGCATGCCGGCCGGCAGCGAACGGTTCTGGCGGGTCTGGTTTCTCGACAGAGAGGATCAAATAGCGGGCGGCAATCAACTCGGCGGACGCTACGCGAAGTACTTAGGCTTCGAAGGCGGCACGCCCGATGACTATACGGCGCTCGATTTCGACTTCGATGAAGATCCACAGCGACTCGCCGCGACCGGGAAGCTGCTCGATGCGCTCGATCCGGATCTGAGCGAATTTCGGGACGCCGGCGGAAAATACCTGATGTGGCACGGGTGGGCCGATCCGCTCGTGTTGCCGGACCAGAGTCTCGATTATTACGAAAGCGTCGCGAAGAGAATGGGAGGCTTCGATCGCATTAAGTCGTTCTTTCGCCTGTTCATGGTTCCGGGTCAGGGACATTGCTGGGAAATACCGGCCGATGTCCCGGACCGGTTTGATCCGATCACGGCCCTGGACAACTGGGTCGAGACCGGAAAGATGCTGTGTTGTGCCCGCACCCCGCTACGGCGATCAATCTTACAGCGGGAGACACAATCGACAATGTGCAGTGCGCTGACCAATAAGCCAATTCTGCATGTGACCTTAGGCATCCTGTTGCTGGTGCCATTGCCGGCAATCGCCGAGAGTGCGTTGCACGTTTACAAAGCAAGGTCCGTGATAACCATGGACGATTCTTTGCCACGTGCAGAGGCCGTTGCCGTTGCGGATGGATGGATTGTCGCCGTCGGCAGCGTTCAATCGATGCAACCCTGGTTGCAGTCACGGCGACACGTCATCGATGAACGTTTTGCAGACAAGGTGATTACTCCAGGGCTTATAGACAACCACCTGCATCCGCAGTTGGCAGCGCTGCTGCTTAATACGCACTGGATAACCCCTCACGAATGGGACCTGCCTGGCTGGTCTGTGCCGCGCACTCGGGGCCACGATGAGTACCTGCGCGTTCTTCAGCATGCAGTTGACGATTCCCCGGTCGATGATGCGCCGTTCGTCACCTGGGGCTATCACGAAATCTGGCACGGTAACGTTAGTCGTAAAGAACTCGATCAAATCTCGAAAAGACGGCCGATTATCGTGTGGCAACGTTCGTTTCACGAAGTCATTGCCAATACTGCGGGTATCAAGTGGCTTGGTATCGATCCCGCAAGGCCGTCACCGCACGCAGACGTCGACCTGGGACGCGGCGCATTCTCGGAACAGGGAATGATTCAATTCGCACTCGCGCCGTTATCGAGGCATCTGTTGCAGCCTGAAAAACTCGCGCGCGGTCATGATCGGCTGCGCGACATCATCTGGCGCGGCGGCATCACGACGATTGCCGATATGGGTGGTGGCGGCTACCCGATGGTCAAACACGAGGTGGCTTCACTAAAGAAGTCATTTGGCGGTAATGACACGCCGTTTCGCATCATGGTTGTTCCGGCAATTGCCAACACCCACCTGCTAAAAGAGCTGGACGAACTCGCGGATGAGCTGGATTCCTATCCGAAAATGTCGACGCACAAGATCATTGTGAAAAAGCACGTCAAATTTTTCGCCGACGGTGCATTCTTTGCGCAATACATGCGCATGAATCCACCTGGATACACCGACGGGCATGAAGGAAAATGGCTGACCGAGCCTGACGAACTGTTGTCATTTGCACGCGAGTTCTGGAATCGAGGCTATCAGATTCACATTCACGTCAATGGCGACGAAGGGTTGGACGTCGTGCTTGATACGCTTCAAACCCTGTTGGATGAAAAGCCGCGCGCCGATCATAGAATGACGTTGCATCACGTCGGCTACGCGACCAACGATCAGTTGCGCCGTGCTGCAGAGCTAGGTGCAGTGATCTCGGCACAACCTTATTACTTGTGGGCACTGGGTGATGTCTACGCCAAAAAGGGTCTCGGCTTTGACCGGGCATCACAGATGTCGCGCATAGGCGGTATGCTCCGGAACAGTATCCCGGTATCGCTACATTCTGATTTTACGATGGCGCCGGCGGCGCCGTTAACCCTCGCCTCGGTCGCCGTAAACCGCATCACGGCGGAGGGCACGCTAATGGCGCCCGAGGAACGCATCACTGTTGAACAGGCGCTTCGCGCGGTCACTATCGATGCGGCGTACGCGCTTCGCATGGAGCAGGAGATCGGCAGCATCGTTGCCGGCAAGCGCGCAGATTTCACCGTGCTCGAAGACGATCCTCTGGCGGTTAACCCACTGAAGTTAAAAGATATTGCGATCTGGGGGACCGTTTTCGAGGGACGTGTGTTCCCGTTGGCCACCGAGTCCAAGTGACGCCTGTTTCGCGCACGGGCGGCAGGGAGCAATAGTCACTTGCATAACAATACTTACGTGTAATAATATGATGCTGAATAACAAGTTAGCAATGCCTGACTGCAGGGGGATCATCATGAATTCGAAAATCTCAATCGTCGCGTTGATTCCAACGCTGGCGTTCTTTGTGGCACTCGATGTACAGGCGCAGGATGCGCTCGCACTTGAAGAAATCATTGTGACGGCTCAAAAACGCGAACAAAGTCTTCAGGATGTTCCCGTTTCGGTCACCGCGATTACAGGAGATCAAATTCACGAAGGCGGCATTACGGGTGTCATGGATGTTGCGATGGAAACACCCAACTTCACAATGACACAATTCAACATCGGCGAGCCGCAGTACTTTATTCGAGGCATCGGTACGACGCTCGATTCTGCGGGCGCGGACCCGGCTGTCGCGACGTTTATCGACGAGGTTTATATCGGGCGCGCTGGTGGTGGGTCGATGGATCTTTACGATCTCGAACGCATCGAGGTCTTGCGCGGCCCACAGGGAACCTTGTTCGGCAAGAACGTGGTTGGTGGCGCGATCAGCGTCACGACGAGAAAACCGACCGAGGACTTCCACGCCAAGCTGGGTGTGACCGCCGGCAACTACAGCACAATTGGCGTTCGTGGGCTCATCAATGGAGCGATCAGCGACAATGTCAACGGCTCATTCTCATTCGCGAGCCGTCAGAGGGATGGCTATGTTGACAATGTCGTTGATGGCAGGGAGTACCATGACGAGGATAACCTGAGCTTTCGCGGCCAGCTGGCTTTCGCACCGACGGACACCATGGATGTGCGGCTCATTGCGGATTACTCCGACGACGACCAGGCTGGCAACTGCCGCAACGTCAATAACACGGACCTGAATGATCCTTTCGGACTCTCGGTTCCGCTGTACGACCCGGTCATTTCCGCTCAAACAGGAGGCGATATACGAAAGTGTGCCTCGTCGCTGGGTGCTTTCCAGAAGCGCGAGATCAGGGGGCTGACCGCGCGCATCAATTGGGAACTCGAAAACTCTACGCTTACCTCGATCACGGCTTATCGAGACACGGATTACTCTTGGTCTGAGGATCTGGCTGCCCTGCCGGTCGGTCTTACAACATTCAATCTCATCGATGCTGCGGACGAGGAGTCGGACCAAATCAGCCAGGAGTTTCGCCTGACCTCGGCGGGGGACGGTGATATCGACTGGCTCGTCGGCGCGTTTTTCATGCGGGAGAATGTCGATCGCGCGGAAAACTTCGTCGGCTCATGGGGACCTCCATTTGCCGCGCAGGGATTTGTTCTTCTCGATGGCGATATCGTGTTTGCGCAGGACAACGAAACAACAAGTACGGCGGTTTACGGCCAAGTAGACTGGCATATCAACGACAGTTTCCACTGGAGCATCGGTGGCCGTTTCGCTAAAGACGAAAAAGAGATCACGCAGTCGCTGATCAACCTGGAGGATCCTGCATTTGACAGCGCGGTGCTGAGTGGATTACTCGGCGTTCCGGTCAATTTGGTTGTCTTGGGTATTCCCGCAAACGGTCCTACGGAACTGCTTACCTTCATCGGAACCGGCGACCCATCCGCACTCAACGGACCGTATAGTGCGCAAGCGTCTGACGACTGGAGCGAATTCGTGCCGTCAACAAGCCTGAGCTGGCACTTTGGCGATAACAGCCTGCTTTATTTCACGGCATCGAAGGGCTACAAGAGCGGTGCTTACGTGGCGCAGCGGACTACTGCGGAAACGGCCGTCATACCACTCGAGCCCGAGTTTGCGACTAACTTTGAGCTCGGTCTAAAGACCGAATTTTGGGATAACCGCATGCGACTCAATGCAACTGTATTCACGATGGACTACGAGGACCTGCAGGTGTTTCGCCTCGTTGGATCGTTGCTGGTGGGCGCCAATGCCGAGGCCACCACTTCGGGACTCGAACTGGATATGACCGCACTGCTCAGCGAAAACTGGATAGTCAGTGCCAGTTACGGTTACCTCGATGCCGAATACGACACGTTTATCTCCGGGGATGACGATCTGAGCGGTAACACGTTGCCGAGATCTGCGGAAAACAGCTTCAACGTCAATAGCAACTACATCTTCGATCTGAGTGGCGGATCGACAATCGATTTCGCGCTTAGCTACACGTACAAAGGCGATTATTTCGGCGAAGTAAACAACTCGCCAGCATCCAAAGAAGACGGCTTCGGGCTTCTTAATGCGAGTTTTGGCTGGACCAGTGCGGACGAGCGTTGGGAAGCTGTTGCGTGGGGTAAGAACATCACGGACGAGGAATACCGCATTCACAGTATTGTCAGCAACGTCTCGGGCACTGTAGACCTCTGGAACATACCGGCCACCTACGGGCTGACCGTGAACTACAGCTTCAATTAATGGCACGTGTGTCAACGAGCTAAATAGGGGTCGAACCGAGGTTTTTTAGAAACCTCGGTTCGACCCCTATTAAAATACGGAGGCTTTCAATAGTGCCCGACAAATATCCGTGGCAAGGCGTCTACGACGAATTGGGTATCGAAGCCCCGTCGCTCGACGATCGCACGCTCGGCTCTTGGGTCGAGGAGCACGGTCAGTCACTGGCCGGTAATACGGCGCTG
>CAMYMR010000060.1 GCA_947259285.1 uncultured Woeseiaceae bacterium | reverse complement strand
CACCCTGGACATCTGGAATTTCGGCGACGTCCAGATCATCTATGACGATGGTGAGAGCGTTCAGGCGGCGTCGGACCCGCGAAATCGGGGTCAGTCGCGTGTGATTAATATGGCGAGCGAATAAGGTCGCAACGGGCGTCGAGATTCGGCGTAAGAATTGCGCCGGGGAGACTAACACCATGTCTGGCAATCAACGCCATCTTTACTTTTTCCTTATGCCGGTGTAGCGAGCCTTCTCGACGGGGGATGCTCTGCTGTTATTCCGACCCGTATTCCTACTGCATGGGAAATTTCCGGGAATCCGTCAGCTGTTACCCGTGAGCGGCGCATAAACCTGCTACTCTATTCATGATTGCTGGGAAATGAGAGCACTGCGCAGAAGATAGATAGTACGAAAGCAGGGAATAGCAGGAACAACGTTGGAGGTCATCGGAACAAGACCCTAAAGTTTCCAAGTACGGTGAGCAGATGATAGATTGATTGTTATCGGGATCGGGCATCGCGTAACAGAATCAAAATAGCCTGCCCGGATTCCACGGCCACATCGGCGGACTTAAATGGATTAATAGTCGCAACCGCCTTCGTAAGGACTTGAATTCAATGTTTAGGGGGAGATGACAATGCGCAACTTTGTGCTTACTGCGTCCGCAATGGTCCTGATCGTCGGGCTGCCGGCTGTTGCCCAGGCCCAGGCAAACCAACAAGAAGACGAAATGATCGAAGAGGTCGTGACGACCGGCTCCTATATCCGAAGGAAAACCCAGTTCGACTCGCCATCGCCGATCGAGATCATCGGAGCTGAGGACATCGCGGCCACCGGTGCCAAGAATATTGGGGACATCGCGCAGACGCTGACGATCAATACGGGCTCGGAAAACAACCCGGATGCGTTCACGCAGAATTCGACCACCGGCTCCTCGAACTTCAACCTGCGCGGACTCGGGGTCTCCTCGACGCTGGTGTTGCTGAACGGGCAGCGTCAGGTACTGATGGGTCTGCCGACCAATTCGGGCCTGAACTTCGTGGACACGAGCTCCCTCGTGCCAATGATCGCAGTGGCGAATATCGAAATCCTAAAGGACGGAGCAGCTGCGCTCTACGGATCCGATGCGGTTGCCGGTGTGGTGAACTTCAAAACCCGTAATGATTTCGAGGGACTGGAGCTGTCAGGCGACTATCAGTACGTCGCTGACGAGGGCGACTCGAGCGAGTTTGTCGTTCAGGCCCTGATGGGCGCGCAAGGTGATCGCGGCAGCCTGATCGCGGCCATGAGTTATACCGAGCGTACCCCGCTCACAACGTTGGAGAAGCGCCTCAGCCGGCCGATTGACGATGCCAGTGTCCTCGGCATGCCGGGCTCTTATTTCGGCGTCCCGGGCCTGCCGGCGGGCACGCCGTTGATCGACCCGACAGGCTGCGAGTCTGTCGGCGGCATCCCCGCCAGGCTGGCACCGACAATCAGTCCGGCGATTGGCTTCTGTCAGTTTGATTTCGGTGACTATTTCAACCTGATTCCCGACGAGACTCGCTTTAGCGGCTTCGCGCGTGGCACGTTCGACATTGTCGATGACGTGCAGTTCACGGCTGAATTCGGCTACGGCCGAAACCGCGTCATCCGCGGCAACTCACCGACATTCCCGATCCTCACCTTCCCGACAGTACCGGCCTCGAACCCCGGCAACCCCTTCGGTGTACCGGTCGCATTCTTCGGCCGTGCCATCGGCAACGGCGGCGAGGTGTCCAATAGCTTCAACGAGCTCGATACCTGGCGCGGTTCAGTGGGGCTGAACGGCGACTTCGCCGATGACTGGTACTGGGAGATCACCTACGTCGGCGCCAAGAATGAGTCCGTCAACGATACGCGCGACACGCTGGCACAGGAGTTTCAGGATGCGCTAAATGGCTTCGGCGGCGTGGACTGCAGCGGGCCCACGAATCCCACGTCTCTGCCGGGGGTCGGTCCCTGCGAATATTTTAATCCGTTCGCCACCAATTTCTCGGTGCTGCCAAATTCGGCGAGCGTCATGGAAAGCATTTTTGCGCGTCAGGTTCTCGACACGACCTCCGAATTGCAGAGCGCGCAGGCTATCGTCACCGGCGACATTTTCGACATAGCGGCCGGCCCGGTGGGTCTCGCGTTCGGCGCGGCCTACCGTCAGGAAAAGCTTGGCCACGACTACAACTCGCTCGCAAATCAGGACCGTTTCGCGTTCGTCATCGGCAACCCGGATTTCTTCGACAAGCGTGACGTGAGCTCCGTGTTCGCGGAGGTGGCTGTGCCTCTGGCTCAGAAGCTGGATCTGCAGCTGGCAGTGCGCTACGAGGACTATGGCGGCTCAGTCGGGAATTCCACCGATCCGAAGGTGGCGTTGATCTATAGTGCGACGGATAACCTGACGCTGAGAGGCTCTTTCTCAACGGCCTTCCGCGCACCGTCCCTTTTCCAGACCTCCGGTGGCAGCACCAGCCTGGATCAGGTGGTGGATCCGCTGAATCCCGGCGGCGCTTTCTTCGCCTCCATCCGCTCCTCGGCCAATCCAGACCTCGTGCCGGAGGAATCCGATGCGTACAACCTGGGTACCTCCTTCACGCTGTTCGAGAACCTGGAGGTCGACCTGGATTACTGGCGCTTCGAGTTCACCGACGTGATTATCCAGGAGAGCTTCCAGGCCGTGATCAATGCCGATCCGAACGATACGACGAGAGTCGTGCGCGCGGCCGGCCCCGGCACGCCGATCATCCAGGTAAACGTCGGCTTCGTGAACGCGAGTTCCGTCGAGACCGATGGCCTCGACTTCAAGGCGCGCTACACCTGGGATACGGGTCTCGGTGTTTTCCAGCCTTTCATCGAGGGCACGTACTTGTTGTCCTACGACCTGGAAGACCCGCAGGCGGGCAGCGTCGATGGCGCGGGGCTGCGCAATTTCAATAACTTTGGCACCTCCACGCCGGAACTCCGCTTCAATGCCGGCATCGGCTGGGCTAACGAAGCGCACTCGGCGAACCTGTTCGTGCGTTACATCGACGGTTATGACGACGATCAGAACTGTTCCGACGGCACGGAGAGCACGGGCGGCGTCTGTGCGGCGGGCCTCGGCTTCTATGAGGTGGACGATCACGTCACTATCGATGCCCAGTATTCGCTCGACCTGCCGATGCTGACCGGTAACGATTATCTGCCGAGGCTGACCGTGGGCGGCATCAACCTGGCCGGCGAGGAGCCGCCGCAGCTATTTACCAACGGCGGTTTCGACTCCAAGGTGCACGATCCGCGCGGACGCATGGTCTACGTACGCGCCGTGGTCGCGTTTCAGTAGACGGTATCGTGAGTTAAACGCTGCAAGTCGCCGGCCCGAAGGCCGGCGACTTTGATTATTCGGTTTTCCTACTTACTTCAGGGGACTGTCCCTTCGGGACTGTCCCCTTTTTTTAGTCGACCGATAGATCTCGCAATCTTTCAGCAGCCGACTCCGCCGTGATGTCGCGCTGCTTTTCCGCCAGCAGCTCGAAGCCGACCATGAACTTCGGAATCGTGGCGGATCAAAAACTCAGGCCAACCGAAACCGCAAACGTCAGTGGATCATAATCGGCGGTGATCGTGCCGATAGCGTTATCCTCTGCGGTCATCTCGATATCGGAGGCGAAGAAATAACGCGCTTCCGCATCAACGAACCAGTTTTCACCAAGCTCATAACGAGCGCCGAACATTGCCTGGAAACCGATGTCATCAGTGCTGAACGACTCCTCGATTCCGTTCTGTTCGAAGTCGATATCGATCTCCTGAAGCCACCCGAGACCCGCACCGAGGTACGTCTTAATGTTTTGGTCGCCGAACAAATTGAAGTCATACAGCGCGTTTACCGCAATCGCCAACGAAGAATAGTCGCCTTCGGTGAAAGTACCTAAGCCCACGATATCGGCCGCATCCAGCTCGGACGTGCGGTAAAGCACCTCGCCTTCCAGACGCCAGTTGTTGCCGAACTCGTATCCGACTGCTCCGCCGGCTGCGAATCCGCCGTC
Source organism: uncultured Woeseiaceae bacterium (assembly GCA_947259285.1). Classification (GTDB taxonomy): domain Bacteria; phylum Pseudomonadota; class Gammaproteobacteria; order Steroidobacterales; family Woeseiaceae; genus UBA1847. The sequence goes on along the minus strand of CAMYMR010000060.1, from coordinate 9,745 downwards.
GAACTCAGTATTACCCGATGAGCTTCCGGCCGGTCCCACATAGCTGACTGTCTGATCGCCCAGCGTATTGAAACCGAACTTCGCCGTTGCATACCAATTATCGTCTGCCTGTGCTGCGCCACAATACAGACCAACGCCTGCACAGACTGTCACTATTGCCAATCTCATTAGTTTCTACTTGCTACTATTTGCTGTGACGATTCCATGTCGGGCACGACGACAGCTTGATAACGAATTTTTCGGCCGCCCTTCGCGGGTGCCTCGAGGCCGAGCCAGGTTTTGTCCTCGCTGGAATACCAGAGCGTTATGTCGCCGGCCTTCGCCGAAAGCCGGTAACGAAAGGCGTCGACCGGCTCACCAGCGACAGACACCTGGTCCGGACCCTCGAAGGTCACGGTCACGTCTTCATAGACGCCGGTCTGGCTGTTGAGCAATCTGGCCGATTCCAGAACAGCGGGATTCCAGTAGGCGAAAGTCTGTACACAAGACGGCAGGACTTCGGATCCTTCCGCGCTCCGCAGATCAAAGCCGCCGTCGCCGATCTCACCACGAACCTCGAGCTGTTTGCCGTTGCTGTCCGTCGACGCATCGATGCTCAACAGGCAGTCGTCGTTCCAGATTTCGGTGTTCTGGTGGCGGTAGCGAAACGCGGTAACAAAGAGGAACTTCACATCGAAGCTGGCTTCGGTGGTGAGCACCTGCTTCGGACCATCCTGCTGCAACTCGAAGGTGTGGAATCCGATCGGCTTGCCGTCCAGCGCAACATCGAACTGCCACTGTTTCTGCGGCAACTCGTCGACGGCATTGGCGCCGGAAGTGATTGTGCATGCAACCAGTGTCGACGCGATAGTTGTACGATTGATTTTCATTCCTTGTCTCCCAACGATCACGGTTACGCCACCGCAGCCGCGCGCTCGTCATTGCGAGACGCGTAGCGAACGAGCAGCGGCAAGAGAATGGCCCACCCCAGCCCGATGACGACGAGGGCTGTCGATGAGTCAGCAAATGAAACAGCGCCGGCTTTCTCGCCAGCGAGGAAGGACATCGGTCCGCCAAGCCCACCGAATACAGAGGCGATGATGAGATTTTTGCGCAGCCAGCGCATTCCGACGTTCAGCGTCGTCGCAAACAGCACCCACATGGCGACGATCCAGTACGGCGCGGTGCCCGCCAATGCCGCGTTCGCTCCGTACTGCACGATTCCGGCAGATACGAGTAGCGATTCCCAGACAAAACCGATCGCGGCCGCCAGTGCCAACAGGCGAATTTCATGCTGCGGCGCAGCGGATCGGAGAAGATGAACAGCGACGGCGATTCCGATGACCGCGGTTCCGACCACCGGAATGCTCGCGGCTGCGGCGAACACTGACGCCAGCCAGCCGGCCTTGAACAGCGTTAAGTTGAGTAACATTGCATTCATTTCCTGCTTTCCTTGAGGTGCATTTCGCACCAGCCGTTTTCCGATGGAGGAAAGCTTGCCGGGATTTAGCAAGAAATGGATTTCAAGACCGTCTCAAAATATTTCCAATTGCAACAGCTTCAAGCGGCTGTTTCTCAAGCGAAAGCTGGCGCCACGCAGTGCTTGCGGGACAAGAGAGGGGGATGCGGGCGGGTTTCAGACGCGGGTTAAGCTAGCGCACCGCACCGTTACTGATCCAAAGCCGGACCGCATCGATTTCGGCGGTTCCGAGCATGCCGGACGGCGGCATTACGCCGCCAGCAGAGGCAGTGCCCTGCATCTTCTGCACCAGGTAGCTGTTGTCGGGTTCGCCCGGCAATACGCGAACGAAGTTCGCATCCTGCTCGCTTGGCACATCGACCAGCGACATGAGTGACGCGTCCGCGTTGCTGAGATCGAGGTTCGTAATGCCGCCTGTATTCCCTGTCGCCGAATGACAGCTGGCACAGCTCGGCGTAAAGATGACCGCCTGAATCTCGTCAAGCGTCGCGCCGACAACAACCGGCGTCGTAATCGTGAACTGGGCAATGAAGTTCCCGCCCGCCGACCCATCGCCGCTGGGGAGGCCCGGCCCCTCGCCGTCGAGCGCATTGGCATCGAGATCCATGATGACGTTCGCGCCGTCGCCGAACAGCGTGACGCGGTAAATATCATCGGCCAGCGTGGCTCCGGCCAGGTCGAAAACGGCGCTCGCCTGATTACCGCCCGGCACGCTGATGCTGGCTGCAGTGACTGATACTTCGTTGCCACTGTTGAAGTTCCCGTCGCCACCGCTGCTGGTGAGGGTGAAGGTCAGCGCATTAATGGTCGATACGTCGAGGTCGCGCGAGAAGCCGGCAACGATCTGCGACGGCTGTGCGTCCAGGTTTGCGTCCGGTACCGGCATCAGCGAAGTCACCTGGATCGGGCCTTGCGCAACGACCGTGTCGTCGACCGCGCCTGCGCTGATCCACTGCCTGACGACGTCAATGTCCGCCGGCGCAATTCCGCCACTCGGCGGCATAACGGTGCCCGTCGCTGCCGTACCCTCGAGTTTTTGCACCAGATAGCTCGAGTCCGGATTGCCGGCGTTAACTCGTTGAGTTCCAGGTTCCTGAGAGCTGGCAATACCAACGAGGTTGGCGTAACTGCTACCGGCCTCGAGATTCAACCCGGCCGGCGGATTGCCGCCACTGTGACAGCTTGAGGTCGCACAGGTCGGGGTAAACAATCCAGACTGGATCTCGGAGAAATTGGGCCCAAATGATGCGCCCGGTGGCGGCGGCGGAGGCTCGGGTGGTGGCGTGTTGCCCCCGCCCTGGATGCTAGCCACGGCGTCGTCGTAGGTCTGAATGTTGCAGGCGGCCAGCAATCCCGCGACGACAAGGACTGCGAGTGTCTTCGTCAACGAATATTTGGCGTTGAGTCTGCCCATAGCCGTCGCGCACCGACCTTGAGAATTAAGGTATTGATGGTAACGCGATGGTAGCGTCGGAACGGGACGTACGTCACAATCCGGGGTGTATCAAAACGGCGACAGTTCAACCGAAGGCACTGATGTGAGTAACAGTTCATCGATCGTCGATTGCATCGGCAACACTCCGCTCATCCGGCTCAACCGCCTTTCCGACGAATGCGGCAGCGAGATCCTGGGCAAGGCCGAATTCATGAATCCGGGCGGCTCGGTCAAGGACAGAGCGGCGCTGGGCATGGTCAGGGCCGCCGAAGCCTCCGGTGAGCTGAAGCCCGGCGGCACCATTGTTGAAGGCACGGCCGGCAACACCGGGATCGGACTTGCGCTGGTTGGCAGCGCGCTGGGCTACCGCAGCATCATCGTTATGCCGAACAACCAGAGCCGCTCGAAAATCGACACCCTCAAAGCGCACGGAGCGGAAGTACGGCTGATTCCTCCGGTGCCTTACAGGAACCCGGAGCATTTCGTTCACACGTCGGGGCGCATCGCCGCGGAAATGAACAGCGAGAATCCGGGCAGCGCCTTCTGGGCAAATCAGTTCGAGAACCTCGCGAACCGGGAGTTTCATGAACGCACGACTGGCCCGGAGATCTGGGAACAAACGGAGGGTCGTGTCGACGGCTTCGTCTGCGCGGTCGGTACCGGCGGAACGCTCGGTGGTGTGGGCCGCGCGCTTAAGGCCTTTAATTCGGATATCAAGATTGCACTGTCGGATCCCGGCGGTTCAGCGCTCAATCACTATTTCTCGCACGGCGAGCTGAAGATCGAAGGCACGTCCATCACCGAAGGCATCGGCAATAGCCGCATCACGGCGAACCTCGAGGGCTCGCCGATTGATCTGAGCTGGCAGATACCCGATTCGGAGGCGATACCGTTGGTGTATTCGCTAATACGGGACGAAGGACTCGTTCTTGGCGGCTCGAGCGGCATCAACGTCGTCGGTGCGCTGCGACTCGCGAAAGAACTGGGGCCGGGTCATACGATCGTCACTATTCTCTGCGACTCCGCCACTCGCTACATGGAGCGGCTCTTCAATGCGGAGTTCTTGCAGTCGAAAGGTCTCGAGTTACCCGACTGGTACGTGCCCGACTGATCCCCTGCAAAGCGTCGGCGTGAATCGGGAACAGCAGCGCGAAAACAGCCTTCGATTGCTGTCTGATAGCCAGATGGGTCGGCAGCTCAACGTTCGGCCAGATCCGGGCATTTGTGCTATTGAACAGCCGGCAAGCGCCCAATTCCAGCCATTCAGATGCTAGGATTCGTACAGGTATGAGCGCATGGAGTTGACCCGAATCAGCCACAGTGAGTCAATTCTGAGCGTGAGATTAAGTTAAGAATGTGGGAATTTCCGCCAGCCGCCGTGTATAAGAGAGACACAACAAATAACAATAAAGCGAAGCCCGCCAGAAGACAGCGGCGGAAGGCGGGGCTGCGCGGCCCCTGCATCGTCGCTTTTGCAGCTGAACGGCAAAGACGTTTGTAACTTCTGCCGGGAACTTCGAATGTCCTTATTAGAGCACTTCAATCTCAATCAGCAGCCCTTCCGACTGACACCGGACCCGGAGTTTGTCTACTGGAGTAAACAGCACGCCCGTGCCAAGACGTACTTGCAATCGACGATCTTGTTGGCCGACGGCTTTGTGGTCGTTTCAGGTGAAATCGGATCGGGAAAGACGACGCTGCTGCAGTCATTTTTGGGTGAGTTCGACGACAACATCGTTTATGCGCTGGTCTCGCGCGCTCCGCTCAAGCCCAAGCAGTTCCTGCAAGCTATCTTGGTCGAATTCGGCTTTCAGCCATTCGATAAACGCAAGGTCGAGCTGATCGACATGCTCAACGTATTCCTGATCGAGCAGTCCTCCAGCGGCAAGAAGGTCATTCTGATCATCGATGAAGCGCAGAACCTGAGCAAGAAGGTCCTCGAAGAGATACGCATGCTTTCCAGCATCGAGACTCACAAGGAAAAGATCCTTCGAATCATTCTTGCGGGTCAGCCTGAACTCAAAGAGACGCTGGAATCACCCAGTCTCAAGCAGCTCGTTCAACGCATCAGATTACGTTGTCATATTGGCCCGCTGGACGATGTGGAGACCCGCGAATACATCGAACACCGGCTGAAGGTTGCCGGCAATGAGGAAAAGAATCTTGTAGCCGATGATGCGTTCGCGCCGATATACCGCTATACCGGCGGCGTACCCCGGTTGATCAACACGCTATGTGATACCGCCCTTCTGTGTGCTTTCGCCCAAGACAGGCGAACTGTCGATGCCGAAGACGTAATGTCGGCGGTCAGTGAGCTGAACTGGAAGGATCATGAATTCAATGCCGGTGCATTTGTCCGGGCACCCCATCCCATTCCTGACAGGGATGACTCAAGCTATCTCACCCGCATCGAGGTTCGAATCAGAGGGAAAACGCTGTCCGTACTGGACTTTAAGGCCGGGCGAATTACTGTCGGCCGAAATTCCGACAATGAGATTAGTATCGGGAGCACGTTTGTCAGCAAAGTTCACGCACAGATAGTCACCCATGACTACGGTTGCGTTATCGAAGATCTCGATAGTACCAACGGCATATACATTGGCATGAAACGTGTTAAGCATCGTCTTCTTAAGGACGGCGACGTGGTCTCACTCGGTTATCACGATCTCATTTATACTGATCTTAGAGGCATTGGCACTGACGACGCTGATTCCGTAACAGATCCCGTTTACCCAACCCATTTGGTACGCTAATGCAAGGTGGCGTAACGCGAGGTCGGCCGAGTCGATTGCACTTCGGTATTTGCCTGTAAGTATTCCGTGCAGGCGATTCTTGTCTCCTTCGGCGATGGCGAAACGGAAAGCGTGTCCACTTCAGTCCGCCATGAGTCAGGAATTTCGCCGAGCTATGCATTTCGCAAACGGACCCTCGGGCCACCCGCCGAAATTTCGCGTCAGCTCGCTAGACCGCATGCTACGCGACTCTCTGGTTCCGTTCGGGGATCGAAAAATTTCGCAAACTCCGGTCTGAGCTACCGATCTCACCAAGAGCTGCTGTCGGATAAGGTTTCGGGAAACGTTATCCGACCGCGGCGAGTTTCTGTACAAGAAGCGCAACCTATTCAGTCAACGACGTCCCCCGATCGTAATCGTATCTCCCCCCGGTGATGGCCACACTGATACAAGAAAGGGCTCGCCGCGAGCGGCGAAGCCTTTCCTCGAGGATCACTGCCGCAAACCGGCCCTCATCAGTCGGCACCTGCCATGCCGTACCAGTCCTTGCCTTCATCGAACCTGCCGTTGATAGCCATTTTGATACCGCCCATCATGCGTCTAAAGGTTGACGTCGCCCCGTTGATTTGGGCGCCGTTTCTGAATCGATACGGGTTCGAAATAGTCTCGAAATCGCCCGTGGCGACATGAATGGCGAAGTGCACGTCAAGGCAGCCATTTCTCGGACAGCCACCCATAAACTCCGTGACCTGGTCCACGAGGACCTCCCGATCCCACCGTCGAACTACGCCGTGTCTCTGGACCACGAAATGAACCTCGGCGACTTGTGCATCTTCGAGGCCGAGCCCGGAAAAGATGCAGGTGAAGCTGGATCCTTCGGCGAAACTGCCACCGAATGTGGACCAGCCAGCCGCAGGCGCGTCGCCGCCCGCTAAGACCAACGCCGGACAAAGACACAAAACAGCCACAATAATAAGTTTCCTGTAACTATCGTAATCGTTCATGATCAGCCTCCTTCAAGCGCTCGTCGTGAGCACTTCTCGTTACCTAAGCATCGTAGAAATCTCGGGTATTGCAGTTTGTGATAATGGGGTTCCAGGTCGACGTCGGACGGCTGCGGCCAGTTTCACCGTATGTGCAGGGTCGCAATTGCCCTTAGTAACTGATAGAGAGGCACGTGCGAACCACGTTTCGCCGCTGCGCGTAATTCGTTCCGCGGCGTAACGCGAACCGGTCAGTTGACCGTTTGAGCGTCAAGGTCGACGGCTAGGGATAAGAGGTATTGACGTCGCATACATTCCGTCGGTGCGAAGTCGCAGAGGCAAGACGGTCCTCGACGGACAGGCAGACGACATCTGTAGTTACCGCAGATCCGGTAGCCAAGTATTAACGAGCACCTTCGGCCAGCATGATCTCGACCGCTTGTCCCGGTTGAAGGCGTTCCGCACCGCGAACGACGACACGGTCACCTGGCTTCACGCCCCTGGCAATCGCCACCCAAAGACCGACCGTTGCTTCGATATCCGCAATGACCTGCTCAGCTTTGCCGTCGTCGTCAATCCTGAACAGGTAGGACTGCCCGCCTCGTTCGACCAGGGCGTCCCGAGGCACGGCGACTGCTGTCATCGGGTCGTCAGCCGGCAAGCTGACCTGCACCGGTGAACCCACCAGCCAGTCGCTGTCGCTCGCCTTCAAGCGAATTTCGACCATGCGAGACACCGCGTCACCCACCGGAACGACCGTGCGCACCTCATGTTCGCGCTCTACTCGGCCGTTGCGCACCTGCACCTTGAGGCCGGGTTTAACAAACGCCGTGAGGGATATCGGCGCCGGCAGGGCAATCTCCTTGCGATGCGTATCGACGAGGCGCACGACATCGTCACCAACACTGATGTATTCCCCTACCGAGGCGAGTCGCTCGACCACGTGACCGGCAAATGCGGCACGAATCTCGGTGCGATCGAGATCACCCTGTGCACGTTCGAGCTGCGCCCGTGCATCGGCCAGCTGGTGCCTGGCCTGGTCGCGTAACGCCCGCGACTCATCGAGCAGGTTGGCCGACACATTCTTGTTGACAGCGAGTTCCTCGGAGCGGGCGAGCTGCTGTTCCCGATACCGCAGGTCTGCCTCGAATCGTGCAACGTTTGCGCGGGCACGTGCGAGATCAACCCGCATCAGGCGAGGATCGATGCGGGCGATCACGTCGCCGGCATCGGCGGCATCGCCAACATCCGCCATCCAGGTCAGTACGCCTTCTATTTCGGCGGCTATGCGTGAGTCGTTGAGGCTCACCACGGTTCCCGATGCCTCGACCAGCGGCGACATATCGCGCAGTTCGGCCGATGCCACCTGTACCTTGGCCGGTGGGAACGTTGGCGGACCGTCCTGTCCCGATGCCGCCGACGAGATTGCAAGCAGCGCGATGACTGCTATGACAAACGTATGTTTCATGCCGTCGATTCTACCTTGATCGCGGCCGCATCGACTTGACGCGATCCCGCCGTCAACTGCAACAGGCTCGGCAATAACAGCAGCGTAAACAGGGTCGACACGCTCATTCCGCCGACGATCGCCGCCGCCATGCCCCTGTAAATACCGCTGCCGGCGCCGGGAACGATCAGGAGTGGCAGCATGCCGAACAGACTGGTCAGCGTGCTCATAAATATTGGCCGAAGGCGATAGCGCAGTGCCTCATGTACCGCATCGGTGCGATTCAGGCCTTTGGCCTCGGCGGCACGCGTCTGTGCAACCAGCAATATCGCGTTATTGACGACCAGCCCCAGCAGGATGATAAAACCGATCATACCCAGCAGGTCGAGGGGCTGGAACTTGATGGCGTTGACCACGGCGAGCGCCATCACGCCGCCGACTGCCGCCAGCGGAATGGAAATAACCACCAGGATGGCGTCCTTCAGCGAACGAAACAGGCCGGCCATGATGAGGACCAGCAGAGCGATAGCGATCAGGAAGTTGGCTCCGAGCGCACCGACAGCGCGCTCGAGATCCTTGGCGCTGCCAGCATAATGGATGACACCATCCGCGGGCATCAGACCAGCAAGCTGCGGTTCGATACCGTTCTTCAGCTCGGCGACCAGTGCTTCCAGCGACATGCCTTCCGGCGGGTTGACGATCAGGCTGTAGGCCCTTGCGCGATTGATGCGCATTACCATCTTGGGTGACGGTGCGATCTCGATGTCGGCGAGACTGCCAAGCGGGACTATGCCGCCGTTTGGCGTGGCCACGGGCAGTGCGGCCATCATCTCAGGCGTATCCAATCGCGTCGTCTTTAGATAGATGTCGAGCCGCACGCGGCCGGTAAAGTACTCGCCAAGCCAGACACCATGACCGAGCTGCAAGATGACTCGAGTCAGATCCTCGCGGGTCCAGCCAACCTCGGCGAGCCGAACATCGTTGGGTACGAACCGAAGTTCGTTGGCCTCGGCGAAGGGATCCGGCTCCGGCTGAGCCGAAGCACCGGGCATGCTCGACGGTATCAGCTGCATAGCCTGCGCGACGGCGGGTTTCAGGGCGTCAAGGTCCGTCGCCGTCAACCACATCTGCACGCTGTTGGTATCCTCGAAACCGCCGAAAAGGCTGCGCCGCAGCGTGAAGCCGAACAGATCCGGGATGTCCGCGATGATTTCGGTTTGCACGAGATTCTGCAGCACATCGATGTCGGACCCCTCGTCCGGATTAATCGCGAGCCAACCGCCCGAGCCACCGGGAAACGACCACAGGAAGTAATCGCGAATGGCCGGCTCCTTCGTTCCGGCCAGGTGCGGTTCCAGGCGCCCCTTCAGAACCTGCGCGATTTCGCGATCGGCAGTCTCGACGTTGGTGCCGGGTGGGAAGAACAGGAAGCTGTCCACCGTGTCGCGTTTGACGGGTGGCAGGTAATTGCTCTCCGGCCAAAGCAGAACGGTTAGCAGGATGGAGCCGGCCATCAGCCCCCCGACCCATCCCATCTGCCGGCCCTTACTCCGTGTTAGGTGCATGAGCGAATCGGCCATGCGGTCCCATGCGGCGCCCTCCTTTGCCTCGTGCGGCGTCTTTCGCATCCAGTAGCGCGCCGTGGTGGGCAAGATTGTGATCGCAACCAGCAGCGAGATCGAAACACCG
>CAMYMR010000059.1 GCA_947259285.1 uncultured Woeseiaceae bacterium | reverse complement strand
TCACGACGCTGTTGTACTCGGATATGTTCGTTCCTGCCGGAACCGCGTAATTCTGGTTACCAACGTTTCCTTTCAGTTTACCAAGCTCCAGGTAGCCGCCGTCCTTGACGTGCCTGGCTTCAGTGGGCGCCGGATGTTTTGCAAGATAGACGACCAGTGCCGGCCCGTTGGTGGTTCTGAAATCCTCGAATCGAATGACGTGCTGGCCGTCGCGAACGGCATAGAGCGTCGCCTGGCCGCTGCCCTTGTGTATTGCGTCGGCATCGATGAACTGTCCTTCCGCGATAACCTGTGGCGCATCGGCGGGCATCGTTTCCGAGGCTGGTCGATCGGGAGCCGATGCCGCGGCGTCCATGATGTCGGGCATCATTGCCAGGCGTTTATCGAGCGACATGGCCATGACGGCCTTCATATCGACCTGACCGTCGGCCGTTATGAAGTCGAAATCCTCGTCGACGGTTTTGTCAATGAACAGCGGTGATACGAAAAACCATGCGGCAACCAGCAGGATCACGCCAAGGACGACAACAATATTTCGGTTCACGGTACGCTTTCTCCTCGCAACAGATGACAGGGAAGCAGGCCACAGCGGTCCCCTGAGCAGCATACCAGCCCGGGCGGAGATTAGAATCGCTGGTGGAACCCGAGAACTCAGGACTGAAGCGTGTTCTGTTGCAGGAACTCCTCGGCCGCGGTAAAGATGCGTGTGCGTCGGTCGTCACCGATTCGGTCCAGCGCCCGAGGCATCAACGCAAGCCGCGGGTTACCGGCAAAGAATTCGCGATGCTTGTCGATGAAGCGCCAGTAAAGTCCGTCAACGACGTCGCACCAGGGGCCCTTCTTGTAATCGCTCATCTTCAGCAGGTAATTCGATCCACAGATGTAGGGCTTGGTCGCAAAGATACCCCCATCGCTGAAGAGGCCCATTCCATAGACGTTCGGCCCCATTACCCACTCGGACGAATCGACAAACATTTCCATGAACCAGCGGTGCGCCGCGGCCGGCTGGATTTCGCACAGCGTCATCAGGTTGCCGAGTACCATGAGGCGCGGTATGTGATGCGTCCAACCCAGCTGCCGTGCCGTCTGAATGGCGTCGTCCAGGGGAGGAATGCCGGTCGTGCCGTCGTACCAGGCCGACGTCATCCGCCGCTCGTGAGACCAGAAGTTGCTCGTCTCCTGCTGCTCGCCGAATTCGCGATAGATACCACGCACGAACTCCCGCCATCCGATGACCTGGCGGACGAATCCCTCGAGACTTTGCAGAGGCACCTCGTCGATACGCGTCAGCGCTTTCTCGACGACTTCCGCAGGCGTCAGAAGCCCAAGATTCAGGCAGGGACTCAAAACGCTGTGGAAGACCGTCTCGGAGCGCGACGTCATGGCATCCTCGTACGGACCGAACAGATCAAGCCGATTTGCGACGAAGTCGTCGAGCCACTGCAGCGCCTGCTCACGGGTCGTTGGCCAGCAAAAATCGTTTGCATCACCCGGATGATCGGAAAAATGGCGTTCTACCAGGTCGATGACCTCGTCGACATGCGGCGCCCGGCCTGCCCAGCTTAATTCCGGCGGCGTTACGTCGCGCGGCAGTTTCTTGCGATTCTCGTCGTCGAAACTCCAGCGGCCACCGTGCGGTTGGTCCTGTTCGTCAACGAGGACAGCAAGCTTGCGACGCTGAAGCTTGTAGAAGTCGGCCATCATCAGGCGTGATTTGTCGCCGGCGAACGACGAGAATGCGTCGCGTGTACTGATGAACATGGGCGACGTCAGTTCGATTCTGTCGAGCGCTTTGTCCCTGGCAAACTGCACGAGCCGATCTTCCATGGGTTTGTCTTCGATCTCGAAATGCTGGATCTGATTGCTGCCACTGGACCTCAATGCCTCCTCGAGCTTTTCCTCATAGGAGGAATCGTCGGAAACATCGAGGGTATGGTAGGTAAGCGTGTAGCCCGCAGCCCGAAGTTCATCCGCATAGGCGCGCATGGCTGCAAGGAACAACACGATCTTTTGCTGATGGTGCTTTACGTAGGTACAAAGGCCGAGGTCTTCGGCCATGAAAACAGGCGCGTCCTCTGTCGGCGGCAGATGCTCGAGTGGAAAGAGCTGGTTGCCGAGAATAACGAGCATTGGAAACGTCGTTCAGCTCTCAGTGCGGGCGCTGAACAGCATGTAGTTGACGGCGAGTGAGCGCGTGACGCGAAGGCTGCGAGCGACAGGATTGGCGGCCACGCCGACGGCATCGAGGACTGACAGCCCGCCCTTCGCAAGGTGCCCGGACGTTTCGGCCGGCTTCTGAAACATGCCCCAGCGGTGCGTGCCGCGCGGCAGCCAGCGCAGTACATACTCGGCGCCGACGATTGCAAACAGCCATGCTTTGGCCGTGCGGTTTATGGTTGCCACGAACATGGCGCCGCCGTCACCGACGAGGCGAGCGCAGTCTCGCATGAAGGTGCTGACGTCGGCGACGTGCTCGACGACCTCCATGTTCAGCACGACGTCGAATTGAGCGCCGCTGTCCGCCAGAGTCGACGCCGTGGATAAAAGATAGTCAATGGGCAGGCCCTGCTGCTCTGCATGCAGCGAAGCGATCGCAATATTCTTCTCGACGACGTCGATACCGGTGACGTTCGCACCGAGCCTGGCCATGGACTCTGACAGAATGCCGCCACCGCAGCCGACGTCGAGTACTCGCAAACCCTGCAGAGGGGTGGCTCCGGCGGAGCCGCGATCGAAGTGCTGACTTAGCTTCTCGACAATATACCGCGAGCGAAGCGCGTTCAGTTTGTGCAGCGGCCAGAACGGTCCCTGCTCATCCCACCAGGTTTCTGCGAGACCTGAATAGAATGCGACTTCTCGCTGGTCAATGGTGACGTCGGGGTTCATGCCTAATCCGTAACAATGCGTGTGCGCTGTACCGCGCTTTGCCAGCCGACCAGAAAGCGGCTGGCGCGCCCCCCCAGTTCGCTGAGCGCGATACCGAAGAGTATCAGCGCCATGCCTGCGAATATTGAAGAGGATACGGACTCATCAAGCAGCAGCGCACCGGCGACAACGGCCACGACGGGGACGAGATAGTTGACGATGGAGAGAAAGGCCGGCCCGGGTCCCTGCACCAGCCGAAAGTAAAGCAGCGTTGCCAGTCCCGTCGAAAACAGGCCGAGCACCGCCACCGCCAGTAGTGCGGCCGTACCCGGCGCAGCAACGATCGGCAAATCGGCAGTCGCGCCGGGCATCGATATCAGGCTTGCCGCAAGCAGCATCCCGGCGGATAGCTGCACGACATCGGTGGCACCGAGGCGGCGCGCATAAATGCTGCTCACCGAGTAGCTGAATGCGGCGCCCAATGCCGCGAGGGCGCCCCACAGCGTCATATTGTCGCTTAATCCGCCGAGAGCCTCCGGGCCGATGATCAATACGACGCCGGCAAATCCCAGTATAAACCCGGTAAGACGAGAGGGCGTGAGCCGCGAGCCTGGAAGAAAGAAGTGCGCCAGCGTCAGAACAAAAAGCGGCATCACCGACATGAGAATCCCGGCCAGCGATGAATCGATATGATTCTGCGCCCAGGCGATGAGGCGAAACGGCAGAACGTTGCCGAGAATTGCCAGAATAATCATCGGTACCCAGGCGCCACCCCGTGTTGGCAACTTGATGCCTTTGCCCCACATGTACACCAGCAGAACGGTCGTTGCGATGACAATCCGGCCGGCGACCAACACGGAGGGAGGAAACGAAGCCAGCGCGAGTTCGTTGAAAAAGAACGCCGTGCCCCAGAGCATGGTCAGGACCGATAGCGTGAGCCAGTCACCAAGGTGTGCGGCGCGCGGCATTGCTCAGGCCCCCGGCGCTATTACGGTATTGGCGCCGATTACACTCAACAGCGCAATGCCGATTATCAGTATTGCGACTGTAAGCGCGACGCTGATACGGTGCAGACGTTCGAAGCGGCTTCGGCCCGCATCGCCCAAATCTCGTGCCGCGTTTAAGCGCGGAACCATCCACAGCGAAATGGCTTCCAGGACGAACATGATGAGCGCTGCGATCCCCACGACGGCGAGTCGCTCAGACCCGCCCGCCAGAATGGCGACGGTCGCGACCCCCAACAGAATCAGTGCGCCGCAAATTAATCCCAGGCGATAGAAGCGCGGAAACAGCGTACGCAGGAACCGCCGAGCGGACTCGACGTCCAGATCAGCGAATACGGCGGGGGCCACCACCGCAGACTGGAAAATTATAGCGCCAACCCATGTTCCGACGGCTAACGTAATCAGTGCTGTTGCGAGGGATTCCATGTCAATCAAATGTCTATATAATGTCGAATTAAGGCGCGGACAATATATGAACATATCCCAAATGTCTACGGCACCCAACGACCTCAGGAACAGAAGATGGCCCAAAATATGAGCAAAGCGAATCGACACTACGGCATTGGCGCGGTCGCCAAAATGACCGGCCTCACCGACCACACGATCAGGGTCTGGGAGCGACGCTACGGCGCCGTCGAGACGCAGAGACTGCCTAACGGTCACCGGGTTTACAGCGCCGCGGACGTTGAGAAACTCGGCGTTCTGAAGCGGCTCACCGATCAGGGTCTTTCGATCGGGCAGATCGCCAGGAACAGCGTCGAACAGCTACGCGAGCAACTTGGGCGCGTCAGCGATCTCTCGGCCACCGCCGTTCCCGAACAAATCGGACTCGCGGTGCTCGGCGATAACCTGCCGTCACAGCTCGGCAGGCACGATCGTGACCTGTCGCCGCTGGACGTGCGAATCGCTGACAGCAACAGAGATCGGTTTGCTGCTGATCTTGGCTGTCAGTCTGTCGACCTGGTGATTCTTGAGAGCCCCATCCTGAACACAGCGACTACAGAGCAACTATCTGATTATATGAGGAATAGCGGCGCCGATCGCGGGATAATCATCTACAGCTTCGGACGCTCTCGGGACGTCGAGCTTGCCCGCCAATCGAACGTCGTTGTGCTACGAGGACCTGTTGACGTCGACCAGGTTCATGCGGCCGTGATTCAGTCGTTTAGCCAGCCGTTTGTCGGCAAACCGAAACCCGAAAAGCAATCTGCCGACAACGCAATGGAGTGGGGACTTGCCGGTCGAATTGCGCCGCGCCTGTTTAACCAGCAGCAGCTTGCGATTCTCGCGAATACCAGCAGCGCAATCGACTGCGAGTGCCCTAAACATCTCGCCCAGCTTGTCAGCGACCTCAGCGCTTTCGAAATCTACAGCGCCAACTGCGCGAATCGTGACAATGACGATGCCGCCTTGCATCGCTACCTGCACCAGACCACGGCAAAAGCGCGAGCACTGATCGAGGTAGCACTCGAGAAAGTGGCCGATGCCGAAGGCCTGGACTACTGAGGCCAGTAATTAGGGTTACATTTGGTTACAATATTGTCTAACTTATAGCTAGACAAAACATTGACAATCTTGGCTCAGGCGCTATTCTGGCGCTAAGGATTCGATCGCTTCTCTGAGCGTCTTCCTGCAGAAGGCCCTGGCGTCCCCCCCTACGCCCCGCTTTCTGCTCGTTTAGCCGGCCGGCGCATCGCGTCGGCCGGCCTTTCTAAACCTCGCAAGAGAGACTGAGGACGAGACATGCAAGATTACAAAGACCCTCGACAGTGGTTGCCCAAGATGACACGCCGCCGCTTCTTCACATCCGCCGGCGCGGCCGCCGTGGCAACGAGCGGCCTCTCACAGTTCGCTGCGGCCGACGATCTAGTCCGCGTTGACGAGAACGATCCGACAGCCAAAGCACTGAACTACGTCCACGATGCGAAAACCGTCGACGCTGCCAAGCGCGCCTCGGATCGCTACTGCTACAACTGCGCCCTGTTCGAAGGTGAATCCGACGATGAGTGGGCAGCCTGCGGGATATTCCCCGGTAAGGCGGTGGCAGGGCAAGGCTGGTGCAGCGTCTGGGCGCCCAAAGCGCCCAAGTAAACATCGAATAGATCAGAGGAGATTCGTCATGGAGATGGTTGCATTGGTAATGCTTGGTATTTTTGCAATGGCAATAATAGAACGCCAAAAGCGTGGTATGGAGCGTCTCGTGAAGATTCGCGAGGAGAAGCCCATCGCATCGAAAGCGCGACGCCGCGGTTAACGCCGAGACTACAGAGTCCTGATGAACACGCTGCCCGAACCGAGCCGTAACGCAGGACTCAGTCGGCTCGCATCGTTTATCGCCCAGTCGCTGAGTCACTATTCGAAATCGCGAAATTTTGACTTCGGGCCGGAGCGCCGCAGCAACGTCTCGCTGCTGTCGCCCTACATCCGACACCGGCTGATACTTGAAAGAGAGGTGCTGGACGCGACCCTGCAGCGACATTCATTGTCATCGTCCAAAAAGTTTGTGGAGGAGGTTTTCTGGCGCACCTACTTCAAGGGATGGATGGAGCAGCATCCAGACGTCTGGATCGATTACCGCGCAAGCGTCGCTGGGCTCATCAAAGCGCTCGATTCGAACGCGAATCTGAAGCGACGCTACGCCGACGCGGTTACCGGCGGCACCGGCATCGACTGCTTTGACGCGTGGGTCCGCGAACTCGAACAGACAGGATACCTGCACAACCATGCTCGCATGTGGTTCGCCAGCATCTGGATCTTCACGTTACGACTCCCCTGGCAACTCGGCGCTGATTTCTTTTACCGATATCTTATCGACGGCGACCCGGCATCGAACACCCTCAGCTGGCGCTGGGTCGCTGGTCTGCACACCAAGGGCAAGACCTATCTTGCCGTCAGCTCCAACATCGCGCGCTACACCGATAGACGATTTGATCCGGGCCAAACGATTGCAACGACCGCGCAACCCCTGACCGAGTCACGTGTGTTCCCACTTCGCGAATTGTCGCAACCGGAAGTCTTGCCGACCGACGGCGACTATGGGCTGTTAATCACCGAAGAGGACGGCTGTGCCGAAAACCTGCCGATTGACGGCCGGCCCAAGACCATTCTCGGCGCGCTCGCAACGAGACAGCGATCGCCGTTGGCTGTCGGGCAGCCCGCAACCGAATTCACCCTCGGCGCCGTGGCGGACGCATTGAGACGGGCAACGCAGCATTTTGCCGTAGACGGCCAGCTTGCGGAAACCGAGGACTGGAGCAACCTGTTGGCCGAGTGGGCCGAGCAGCATCAGCTGAAAACGATCGTCACGGGTCACGCCCCCGTAGGCCCCGTCTCTGAAATGCTCAACATCGCTCGGGGCCACCTCGAGAAAAAAGGCGTGCGACTGACGCAGCTTCGTCGGCCGTACGACAGCGTGATCTGGCCACACGCGACCCGGGGCTACTTCAAGCTAAAAGCCAGGATTCCTCATGTTCTCGAGCAGCTTGATATCAAAGCGGCAGACGAGGTCGTTGACACTCGCAGCGCAGCGGTTTGAACGGGTAAAGCGACCGGCCTTACAGCCGCGCCCTCAGCAGCTGTGTCAGCGAGAAGGCACTTGAAAAAGCGGCCTCGACACGGCCTCGAATGAACCAATCGCCACAGGCGGCAAGTCGCAGATCTTCATCGATAAAGAAGCCGGGCCCGTCCCGGCGGTCCGCGTTGGCGTAGCGCCAGCGCTGCAGTTGCTGAAACACCGCAGAACCGCTTTTTCCACCGACGATCTCGAAAATTTCGGCCAGCAAATGGGATTTAACGGCCTCAATGTCGTTGTCGATGTGGGCATCCGCGTACGCGTTGGTCGAATGCACGACCAGCGTAAAGGCATCCGGGCGCCCGGGCTTGCTGCTGTTGACTGAGACCCAGCTGATGTCGGCGTCGCGCACCAGGGCGGCATCCCATGGCAGCTGAAGGGGCTCCTCGAAACCGAGCATGACTGCAAAACAGGATTTCATCGCCGCAGAGTCACAGACATCGCGCAGATTGGAATCCGCTGGTGCCAACGCCCTGGTTTGGGCTGCCGGTAATGCAAGTATCACCCAGTCGAACCGGCCGAGGTCGGAACCGCCGTCGTCTCGCAGTTGCCAGCCCTTTTTATAGGATTCGAGTTGTGCAACGCGGGTATTCCTGCAGACAGAGAGGCCCTCGTCGAGAAACTTGCCAACGGCGTTCATACCCGGCACGCCAACGAAGTGAGGATAGTCCGCACCCCAGGCGCGCGTGGCGGTAATCGCGCCGCGATCGAGTTCGGCAAATCGCGCGCGCCATGATGCGAAAACTCCGCGCTGCAGCAATGGCTGCAGGAAATCCTGAAACTCCGCCGATCGAGCGGTGAAGAACTGCGCGCCATGATCGAACTCGAAGCCGTCCTGGTAGCGAGTGGCCATGCGGCCGCCCACGCCGCGCGATTTTTCGAAAACGGTTACGTCGTGATCCTGCTGCAATGACCGAGCGGCGACAAGACCCGACAAGCCTGCGCCGATTACGGCAATGCGCATCACTGATACAAAATGATAACGAGTAAGGAGACAATCGCGATCAGCGTCGCGATGCTGCGAATGCCGAAGTAATGATCGGAAATCACCGTGTTTTCCTTGAGCCGGTAATCAATGAACAGCAGCAGCAGAAACGCAACGATCTGAGTCGCGATTGCCCACTTGAGACTCGCGCCGATATAGGCGAACCAGACGGCCAGGAATATGGCGTTACTGATGACAAAGAGGTTGAAAGAGCTGCCTATCCGCAGAGAAAGGTAGGAACCCCAGTGTGCTCCTGCGAGAAAACAGACGATCGCGAGTCCGTAGCTGCTGGCCACGGCATCGAGCGCGCCCAGCGGCGGAATGGACTGAATTCCGAGCAAGGGCAATAGCGCGCAGGCCACGAAGGGAAGCGTGCCGGCGAGTGCCAACGGTGTGTACAGCGTGTTGTTTTGCATAGTGGGGCTACTCTAATTCGCTAAGGGCGTCAGGTCCAAACCGGATACGACTTGTTACAGAAGATTGCTGGCGGCGCGGCCCGAAATCGACGACCATTAAGTCATATAGAATCCGCAACGCGGGCTCAACCTTTTCTGGAGACCTTCCCATGCGCTACCTCGCTGCCGCTTTACTTCTAATGACCACGACGCTGTCTATGGCGTCCAATGATGCCCTGCTGAACCAGGAATTCCGCCGACTCGCGTCGGATGACGTCGTAAACCTGGACCAGGAGTACGCCGGAAAGGTCGTTCTGGTCGTAAACACCGCGTCAAAGTGCGGTAACACGCCGCAGTACGAGGCCCTCGAGACACTCTACGAAACCTACGGCGACGATGGTTTCGTCGTGCTCGGCTTCCCCTCCAACGACTTCATGGGACAAGAGCCTGGCACCGAGGCGGAGATTCAGGAATTCTGCCGACTGACCTACAAGGTCAAGTTTCCGATGTTCGAGAAAGTGACCGTCAAGAAGGGCAACGCGCATCCGTTTTTCGATCAGCTGGCGGCGGCCTCCGGAACCTACCCCCGGTGGAACTTTCACAAGTTTCTTATCGGGCGCGACGGCAAGCTGATTACCGAGTTCAGCCCGCGGACAAAGCCGGATAGCGAGGACGTCGTCGCTCAGATCGAGGCGGCACTGGGCAGTTAATTCGCTCGACGTCGGATCAGCCGAAGCGATGCACACAAAGCAACATCTGCCGCAGAAGGTTTGCCCACGGTGCTCGCGGCCGTTCGCCTGGCGCCGAAAGTGGGCGAGGGACTGGCATAACGTAAAGTACTGCTCTCAGCGATGTCGCGCGGAGTACCGTCGTGCCGGAAGGGCCTGAAATACGGCTGGCTGCCGACAAGGTCGCCAGGGTGCTTGTCGACCAGCCGATCGTCGAGGTAGCGCTCGAATTGCCGACGCTGAAACGCTTCGAAAAGCGGCTAACGGGCCGCCGGGTCACGGGAATCGACACGCGCGGAAAGGCAATGTTGACGCGCTTCGACAACGGGCTGACCCTGTACAGCCACAACCAGCTGTATGGCCGTTGGTTTACGACTCGACGGCCGAAAATGCCAAAAACCGGGCGACAGCTGCGCGTCGCTTTGCACACACCGACGCACAGCGCTCTGCTCTACAGCGCGTCGGACATCGAGGTTCTGTCCGAGCGCGCCGTCAAGCGACATCCGTTTTTGAGCCGCATCGGCCCGGACATTCTCGATTCTGCGCTCACAGCCGATGAGATCATTGAACGCCTCAGCTCAATGTCATTTTGCAATCGGGCATTGGGAAGCCTGTATCTCGACCAGACGTTTCTCGCGGGCAACGGCAATTACCTGAGATCCGAGATCCTGTGGGCGGCACGCCTGGACCCTTCCGCAAAGCCGGGGCAACTCGACAAAGCGGACCTTCGCAGACTCGCGAGAGAAACGCTGCGGATTAGTCGACGCTCGTATCGTACCCGGGGCGTGACGGCCCCGCCCAAGCAGGCGAAGGAACGAAAGGCGCTCGGCATGAGTTACGGGCAGTACCGCTTCCAGGTATTCGGTCGCGAGGGCTTTGATTGCTATGAATGCGGAGCGGCCATCGAGCGCCGGACCATGGGCAGCCGCAACCTGTTTCTATGCCGCGTCTGCCAGAACGCATAGCGACGGACAAGCCCAGGTTCAGAGCTCACGTAGCGCCTGTGCAACCGGCAGCCGAGCGGCTCGAATAGCCGGAAAGAGCCCGCCAAACGCGCCAATGATCAGCGCCACGTAGAGGCCGTTGACCAGCAGGTCGCCGGTCACCGCAAAATCAAAAACCACCTGGCTGAAACTGGGGCCGTTCAAGGTCGATACCTGTAAGCCGTTAAACACAACGAACGCGAGGCCACCGCCGATCAGGCCGCCGATCAATGCGAGCAAGGTCGATTCGACCATGGTGGAGATCAGGACGGAGACCGGGCCGAAACCGAGGGCGCGAAGCGTTGCTATTTCCTTGCCGCGAACCGAAACTGAGGTATACATCGAGTTCAAGGCCCCGAACACAGCGCCGATCGACATCAGGATCGTCAGCGGATAGCCGATAATCTTGATGAAATCGCTCAGTCCTTTGGCCTGCCCCGAGTAATATTCTTTTTCGCTCATCACGTCCGCACTGATTCTCGGATCGGCTTCGAGCGCAGCGTCGAGTTCCTCCAGGCTGTCTGTGCTCAGTAGCTTTACGCGCACCGACTGAAACGAGTTACCACGCCGATACGCACCTTGCAGCACGCGAACGTCGGTCCAGAGCTCGGACTCCGATACGCTGCCTCCGGCCTCAAACGTGCCAACGACATCCCACACCGACTGGCCGAAACGGATCGTCGACCCGGTCTCAAGCCCGAGAAATTCCTGTTGTGCCGATCGCCCGACGACAATTTCGTTTTTGCCCGGCTCGAACATACGGCCTTCTACCAGTTTCACATTTTTGCGCACATCGAATGCACCCGCCTGGACGCCGCGGAATGGCACATTCGCATCGGTATTGCTGGTCCTTTTCTTTACGTCGACGACGACGTAAAGCTCAGCAGACATGACGCTTGTGTCGCCATCCTTTAACACGCCCGGCGCATCGGCAACGATCAATACCTGGTCGTTGGACAATCCGCTGTTCAGCTCCGATGTCGAACCACTGCGCATGATGATGGCGGTATCGTCTGAACCCGCAGAGATCATGGTGCGCTCGAAGCCTTTCGCCATCGACAGAACCGCTGCGAAAACCAGTACGACGGCGGCGACGCCGGTTATGGCAACGATGGACGACCCGATACGTTTTGGCAGGTTGCGAATATTGAGCAAAGTCATCGCAAGTATTCTTTGTAAGCCGCGCATCGCCGTCTCCTAGGCGCGTGCGAGCGCGTCGATGATCGACAAACGCATCGCCTTGAGTGCGGGGAAGATGCCGGCAAGTATGCCCGCACCGATCATCATTCCAATACCGATCACGATCGCTTTTGGTGACAGGAAGATTCCAGGAAGGAAAGAGCCTATCTGCTGGGCAAGTCCTTGTATGATCAGCCAACCCAGACCCAGGCCGAGCAGCCCACCCAGCAACATGATCAGGACAGACTCGGAAAGCACGATGCCGAGAACGGAACGATCAGTGAAGCCGAGCGTCTTCAGGACCGCCAGTTCGGATATCCGCTCGCGAACGGATTGTGACATCGTGTTTCCGGATACCAGGAGCAGCGTAAAAAATACGGCGCCGAGTATCAGCGTAACGATAAGCGCAATGTTGCCAAATTGTTTCATGAAAGACTGCGCAAAGGCCGCTTCGGTGCTGGTCTTCGTCTCGTTCGGTGAATTCGCGAACTGCAGATCGATCGCGTTTGCCACTTGTATCGGGTCCGCGCCGCTTTCTACGCGCAAGATATACCAGCCAACCGTTCCTTTGCCGAACGCCCTGGCTTCTTCGAAATAGTCGTATTGAAATAATAAGACGGCGGTGCTGCTACGCGGATCGTCGGAGGAGAAAACGCCTTCCAGTTCGAATTCCCAGGTTCGCCCGCCATCCGCTTTAGTCCAGATCGTGGCCTGGATGGGAATCCGGTCGCCGATCTTCCAGCCGTAGGTGGTCGCGAGGTCCTGCCCGACGATCGCGCCAGTCCGGTTGCGTTCGAATGCCTGGATCTGGTCCGTGGGCATTGTGAACTCGGGATACATGTCCAGGTAAGACTTTGGATCTATCGGGAACTGCGGGAACTGATTGCGCGGATCCTGGTAGTAGCCGCCGAACCAGCTCGCATGCGTCACCGAGGCGACGCCTTCCGTGGCTGCGATACGATTCATGTAGCTCATCGGCAACGGGTTGATCAGCGAGACCTTGTGAATGACGATCAGACGCTCGGCATCGGCAACGTCGACGCCACCTCTGAACGCAAAGCCGATCGCGGACAGCAGTGCAAACAGCAGAAAAGCGACGAACACGGAAAGGATCGTAAGCGACGTGCGGATCTTCTTGCGCCAGGCGTTCTTCCAGATGAGGCGAAAATACTTCATGCCGCAACCCTGGCTTCGAGAGTGCCTTTGTCGCAATGCAGTGTCCGGTTAGCGAATTCGGCGGCTTGCGCATCGTGGGTAACCATCACGATGGTCTTGCCATGCTCGCGATTCAGGACCTGCAGAAGCCGCAGTATCTCGTCGGCTTTTTCGCGATCGAGATCGCCCGTGGGTTCGTCGCAAAGCAACAGTGCAGGGTCCGACACGATTGCGCGGGCGATTGCGACACGCTGTTCTTCACCGCCCGAAAGTTCGCGAGGATAGTGCCTGGCGCGATCGGCCAGCCCGACTATATCTAGCGCTATGGACGCGCGTTTAACACGTTCGCTGGAACTGAAATCCGTTAATAGCAGCGGCAGCTCGACATTTCTGAGCGCCGTCAGCACGGGCAGCAGGTTGTAGAATTGAAAGATGAAACCGATGTTGGTCGACCGCCAGCGCGACAGCTGGCTGTTCGACATGGAGGACAGTTCAGCGCCACCCACGTTGACGGTTCCGGCAGTGGGTTTATCCAGCCCACCGAGCAGGTTAAGAAGCGTCGTCTTGCCGGAACCCGACGGCCCCATAATCGCGACAAAATCACCTTTGGGAACCTCGAGATTGAGCTGGTGCAGGACCTCTACCTTTTCCCTTCCTTTCTGGTAGGTACGGCAAACGTCCTCGAGTCGCGCCAGGATTTCCGACATTTTTTGCTCCTTATTGATCGGTCTTGATCTTTTGACCCTCGACCAGGGGCCGTTCGGACGAGCGGATGATTGTATCGCCAACGGTCAGCCCATCGGTAACAAGCACTCGTGTCCGATCCCTTGGACCACCGATTCGCACAGCACGCCTCTCGGCGGTACCGTTTCGCGCCACCCAGACATAGTCGCCGCCAGCATCCGAGCGAAGAGCATCGCTCGCGATCATGACCCCCTGGATTTCCCGCTGCACATCTCGAGGCGTACCGTTGTCAAGAAAAGCAACCTTGACGCCCATGTCGCGCAACACACGTTCGTCGCGCTCAAGGAGACCGATGCGTACCTGGCGGTCGGCGGTCGGTATGATGGCGATGACCTTTGCAGGAATACGCCAGTCGGGATACGCGTCCAGCGTGGCAGATACTCGCTGATCCGGTATTACCCGCTGTATGTACGCCTCATTGACGTCGACCTCTATTTCGAGCGAGTCCGTATCGATGATCGTGCAAATGCCGGTTCGCGTGAATCCGCCACCCGCCGAAACCGGCGAGATCATTTCGCCGGGCTGGGCATTCTTGGTTACGACCATGCCGGCGAATGGCGCTCGGATCGTCATGTTTGATAAGGAATCTTCGGCAAGAGCGACGTTGCGTTCTGCGACCGTCACGTTTTCACGCCCGGTTTCCAGCCGCGCCGCCAACTGATCAAAACTGGCCTCCGCGGCATCCACGCTCGAGCGGCTGGTGAGATTGAGTTCCACAAGATCCCGCAGCCGGTCTCGCTCCAGCCGGGCGTTGCGAAGCTGGGCCTCAATTTCGTCAAGCAGCGCGCGCGCGGACTCGACTCGTGCCAACGCGAGCGATAACTGTGCCTGCTGCGTCGTATCGTCTAGCCTGGCCACGACCTGATCTTGCTCGACGCGCATCCCTTCCTCGACGAACACCTCGACAACTTTTCCGGTGACTTTTGACGAGACCGTGGCCTGACGACGGGCGACAACGTATCCCGACGCATCCAGCACGCTGTTGGCAGCGGCCACGCTGGGGGGCTTGCGGGCGATCTCGGTCTCAACGAGTACAGTGCTCGAACCGGAGCTCAGGAAGAACCACCCCAACAGGAGGGCGACAATAGCCACGATAGCGAGGCCTGGAAGCAGCAGGCGGCGCTCTCTCTTGACCGGCGTGCTCCGGTCGATCTTGAGCTGACTGATTTTGTCGGCGCGATCCGCCATTGGTCACCTTTTTCCTTAGAGCCAGCCCGTCGCCGATCGTGGCAAAAGCCCGGACAGGTCGAATCGGCAGACGCCGGAACTCGAAGCGGGTAATCCGGTCGCAGCCCCGGCGAAACGCGTCCGAGTCAGCGAGCGATAAACGTGGACAGCTCCTCCTCGTATTTCTGATAGAGCGCGTAATTGTGCGAAACGGTGTCGTTGATGTCCTTCTGGATCCAGGCGGTTCGCAGTGATTCCCGAACCCATTGATGTTCGGCCCAGTTGCCGCCCGCTGATTTAACGACCTCGATCTCCGACGTCTGCAGGCCAGCCACCTCCGTCATACCGCTCATCATGCTGCCAAAATCGCTAATTGAAATGTCCCCGTCGTTCTCCGCCTTCTCGGCAAGTTCCTGTAGACGGGCCGTCTTGTCCTGCTGCAACTCTTCGGTGCGCTGCATCACGCGGATGAATTCACGGACCTGGTCTTCGCTCAGTCGGCCATCGGATGGCGGGTTATATCGGTCTTCCTCGGCGGCCTGCATTAATTCACCCTGGCGCGCCAAATTACCGTACATGCCTGCACCGGCCGGCGAACTCGACGTCGGTCGTTCCGGCATGCCGTCGAAAGAAGGTCCGTCCATCGACGGATACAGCAGTCGGCCAATGGTCATTGAGAATACGATCATTACGGCGATCGTTGCCACCAGGGAAAGGATGTAGTGGCCGACGCGTCTGCCGTCGGGTACCTCGAGATAGATCGGAATGATTTTCCAGAGCAGGACCAGTGCGTAAACAAACAGGCCCAGCGCAAGAAGACTCCCTATCCACGGTAGCCAGGTGACGGCCTGACCCAAATAGCCCGGTATGAACGCGAACGTCGTCGCCGCAAGCCCGAGGGCGAAGCTTTTCTTGCCACCGAATGCGCCGGCCAGGGCGCTAAACACAAATGCGACAATGGCGGCCGTGATCGCCGACGTGATGATAGTCATTATCGTGGAGACGATCGTGGGGCGAAACCGGCCGAAGAAAGAGACGTCGCTACCCAGGAAGCCGAAGACGTAGGCCGCCACGGCGGCCAAAATAATCAACGGGCCGGTGAGTAACACGGCTGTCTTTTGCCAGGTCTCCGCTTCCGGCAGGTAACTGCGCCAGGTTTGCTCCGGGCTAAAAATTCCTCCGCTGATGAGACTCAGCGTTCGCTTGAGATCGATCATGGGATGCCTCGCTCTGTTTTTTATTGTTTTCTTACGCTCTTGCTCCCGTAAATACTAGCAGGAGAAATACCTAAGCTGACTTGAAAATTAAGGGGACATTCTGCTTTTTGAAAAAAGCAGAATGTCCCCATCAGTAGAGTTCGCGTATGTAGATGCGCCGATCGACACCACGAAAGATGCCGAACACCGCCGTTCCCGACGGGTCTTCGAGTCCCGGCAGTGCCGAATCCCAGTCGAACTCCAGCCAGTCCGGGACGTCAACCGTAGCCGTCGTACTGCCGTCGTTTCCAGCGCCTGGAGCCCTGAGATGAAGATTGAAGTCCCCGGCGAGCGGCGGCGAGCGGTATTGCAGTCCGGGCGACCCCGCGACGGCACAGCCAGCGCCGCTTGCGCCCGGTGCGCCGCTATCCAGTACGCAGGTCTCGCCGGCGGCGAGGTTCTCGGTAAATGCCGCGAACGACAGGTTGCCCGGTGTGGTGCAGCTGTCGTTGATATTGGGCACGAAGCCGGTTGCGGGGTCGACGAAGTACTCGCTTCTGAACGGCAAAGCCAGGTTCACGAGCTCCGATCCATAGCCGTTCATGAGATGCGCACGGCCGTAGCGCATTTCCGCGCCCGAATCAAAAACTATGCCGCCGGCAGCGCCGAATACAACGGGGTTGCTCGCCGCGGCACCGTCGGCATCGATAACGTCGATACTCAGACGGATATCCGCATCGAACACGGCCTGTTCGGTGGTGCGCGTGTAGAAGAGGCCGCTGCCACTTCCAAACGTCAGCGTGCCAGTACCCGCGCCAGTCGGTGCGATGGTCGGATCACCTGCCGGCAGGCCGGAAGTGTCGAGCGTTGCCGGTGTCGATGTGTAGGCCGGGTCGGGGAGGCTGGCGTCATTGATCCTGAAGAACGCGCCGTCATAGTTTTCGGTAATCTCGCCGGCCAGTGCCCGCGCGGTTACGGTGATGACCGGCTCGTTCGAATAGTCGAATGTTTCGCCAATGTAGGTAAATGAACCGGCGGCGCAGCTCGTGGCAAACGTCGGCGTGTTTAACGCGGTCGTAAAGTGATGTGCATAAAAGCGCCCGACGTTTCCAGACGTTGTGCCGGTAACATCCCCGGCGCCAAGATAGTCGGCGTCGCCGACAGAGGGCGTCAGCGTGATGATACCGACCTCCGGCCAGCTGAAAGTTGTTCCGCTCGCCTGACCCGCAACGAAGGGACCAAAGGATGACGTTATTGCCGGGTTGTCGCCCGCAGCCGGTGCAACCAGGCTGCTTGTGAGCAGCACCGTCTCCGGGACGCTCTCCTGGCCGTAGTTCGGCGTGACGTCGCCCTCGGCGTCTACGGCCGAAACGCTGACCGAGAACGCCTCACCCGCGGCAACAAACGCATCGCCACTCGCATCGACAGCCGCAGGATTGGGATTACCGGCGCCGTCCTCTATATTTGAAAGCACAAACTGGTACGGCTTGACGACGAAACCGGCGGTCGCACCGCGAATGCCGTTGGGCAGGTCCGGGTGCGGCTGGCTGTCGTCCTTGACGCTGATCTGGATGCGCCCGACGTCCTTGTACTTGCCGGTGACCACGGCCTGCCCGTTTGTGAAAGTGACCGGTTGGTCCGCCGCCGCGGCTTCAGTCGCCGGAACGGTGACGCCGTCTACCGTCGCTGCCACGCTGCCACTGACCGGATCTATAGTGTCCTGCCAGAACTTCAGGTTCCTGGGCCCCGTATAGGATTCGATAATGCCGCAGGTTGGATCGTTCGGGGTCTGGCCGTAGGCGGCAATATGAAGCGGAAAATCGGTGCCGGCGACCTGTGGCGCGGAGAATGGCACGATAACCGCTGGCGGCGGATTCGAAAGCGCTGCCGTCGTCAGCGTAAAACCGCTCGGCGAGAAGAGCAGCTGTCCCTCGGCGTCGTTGTCACGAATGCCGGCATCGCTGTTCTGGTAGATGTCGACATCGATGCCCGGCGGTCCTTCCGGGTAGGACAGTGTGAATGCGGCCGAGGTTTCTCCGAGCGGCCAGTCGTAGGTGGCGAGGCCGTCATTCAACGTCGCATCATCGAATGTTCCGCTACCGGCGACCCGGCTCCAGCTGCCGAATCCGGATTGCGTATCGAGTGTTACAGGCTGGTTGTAAGTATTCATCGGCGTGCCGGTCGTGCTGTCGATCACCTGTACCTGCACGACCTCGGCCTGACAGTGGATACCGTAACTGTCGTGCGTGATGACGAATTGCGGCAAACCGGGCAGCAGGCAGTCGACGCACTGGCATACCGTGAGTTCCTTTTGCTTACCTGCGTAATACGCGTTGCCCGCGGGTGAAAGCCAGTCATCCTTGAACTCGTTGTTACCTTCCTGTGTTTCCGTCCATGCCGTGCCGTCAAACTCGAGCACGGTGCCACCCTTCCCGACCGCCAGCACGTCACCGTCCTGAGTCCATCCCGAAACGCCCATCAGATTCTCGCCGGACGTAGCTACAGCGGCGCAACTACTGCCATCGTAGAGGTAGACGTTCTTTAGACCTACCAGGTAAACGTTGCCGTTGCCGTCGCCCCAGAGATCCTCGAATCTGTTACCAACGGTGCACGAGGTGTCAGGCGGCAACCAGGTAGAAGTCGTGCGATCGTACCGATACAGTCGTCCATGTTCACTAATCGCATAAAGGTAATTCGCGTCGCCCCAGGCGTCCTCGATATCTCTGTTATCCGTTCCCGCCGCCGTGCTTTCGTCCGACCAGCTACTGCCGTCATAGAGCCAGATCTCGCCTTTCTTGCCGACCACGTAGACTTCGGTCGCCGAAGCTGCCCAAACGCCGAACAGATCCTCGTTCGTGAAGCCGCCGATAGAGGTCCAGACTCCTCCAGCGAGCTGCAGCACTTCACCATCTTTGCCGACGGCGAAGGCGGTGTTGGCGTCCACGACCTCGACATCGTTGAGGTCCTCACCGCTTGGGCTGGTCATGGGGGTCCAGCTCGAACCGTCATACTGGTAAATCGCGCCCTTCCTGCCAACTGCAATGACGTCGCTATCGGAGCTCCCGGAAATGCCGCGGAATTCCTGGTTACCGACGCGCTGCGTCGTGCAAACCTGGGCCGCGTATGTGTTTGTCGATGACGCGAACAGCGCCACGAACACCAGTAGCCACAATGAGAGACTAGGTCGCATCGGTCACCGTGCTCCGCATTCGGCGTGAAACGTAGTCGGGGTTGCCATACGTTCCCGACCACGCAAACGCATCGATGACATAAACGTTTACCGTATTCGGGCCCTCGCTATGCGTGCTGCTGCTGCAGTTCGTGTCCACGGAAAATCCGGCGAGCCCGCCCTCCGTCAGATTGATCGTTGCAGCCGCACAGCTGCCGTTGACCAGCGCCTGATACGCCGACCAGTCGATGCCGGATCGCGCTGCCGAGTAAGCGCGGCCGCTTTGCATGGCGAGCACGACGGTCTGGTGCTGGACGCCGGCAAGGCGCACCGCGACCAGGCCGAGCGCAGCGAGGACCACCAGCAGGAACAGGGCGGGTACGAGCGAAAAGCCGGTTTGCAGGCGTCTACGATTCATGGGACGTTGTCCACATGCACCTGGTGCAATAGCGAGACGGTCTCGCCGGTATCCGTCACCGCGAGCGCGATGGAGACCAGCCCCGCACGCTGCGCAGTGCCCGGGGCATAGTCCATGCTGCAGCTGCTGACGCGATTGGCGATGACCGTCGCGTCTGCGCCGGCGGAAAGCAGCTCTGCTGCGCTATTTCGATCAGCCTGATCCGATGCAATCGAATAGTTGGAGTAGCGCACCAGCGTACCGGCGGCCCCATCGCACAGGTAGCTGACCGGGCCGTCCACGAGGAAGACGCGCTGGCCGGGGGAGGCGAACGCAAACTTGAACGCGGGCGATAGCCGCACGTTGTCCTCGCCCGGTACCGCGTCCGTATCGATGTCGATCTGCGTTCCCGGCGGCGTTATCACGTTCGCAAGTTCGTAGGCATCCGCGCCAGGAACGCCCACGTTGTAGATCGAAAGATAGTGACTGTTCGATGAGAACGGCTGCGAGATGTTGCGAAAACCGCCGATGCTGTTAAATGCGTCGTCAGCGGCCGAAAACTGTAAACGCTTCGACGGATCGCCCGGCGGCGGACGGTCCCGATAGCGTGCTCCGTCCGCGGTACTCAATAATTCCAGGGCGATAGTGCTGCCAGAAGCGTTCAGCCGCAGGCTGTTCGGCAGTGCGCGACGAACATCCCGTGCTATACGACGCAGCGAATTCTCGGCAAGGTCTACCAGTTCGGCACGCCTGGACTGGTCCGTATACGAGGCCACAGGGCCGGCAATAAAAATGGTCATGAAGCCGACAACGATCGTACTTAGCGCGATCGTGACGACGAGTTCCACCAGGGTAAATCCGCGAATGCTGCTGGTATTCACCATGTCACAGCCTCGTCCGGTAGCCACTCAGCACGAAATTGATATCGGTGCTGTGCGTTACGATGACGTCAATCCGTAGCGCGTCGGCAGCGGGAACGGAAGGAAGCCCGCTGCTGGGAACAACCGAAACCGCCACGTCGTAATCGGCGAGGCGAGCGATCGGCGTGCCGAACTGGTCACGGGCACCCGCATCGAGAAGTCCGTCGTAGTCGTCCAGGTCGTCGTAGTCGGCCCTTGCGGCTTCACCGTCGATGCCGTCGGGGTCAGAGACCGGTTTCAGCATGATTTCCTCGAGGTACGCCTCGGCTATCGCCGCAGCCTGGTGGCGAATCATCGGGTCCGCGCTCGCGGCCGTCGTCATCGAAAGCACGCCGAGCACGCCGCTTGCGGCGATCGACACGATGACGATCGATACCAGCAATTCGACCAGCGTCACGCCGCGTTGTTGCCGGTGATTCATGGGGTCGAGACCAACCCGCTGTCGGCCTGGACCAGGATCGTGCGTGGGCCGACAGTTAGCGTCTGGTTTGCGGCAAGATTGGTGCGGCCGAGGGCATCGTAAACAATCGTTACGGCGGGCGACGCGACTACGCCGGATGGGGCCGAGCCGCTCATCGTTTGCCCGGTCGACAACAGGACCGGCAGTGGAAAACTCGCGTCGGCCGGGTCGCAGTGACCGGCCTGAGGCGCCTGTTGCGTCAACGCATAGCTGCTGGCGTTGATCTCGGCGCGAACACGACAGCCGCTTGCGACGGCGACTTTCTGGGCGTAGCGAAGTGAACTTGCGAGCTCGTCGAGATAGGCGCGCTCGTCGAAGGCCGAGTTGTCAAAGAAGCGGGGTCCCGCAACCGCGCCGAGGATGGCAATGATGACCAGGACCAGCACCAGCTCGACGATGGTGTAGCCCGCATGTCTGCAAGCAACATGCCGCCAGCATCCCCGAGCGCCATGCTGCGATCGTGGCGAAAGCGCTGATTGCCCGCGCATATTTCAGCACCCGCTGGTGTCTACACTGATCAGCGGCGCGTTGTTGGCGAGTGCGTCGTTGTAGACGACCTCGCAGTTGGTGAGACCGGTCTTGGAAAATACCGCCTGGTTTCCGGCACCGTTGACGACCACTGTGAAGCCCGTCAGATCGGCAAGCGTCGCCGATACGTCAGTAGCGTCCGGATAGCCCTCCGTAAGGCTGATAATGTTGCCTTCCATGACCACCGGATTGACGCCCTGCGATAACCACAGCCCGTGCACCAGTGCCGCGCCGCTGCGGATGCTTCCCGAGATGCCCAGGATGGTCGCGCTGCGAGCCTCTCTTTCCAGGCCGGCGTAGCGCGGAATTGCGAACGCCGCCAGGATTGACAGCAAGGCGATGACCACAACCAGTTCGATCAGCGTAAACCCGCGCTGCCTTTCTTTTTGATTTCCACACATAGCGTTCTTCCTGCTGTCCATCTTCGTGCGCTGCCGCCGGTTCCATCCGGCACGCACAGTAAGCCGCCGCTTACCGGGCAGCAGGAGCCACCGCCCTCGCTACCCGGCCTCTGCGGCAAACATCAGCAGCCCGTCGTTGTCGGCGTTACTGACGGCGGCGTCGATGCGCCAGCTTCGACATACACGACCTGACAAACGCCCGGAGCGCCCGTCTTCGAAATCGTCGCCGTGTTGCCTCCACTAATCACCGGGGCGTCGAAGCCGCTGGTATCGGCAAGCGTATCGATGATCGTTTCCGCGTCCGGATAACCGTTGACGATGTCGATGGTGTTGCCTTCCATGTCTACGCTGGCGGCACCGGTAGCGAGGTGCAGGCCGTGAGCCATCGCAGCCGCACTGCGAATGCTTCCCGATAATCCCTGCGTCACTGCCGAACGTGCTTCCGTTTCGAGCGAGGCAAAGCGCGGAATTGCGAACGCGGCCAGAATGCCGAGCAGTGCAATGACCACGACCAGCTCGATCAGGGTAAAGCCCTTCTGTTTCTGAATCTTCATTGGTCGATCCTCAAGTTTTCCATTTAAGCCAAACAAACTGGCGAAACTGCCAGCACTCCAAAAAGCCGTCTCAATGCGCTTCCCGGATTTCACCGGAAAGCCATGTCATACCGGCCACTCGTTGCAGGCGCACGCCATACAGCTCTTCACGCTGCGCCTCGAACACGCCGTTGCCTCGGCAAAGGCGACTCGAACCTCGAAAGCCGGATCCTCCACCGACTCGTCGTGGACAGGGAGTCCAAACGGCTCTCCCAGCCGATAAACCAGTCGGTGCCGGTCCTGCTCGTAGTACCAGCGCCGCGCCGGAGACTGCTCGATTTCTCGCTGCAGCCGCTCGCCTACATAGTTTTTCGGCGGTTCCAGCAAAAACTTGATCGGATTGGCGCCCTCGAGCTCCGAAAGGCTGGCCGACTGGCCCCGCACGATGCGCTGCGCCGCCTCCATCATCAGCGTGCTGCGCAGCTGGCCCTCGACCCTGAGCACCGCAACGCGCTCTGCCTCATCGATGTAAGGCAACAGTCGGTTTATCGCCACGGCAACCAGCGTGCTGATCAGCGCAATTACCACGACCAGCTCCAGCAGCGAAAAGCCCGCCGAACCGCGGCCCAGGGCATCCATCAGTCTGCCGGCGCTCATCATGCGCCTGCCCTGGCGCGGGCAACCATGTCCCACATGGGGAGAAAAACGCCGAGCGCCAGTATCAGGACCACGGCGCCGACCGTGACAATCAGAATCGGCTCCAGTGCGGCGCTGAGATTCTCGAGGTCATAGTCCACTTCCCGTTTGTAGTAGTCGGACGATTCATCGAGCAGCTCGGGAAGCGCGCCGGTTTCCTCGCCCAGGGCGATCATCTGCAATATAAGAGGTGTGAACAGCGCGCTATGTGACGCCGTTCTCGATAACGACTCTCCGCGCTCGATATCGGCACTCAAAGCCGCCATTTTCTCGCCGAGCCAGGAATTTCCGATGGAATCGGAGACGGTGCGCAGGGTTTCGTTGATCGGCAGCCCGGCGCTGATGGATATCGCGAGCGATCGCGTAATCCGCGACATTGCGGCGTTGTGCACGATGATGCCGACAACGGGAATACGGAGCTTCAGCCGGTCCCAGCGTAGCCGACCGGCTTCGGTCTTGATGTAGCTTGAAGCGGCCATCGCGAATACCGCTGCTGCGCCGAAGATATGCGGCCAGTAGTTAATGGCGACATTCGAGACGCCCATGATGATCCGCGTTGGCAACGGGATATCGTCACCGAGCGCGCGAAAGATCGGCGCGAAATTCGGGATGACGAAGACCGTGATAATCCACAATGCGATCGCAACCGCGATCAGTACGATAATCGGATAGCGCACCGCGGACTTGACGCGGTCGCGTACCTCCTGGTCCATGCTCAGGTATTCATAAAGCCGCTGAAACGCGACGTCGAGTGTTCCGGTCGCCTCACCGATCTCGACCAGGTTGATGAACAGTGCCGAAAAGATCTTCGGGTGGCCTTTCATCGACTGTGCGAGTTCGCGGCCCGACTCGAGTTTTGCGATCACGTCGATCAGCGCTTCTTTCAGGACCTCGTTATGCGTGGTCTCCATCAGCCCGCTCAGTCCTTTTAACAGCGGCAGGCCGGTGCGTGTGATGGTGTGCATTTGCCGGCAAAACAGGACCAGGTCCTTGGTCGTCGGCTGTCCGCCGCCCAGTCGCTTGACGAGGTCCGAAAGCGTAATACTCGTGGTATTTGCCAGGTCACGAATTTCTACGGGCGTGATGCCGATGCTTACAAGCCGACCGGCGACCGCGTCGGCAGTTTTCCCCTCGAGCTTTCCGGTGACCAGTGCACCGTTTGCCGATCGACCTTTATAGACAAACTCAGTCATCGCTGACCTCGCTTGCTACCTCGGTACCGCTTATCTCCACATCCGCCTCAGCGTCCAGGCCACCGGCAACACGAAGCACTTCATCGAGCGACGTCACGCCCGACACCGCGTACTCCAGAGCACAGTTCACGAGCGGTACGTAGCTCTTCTTCTTTGCCGCGAGTGAAGTAAAAGCACTCAGGTCCTCGCGCCGCATTGCGTCGGTCAGTCCGTCATCCATCTCGAGGAGCTCGTAGACGCCGATGCGGCCGCGGTAGCCCGTCAGCTGGCAGTAGTTGCAGCCGCGACCGTGCACGAACTTCGAATCTTTGGCGCGCTTGCTGCCGAGCTGCGACTTCAACCAGGCGCTTTGTCCGGGGGAGAGCTCGGCGGGCTCGGCACAGCTCTCGCAAACGCGACGCACGAGGCGTTGTGCGACGATACCCTGCAGCGCGGCCCCAATCAGGTAGCCCGGCGCACCCATGTCCAACAATCGGTTAGCCGTTGCAACGGCGCTGACGGTGTGCAGCGTCGAGAACACCAGGTGTCCGGTCATCGCGGCGCGCAGCCCGATGTCGACGGTCTCCCGGTCTCGCATCTCACCCACCAGGATGATGTCGGGGTCCTGGCGCAGCGCCGTTCGCAGGACGCGCCCGAAGTCGAGACCGATCCGCGTATGCACCTGGACCTGGTTGATACGGGGCAGGCGGTACTCGACAGGGTCCTCGACGGTGATAATTTTCGTCGCCGGCTTGTTGACGTAGTTCAGCGCGGAATACAGCGTCGTCGTCTTACCACTGCCTGTCGGTCCGGTCACCAGGACCATGCCGGACGGGCGCTCGATCATGCGGTAGAAGCGTTCCAGCAAGTGCGGCGGCATGCCCAGCTTTTCGAGACTCAGCAGATTCGCCGAGTGATCCAGCAGCCTGAGCACGACGGCTTCGCCGAACTGTACCGGCAGCGTTGAAACACGAATATCGAGCGTGGTCTCGTTGACCCGAATCGAGAAGCGGCCATCCTGCGGGAGTCGCTTCTCGGAGATATCGAGTCCGCTCATGAGTTTCAGTCGGGTGACCAGCGCGCCGGCGACGCCGCGGCCGTCGATCACGTGTTCCTGCAGCACGCCGTCAACGCGCTGGCGAATACGCAGTACGAATTCGTCGGGCTCGATATGGATATCGGAGGCGCTGACCTGTACCGCGTCGCGGAACATCGATTGCAACAGCTTGATGACCGGCGCTTCGGCGGAATCCTCTTCCGCCGTCAGCTGGTCGATATCGATGCGCGCCTCGCCGAGTTCCTCCTTGACTTCCGCGGCCAGTGCGTTGATTTCATCGGTGCGTCGATAGGTGATATCGATCGTACGCAGCAACTCCGTTTCATTGACGAGCGCGATGTTCACCGACTTGCCCAGAAGCCGGCTCAGTTCGTCATAGGCGAAAATGTCGGTCGGATCGGCCATGCCGACCAAAAGACCGTCTTTGTCTTGTTTCAGTACTAGTGCGCGAAGTCTGCGCGCCTG
>CAMYMR010000058.1 GCA_947259285.1 uncultured Woeseiaceae bacterium | reverse complement strand
CGGCGTCGAGCGTGCGGATGCCGCTCTGATTACGAATATCAGCGAAGACCACCTCGGGGACTTCGGTTCGAGAGATCTCGACGAGCTGCTGGCAGTCAAGTGGATTGTCAGTCGTGCGGTGGAGACATCGGGCCGCCTGATTCTGAATGCGGATGATGCTCGCCTCAGGGAGTCCGCGAAAAGCTATGCGGGTAAGCTGGTCTGGTTCGGTCTCGATCCCCAAAACGAGACAATCGTCCAACACACCGCCGCTGGCGGCAGCGCATTCGTGCTCGAAGGCGAAGAGCTTGTCAGGATCGAGGGCGGAGGCCGCGCGCTGATATGCCGAAGTGAGGAAATACCGATCACGCTCGGCGGCGCCGCGCGACACAATGTCGCCAATGCGCTGTCCGCCGCGGCATTGAGCGACTGCCTCGGGAGTTCGCTCGACGATATACGCGCCGGCCTGACGACGATGGTTCAGGACGAGAACCCGGGGCGATGTAATCTTTATGACCTAAACGGCGTCAAAGTGTTGATCGATTTCGCGCACAATCCGGCAGCGATGGGCGCACTGTTCGGCATGGCGCGGGCCGTTCCGGCAAAACGCAGGACGCTTTGCTTCGGGCAAGCCGGCGATCGGACCGACGAGCTGATAACAGAACTCGCTCGCGACGCCTGGGCGATCGGCCTCGATCGCGTTGTGGTCTCGGAGCTTGCTGCCTACCATCGTGGTCGCGAGCACGGCGATGTGTTCGGCATTATTAAGGACGAACTGCTGCGTCTGGGTGCGGACGAATCTCAGATAGTTCATTTCGAAACGGAAATGGAGTCGTTTCTGTCGGCGATCGAATGGGCCGAGCCTGGCGATCTCGTTATCATGCTGGCGCTCGGCGGCGCGGCACCGATTCAGGCAAAGCTCACGGAGATGGGCGCCGAATAAATTCGACAATGCGGTTCGCAACCTCGCGGGTCTTTCCTTTCGACAACACATCGCCAGCCAGCACATGATGACTCGGGTCACCCGGGTTGACGATTTCTATCGCGGCCTTTTGCGGCGCGTCCGTTTTTTCGAAGACCGACATTGCCACATCGGTCGAAATAACCTCGTCGTCCTTTGAATAGAACATCAGCAGGCGCGGCGAGATCGTGTCGGGCAGTCTGCGATTTGCGAGATCGACGAGGCGCATCATTTCCACGGCGGCGGCCGTCGGATAGGTCGTGGACCAGTAGCGCGCCTGCGCATCATTGTGTGGCTCCCAGCTGCGCGTTTCACCGACCATTAATCGCGCGAGTAACGGCCCGGCCGGTCGCGTGAGCCAGGCTGCATTCGAGTCGTTCGGAGCGAAATTCGGTGACAGCATCACGATGGTATCGACTGCGTCCATCGTGCGGTGATCGAGGATCGCGGCGGCCAGCGTGGCGCCGGTCGACGTGCCGATGACGATGATCCGTTCGCCAATCTCTGCGGCGATAGTGAGCGCCTCGATCGCATCGTCGAGCCAGTCTTCAGCGCGAACGCCGGTCAGCTTTTCTCGCTCGCGGCCGTGGCCGGTGAGGCGAGTCTCGAAGAGATTGGCACCCAGCGCCCTGGCAACGGTTGCGGCCAGCGGTGCGGTCTCCTGTCGTGTCGCGGAGAAGCCGTGCAGATAAAGCACGGAGTAGGGGGTCCTTTCGCCCTCTGCAAACCAGGTGACGCGTTTTTCAGTCCCGGGCACGAGACCATAGCGTTCGGCGGCCGGTTGCTCGCTCTGCAATAGCCACCGATCCAGATCGGCGGGCAGCAGAAGTTCAGCGCTCGCTGGCTGCAGCCGGGCGGGCGTCAGGAGCCACAGAGTTGTGGCCACCATCAGCAGTGCGACGATCGCGGCGCGCGACTTATTCAAGGCTCAGGATCTTGTTCCAGTGTTTCTTGCTGACCGGCATGATCGAGAGACGATTGCCCCTGCGTGTCAGTGTCATGTCATCGAGCGATTTTTGGGCCTTGATTTCGGCCAGGGTTACATTGCGCTTTGTCTTGCGAATGAACTCGACGTCGATGAGGCACCAACGCGGATCGTCCTTGCTGCTTTTCGGATCGTGGTACTTCGATTTCCTGTCGAACTGCGTGGGGTCCGGATACGGCTCGCTGGCCACGCGGGCGATGCCGACGACGCCGGGCTCCGGGCAGCTGGAGTGATAGAAAAGAATCTCATCCCCGATCTTCATGTCGTCGCGCATCATGTTGCGCGCCTGGTAGTTGCGAATACCGTCCCACATTTCGCGGCCGTCTCGCTCGAGGTCGTCGATGCTGTAGACGTCGGGTTCTGACTTCATTAACCAGTAATTCATGGTGCGTTTCTGCTTCTCAATCGTGTGTCTCGTGGCCGCGAATATTAGCATCTTTATCGAGCGCAATTTGTCGTTACCGCTGTGCTAGGATTGCGTTTCAAAGAACCTCGCCCGGCACTCGGGACGAAGGGGTCAGATGGCCACAACGCTTGCAAATATCTTCGGTTCTTCGCCGGTTCAACCACTCGAGGCGCATATTGATATAGCGTATCGATGCGCCAGGAAACTCAGGCCTCTCTTCGAAGCCGTGATTGCCGGCAATTGGGACAAGGCGATTGAAGTCCGTTCGGAAATCGAAGCACTGGAGCACGAGGCAGACGATCTCAAGAAGGAGATCCGGCTCAACATGCCGAAGAGTCTGTTCATGCCCGTCCCTCGCGAGGACCTGCTGGGGCTGCTACTGGTGCAGGACAAGATCGCCAATCGCACCAAAGACGTGTCGGGCGTGATTATTGGACGCAGGATGAATATACCCGAGCCTCTCGCTGACAAGTTCGTCGAATTTGTCGATCGGAATATCGACGCGGCCAAGCAGGCGCGCAAGAGCGTTCGCGAACTGGATGAATTGTTTACCGCGGGCTTCAAGGGCGCCGAAGTCTCGCTGGTGGCGGACATGATCGAGAAGCTGGACCAGATCGAAACGGATACGGACGAGCAGCAAACAACACTCAGAACTGCGCTGTTCGAAATCGAAAAGACACTCGATCCGATCGACGCGATGTTTCTTTACGAGGTCATCTCATTGACGGGTGAAATCGCAGACATGTCGGAACGCGTCGGTCGCCGGCTCGAGCTGCTGCTGTCGAACTAAAGCTCGAGAATCAGAAATAACAACAACAATAATGAGGACCCGTGAATGGTTCTCTGGTTCAGCAGGGGCAATACATGGACGCGCAATATATCTATATCGGTCTTGCCGCATTGTTCGGTCTCTTCATGGCCTGGGGTATCGGCGCCAATGACGTTGCCAATGCTATGGCCACGTCGGTGGGTTCCAAAGCGCTGACGATCAAGCAGGCAATACTGGTTGCGGCAATATTCGAGTTTCTTGGCGCCGTGCTGGCCGGCGGGGCCGTAACCGGCACGATCCGTAAGGGCATCGTCGACGCAGAGTTGCTTACCGGCACGCCCGAGCTGTTGATCTACGGCATGCTGGCGGCCCTGCTCGCGGCCGGAACCTGGTTGTTGATCGCCTCGAAAAACGGCTGGCCCGTCTCGACAACGCACTCGATCGTCGGCGCGATCGTGGGGTTTGCCGCGGTCGGCATCGGCGTCGATGCCGTAAAGTGGGCCAAGGTCGGCACCATTGTCATGAGCTGGGTGGTATCGCCCGTGACGGCCGGCTTTATCGCCTACCTGATCTACCGCAGCGTGCAACGCCTCATCCTGAGCCAGGAGGATCCGCTCGCAAAAGCGAAGCGCTATGTGCCCGTCTATATTTTTCTTGCCGCCTTCACGATAACGCTCGTCACCATACTGAAAGGCTTGAAACATGTCGGTCTGGATATGGACCTGGCGGAGAGCTACGTGCTCGCAATCCTGGTTGCTTTTGCCATCGCGATAGTGGGCGCGTATTTCATCAGCAAGATCGAACCCGATCCCAAAGCGGAAAAAAGCCAGCACTTCTACACGGTAGAACGCGTCTTCGGAGTTCTGATGATCGTAACCGCATGCTCGATGGCGTTCGCGCATGGTTCCAATGACGTCGCGAATGCTATCGGTCCGCTGGCGGCCGTTATCGGCGTCGCAACAACAGGCACGATCGCCGCAAAGTCTGCGCTGCCAATCTGGGTGCTGATGCTTGGGGGCGGCGGCATCGTTATCGGGCTTGCAACCTTCGGCCGCCATGTCATTGCGACCGTCGGCAGGAAAATTACTCAGCTGACGCCGAGTCGTGGCTTCGCTGCCGAGCTGGCCGCGGCAACCACGATCGTCATCGCATCCGGCACAGGCATACCGATATCAACGACGCACACCTTGGTTGGCGCGGTGCTCGGCGTCGGCATGGCGCGCGGAATCGAGGCCATCGACCTCAGGGTCGTGGCGAGAATCTTCGTTTCCTGGGTGATTACGATTCCGGCGGGCGCTGTTCTGGCCATCCTTTTCTTCTACGTCTTCAAGACGGTCCTGCCGTAACGGGCGTCAGACTGAGCGAAGGTACCAGTCGAAGTCCAGCGCGCTGATCTTGTTGTGAAACAAACGGCTTTCCTCGCGCCGGTTCATTGCGAAATACTTGCAATAGTCTTTGCCGAGGTACTGCGGCAGAATCTTGCTGCGTTCAAACTTGTCGATCGCGGTATCCCAGCGATTCGGGATCTTCAGCTTCGGCGTGATGTGCGCACCCTGTTCGACCATCGGGCCCGGATCGCATTTATTCTTCAGTCCGTGGTGCACGCCGGCGACGACCGCCGCGGTCACGAGGTACGGGTTGGCATCGGCACCGGCCGTCCTGTGCTCGAAGCGCAGGTTGTTCGCGTCGGACTGCGGGATGCGTATCGCGACGACCCGATGGTTAACGCCCCAGTTGGGCTCCACGGGAGCGAACATGTCCGGGCGCAGGCGGCGGTAGGAATTCGCATTCGGCGAACAGATCGCCGTTGCCTCCGGCATGGTTTTCAGGAGGCCGCCCACCGCGTGGCGTAGTCGCGCAGAAAAGGGCGGGCTCGACAGGCTGTCTTTTCCCTGTGAGAAATAGTTCTTGCCGTTGCGGTCCACAAGGCTCATGTGAATGTGCAGACCGCTGCCCGCATCTTCTTCAAAGGGCTTCGCCATAAAGCAGGCGACGAAGCCGTGCTTGCGCGCGGCCGCCTTGACCGCGCGTTTCAGGAGGACCGCGTGGTCACAGGCCAGCACGGGGTCATCGATATGCCGCAGGTTGATTTCGAACTGGCCCTGCGAGTATTCGGAAATGGCCGATTCCGCAGGTATGTTTTGCGCGTCGCAGTAGTCGTACACGTCATTCAGAAAGTGTTCGATTTCCCACAGATCATCCGGATGATAGACCTGGGCTCCTGGCTGCAGGCTGCCAACGCCCGGTACGTGCGGACCCGCAACCGTCGGCTCGTTGGACGACGCATCCAGCAGATAGAACTCGAGTTCGGTAGCCATGACCATCGTGAGACCCATCTTCTCGAGCGGCTGCAATGCGCGTTCCAGCACGGCTCGAGGGTCGGAGAACATCGGCACGCCCTCGTCTTCGTACAGTCTGAACAGGGCCTGGCCCATCGGGCGTTCCGACCAGGGGATGGGCGAAATACTGCCGGGTACCAGCTCTGCCAGGAGGTCCGGATCGCCGTCGTCCTCGCCATACGGTATGCCCGAAACGGTCTCGCCGAGTACCGTTAGCAGCGTGGCGCCGCCACAGAACCAGAATCCGCTTCTGCATACCTTCTCGAAGTCTTCCTGGCGAATGCGCTTACCCTTCAAAAAGGCATGCAGATCAGGAACCAGTAGTTCCATTGCCTCAAACTCGCCGTGCTTCTTCTGACAGCGGCGTAACTCCCCAACCAGCGAGGTCGCGGTCGATTTGGCCATCAACGGATTCCTGATGCGAAACAAAGCACGGAGCATCAACGATTTCGTGGTGCGCCGCAACCGGTGGTCTGTTATCATAATATGAAACGCATAAACACAATATGGAATATGTCATGATCGACAAGGCACCGCCGCAGGGCGCCCAGGCAGCGCTGCGGGCACTCAGGCTTCTGAAGCTGTTTACGCCCGAGAAACCGGAGCTGCCGCTGGCCGAAGTCAGCAGGCTTGCCGGCCTCAACAAGACGACAACACATCGCCTGCTGCAGGCGCTGCATAGCGAATCAATGGTGGATCGAAACCCGTCCAGTGGCGAATACCGTCTCGGGCCGGCGCTGATGGCGATGGGTGTCCAGGCACTGTCCAGTAACGATCTGCGGCGTCGCGCCCGACCTCTACTCAAGCAGTTGGCGGAGGAGTCCGGCGAAACCGCGACGCTGGAAGTGCCCATCGACGATACGATGTTGATTCTGGACGAAGTTGCCGGCGGCCATTTCGTCGGTGCCGCAGGCAACGTCGGTACCCGATGGCCGATCCACGCGACGTCGACCGGCAAAGCCTTGATTGCGTTCGACGAGCAAGGCGTGGATCGTCTCGGTGAGTGCCTACAGTCGCTGACGTCGCGCACAATTATCGAGCGAAATCAGCTGCTCGAGCAGCTCTGTGCGATCAGGCGGCGCGGTTTTGCAGAAACGGTCGACGAACTGGAAGATGGTTTCTCCGGTGTTGCAACGGTAGTGCGCGACGGCACAGGTCAAGTGCTCGGCGCATTGTCCATTTGCGGGCCGACGCAGCGGCTTTCCGCTGCGCGCAGGGCAAGTCTGGGCGCGACGCTGTGCAGCGCCGCCGAGCACCTTCAGCCCAGCCGCTGGGATCAGTAGGCCATGCTAGTATTCACAGCAGCGAACAATAAGAACATACGCTTTTTATGAGCCCGAAAGCCCTGATCGGTGTGCCCGCGGATCGGCGTATTGTCGATCCCCATCCGTTCCAGATGGTGGGCGAAAAATACCTCGATGCGTTGATTAGAGGGTCCGATGCGCTGCCACTGATGGTTCCGCTAATGCCGGAGGATGTCGACGTCGACGAGCTGCTTGGCCGTTTTGACGGCATATTTCTGACCGGCAGTTACTCGAACATCGAGCCGCATCACTACAATGGCGAACCGAGCGACGAGGGGACCTTGCACGACCCGCACCGCGATGCGGTTACCTTGCCTCTTGCACGAAGAGCGCTCGAAACCGGCGTGCCGCTGTTTGCGGTTTGTCGCGGATTTCAGGAGCTGAATGTTGCGCTTGGTGGCACGCTGCACCAGAAGGTGCACGAAGTGCCCGGCTATCACAATCATCTGGAAAACAAAGAGGACCCGCTCGACATACAGTACGGTCCATCGCATACGGTGAACCTGGCGGACGGCGGCCTGCTGCGTGAACTGGCGGGATCCGATCAGGTGATGGTCAATTCGCTGCACGCCCAGGGCGTAGCGAGGCTCGCCGACGGCGTCAGCATCGAGGCAGTCGCCGACGATGGTCTGATCGAGGCATTTCGAGTCGACGGCGCACCCGGCTTTGCGCTGGCGGTACAGTGGCACCCGGAATGGCGCGCGATGGAAAACGAATTTTCGACAGCAATTTTCAAGGCGTTTGGCGACGCGTGCAGAGTGCGCGCGCGCCAGCGACAGGTGTAATGTGAGTGCAACTGATGTTTTTCAATCGTGGTTCAGAGAGCGTGGGATCGAGGATGTAGAAGCGTTTGTGCCGGACATGGCAGGCTCGGCGCGCGGTAAAGTCATACCGGCAGACAAGTTCGGTTCCGGCGAGATGAAGATGCCGGAGGCGATCTTCTCGCAGACGATCTCCGGCGGCTACATCGCGGATGCCAGTAACGTCGAGGACCGGGACATGCTGCTCTCGCCGGACCCGAATTCTTTGCGACCCGTCCCCTGGGCGTCGGACCCAGCGGCCTCGGTTTTTGTCGACTGCTACCATCGCGATGGATCCGCGGTTTCACAGTCGCCGCGAAACGTGCTCCGCAAGGTGTTGGCGAAGTATGAGGCGCGTGGCTGGATTCCGGTCGTCGCGCCCGAAGTGGAATTCTATCTGCTCAGCCCACATTCGGACCCGAACCATGAGGCCGAGCCTCCGGAAGGCCGCCTCGGCTGGACGGAAGGCGCCCGTCAGCCTTACAGCATCGACACCATGAACGATTTTGACCCGTTTATTAACGACGTCTATGCGTACTGCGAGGCACAGGGCATCCGCATCGACACCTTGTCACAGGAGATGGGACCCGCGCAATTCGAGATCAACTTCCTGCACGGAAACGCGCTCGACAACGCGGACCAGGTGTTCCTGTTCAAACGCACGATTCGCGAAGCGGCGATCGAACACGAGATGCACGCAACGTTTCTTGCCAAGCCGATGTCCGAGGAAGCCGGCAGCGCTCTGCACGTCCATCAGAGCGTGGTCGATAAACAGGGCCAGAATATTTTCTCGAAGGCGGACGGGTCGGCCAGCGATCTTTTCTACGGATTTATCGGTGGTTTGCAGCATTACATGCCGGAGGCAATGCTGGTGTTTGCGCCATACGTGAATTCGTACAGGCGTTTCCTAAAGCCGGAGTCGTCGCCCGTTAACCTCGCCTGGGCCATCGACAATCGGACCGTCGGGCTGCGTATACCGGACTCCGGCCCGGACGCGCGCCGCGTCGAGAATCGTCTTGCCGGTTCGGATGTTAACCCCTACCTCGTGATTGCCGCGTCGCTCGCCTGCGGTTATCTCGGCATGGTTGAAGGACTGACGCCGACCGCGGAGACGGAGGGCAGCGCCTACGGCGAAGAATTCGATTTGCATCGGCACATATACCACGCGATCGAAGCCTTGCAGGACAGCGACGCGATGCGAAGCATGCTGGGTAACGAATTTGTGACGCTGTACACCGCGTTAAAAGAGGATGAATACAGCGAATTTCAGGAAATCATCACGCCTTACGAGCGCGAGATACTGATGTTCAATGTCTGACGTCGGTACGCTCAAAGCGACG
Organism: uncultured Woeseiaceae bacterium; assembly: GCA_947259285.1. Taxonomy (GTDB): domain Bacteria; phylum Pseudomonadota; class Gammaproteobacteria; order Steroidobacterales; family Woeseiaceae; genus UBA1847. The sequence continues at coordinate 5,547 of CAMYMR010000058.1, read as the reverse complement.
GGCGTTTCAACATGTGGTCTGCATGGGACGTCTGTCGAACGTACTATTACTATGGATTTCTTGATTTTTACGTTAGCAGGCGAGGGTCTCGCGAGGTGAGCTATGGCAGCGATTGAAAAAAGGTCCCGCGGGGACTGGCAGCAACTCGACAAAGCGCATCATCTTCATCCGTTCACGGATCACAAGAGCCTGCATAAAAAGCGCTCGCGAATCATTACGAGGGCAGAAGGCGTCTACATTTTTGACGCGGACGGTAACAAGATTCTGGACGGCATGTCGGGACTCTGGTGTGTCAACGCGGGATACGGCCGGCAGGAGCTTATCGACGCTGCGACCGAGCAAATGAAGGAGCTGCCGTACTACAACAATTTCTTCCAGTGCGCACACCCCCCGTCCATTGAACTCGCGGCAATGCTACAGGGCATCAGTCCGCCGCAGTTCAATCGCGTCTTCTTCGCTGGCTCCGGTTCCGAGTCGAACGACACGATCGTGCGCATGGTACGGACCTATTGGGACCTGATGGGTCAGCCCGAGCGGCATACGATCATCAGTCGACACAATGCCTATCATGGATCCACGGTTGCCGCGGCGAGCCTCGGTGGCATGAAGCCCATGCACAGGCAAAGCGGTCTGCCCATTCCCGGGATCGTGCATGTCGATCAGCCGTACTGGTTTGGAAGCGACCAGCGGTTGTCGCCGCACGAATTTGGTCTGCAGGCGGCGCGCGCGATCGAGGATAAAATCAAGGACGTCGGCCCCGAAAAGGTCGCGGCATTTATTGGCGAGCCGATCCAGGGTGCCGGTGGCGTAATCATTCCGCCCGACAGCTACTGGCCGGAAGTTCAGCGGATCTGCGATGAATACGGCATCCTGCTGATATCGGACGAGGTGATCACCGGTTTCGGACGGCTTGGGGAGTGGTTCGGTGCTGATCACTTTGCGACACGCCCGGACTTCATGACGTTTGCGAAGGGCGTGACGTCCGGATACCTGCCCCTGGGTGGCGTGTTCGTCAGTGACCGAGTCGCAGACGTACTGATCGATAAAGCCGGCGAGTTCTTTCACGGCTATACGTACTCGGGTCACCCCGTCGCCTGCGCCGTTGCTATTGCCAATATCAAATTGATCCAAAGCGAGAGCCTGGTGTCGCGTATCAAAGACGACATCGGGCCGTACCTGCAGGAAAAATGGCGGGCGCTCGCCGAGCACCCGCTCGTCGGCGATACTCGCATGGTAGGTCTGATGGGGGCTTTTGAGCTCGTGAAAAGCAAGGATCCGCTCGAGCGATTCCATGAGTCGCAGGGCGCCGGTGTCGTTTTCCGGGATACGCTCATGGGCGAAGGCGTGTGCATGCGAGCCGTCGGCAACACGATCATCTGCGCGCCGCCGTTCGTGTTGACCCTTGCGGAAGCCGACGAGCTGATCGAAAAGACCTGGGTTGCGCTGGATCAGTCTCACCAAGCGTTGTCGCCCTGAAGGGACGAACCGGAGGTAGGCCGTGGACAAGCATGACAACGATTACGCGATTACGCGCGACAGTCTGTATGGCACGACGCCCGAGCCGACCTATGCGGGCATCACCTCGTTCATGCGCAGGAAGTACACGAAAGACCTGAAGGGCGTCGACGTCGCAGTCACAGGTATTCCGCTCGACACAGCGACGACGAACCGTCCCGGCGCGCGCTTTGGGCCACGCGCCATCCGCAGCGCTTCGTCGATCATGGCCTGGGAGAAACCCTTCGGCATGGAATTCGATCCCTTCGACAAGCTGGCGGTTGCGGATGTCGGCGACTGCATGTTCGATTTCGGGCGGCCAGAAAAAGTCCCGGACGAGATCGAGGCGCACGTGTGGAACATCATCAATGACGGTCCTGGCTTGCTAAGCCTGGGTGGCGATCATTTTGTCGCGTACCCGATCCTCAAGGCTCACGCGCGCAAGTTCGGGGCACCGCTGTCGCTACTGCACTTTGACGCCCACAGCGACACCTGGGCGGATACCAACGACCGTATCGACCACGGGACGATGTTTTACTGGGCCGCAAAGTACGGCATCGTGGATGCCTCGACGTCGGTGCAGATAGGTCTTCGCACCACGAACCCCGATACACTGGGCTTTAACGTGCTCGACGCGCCCTGGGTCCACGAACACGGCATTGCAGCTGTCATCGAGACGACCCGAAAGATTGTCGGCGACAGGCCTGTGTACGTGACGTTCGATATCGATTGCCTCGATCCGAGCTTTGCACCCGGCACAGGCACACCGGTTTGCGGCGGTTTGACGAGCCATCAGGCGATGGCGATTCTACGCGGCCTCGAGGGCATCAATATTATCGGCATGGACGTGGTCGAAGTCGCCCCATCCTACGACGTCGGTGAAATCACCGCGCTGGCAGCCTGCCATCTCGCAATGGAGATGCTGTATCTGTATGCGTGCCGGCCCGGGTCACGCCGTTGATCGGACCTCACCCGGCAGGAAGATCTTGACGATCATTTCCGAGATGTCGTCGAGCGTGTCGCTCGACTCGACGTCGATGCCGCTTGATTCCTTGAGCTCATTGCCGAGCGCAAGCAGTCCCCCGGAGCAGAGACGGATCATATTGAAAAGCAGCTTCGGGTCGCCTGCCGGCGCAACCCCAAGCGTCTGCAATTCCTCGATCAACTCAAACGTGGCTTCGAACATCGGCTTAAGGTGTGTCTGGATTAACCAATCGAGACGTGGGTTCGGGAAATGAGCCTCCTGAACCAGCACTTTATGCAAAGCGGGCTGGCTCCTGGCGTAATGGACGTAGGCGCGAATCAGCGACGCCATTCTGGTCTTGGGACATTCTTCGCCGCTATTTTCGTAGGACGCTGTCAGAGACTGCCTGAACTCATCAAAGACCTTGTCGGCGGCTGCTCGCCACAGCTGATCCTTATTCTTAAAGTGATAGGTGATCAGAGGGTGATGTACACCGGCACGCTCGGCGATGTCGCGCGTCGAGGTTCCTTTGAAACCATTTTCCGAAAATGCCTCGATCGCCGCGTTGAGAAGCTTTTGCTGCGTAACAACGCTGCGCTGCTGTTGTTTGCGTACGGGGCGGTCGCTGCTTTGTTCGGTTTCTTGTGACACGATTGTCGCCCGAAAAGAAATCCCGCTTAGATTAGCGGGATTCTCAAAATCGATCCAGTTCGGGAATTCTGTTTCCGTCTGTGGCTGTCGTCGGCCGGGCCGCTCGTTGCTATTCGAGAGCGAACATCAGCCGAACGCCGGCACGTTTCTCAACCAACTCGCCATTCTCGACAACCGGTTCAAATTCCCATTTCGAGATCGCTTTGGTGGCCGCATTGACGAAGGTCTCGCCGGGCTCGGAATCGCGAACCTCGATGTCTTTGACCAGGCCACCCCTGTCGACGGTAAACACGACGTCGACCCAGCCCGACAGATTGCGGCGCTCGGCTGCCCGCGGGTACTTCGGCGCGACGTACCTGGTACGTTTCAGGTTCGTGACGGAAGTAGGGGCCAGCGTCGATCTGGCACTCTGCGCTTCGGCCGCATCAGACTTGCCGGTCTCGGCCGCGCCTGCACTTGCATTGCTGCCGGCTGCCGCGATCGCGGCCGCTTCCGCTGCCGCGTCCGGCTCGACCACGGGCGCACCGTCGGTTGTTGTCTCATTGCTCCCAGTGTTCGCCTCTGCATCCGCAGAAAGTTCAGCGGCTTCTTGTGTTGTTGGTGGCGCGTCGGCCTGCGCGGCCGCACGTTCTTGCTCAGCCGCGCGCTCCGCAGCGGCACGCGCTTCGGCCTCTTTTCGGGCGGCTTCGGCCTGGCGACGCGCTTCGGCCTGGCGACGCTGATTGGCTATTTCGTCGCGCTTGGCGACCAGAGCGGTGATCGCCGCAGCGAGTTCGCTGTTACCCGGGTCCAACGCCTCCGCGTCGCCGATTAGCTTCTCCGCCGCGCCGAGATTGCCATCGTCTGTTTCCGAGCGCGCCTGCAGTGCCAGCTTGCTGGCAATTACGCTCAGTCCCTGCCGTGCAGCCACGTTGTCCGGCTCACTCGCCAGTGCCAGCTCGAAATAATAGCGAGCATTGTCATTGACGGGCTGGAGCAAGTCGCCATCTTCGAGGCGTGTGTTGGCCATTGCCAATACATCGTCGATTTGTTGTGCGTTGAGCGCGTTACTCAACTCGTTTTCGGCGGCCTCTACGTCTGCGTAGTCCGGAAGCTCAAGTACTCTTGCGGCTTCGATTGCGACGCTCGCGTCTTCGAAACGCTTCTCAAGAATCGCCGTACGTGCCTCCGTCAGGAACTCCCGAAGCTGTAGCTGTGCGAGCTGGGCGCTGAGAAACGGCAGGCGTGAGTTCTCGGGATCCGTAGTGCGGACGAGGTCGAGCGCAGCGGCCGCATCATCGATTCGCAACTCCAGCATCGCCGTCTCGGCGTCGGCCAATGCCTGCGCGACGATCACTTCGGAACCGATGGCGTCGACACTGGCTTCGTCTTCAACGGCGGCCGCCGGATCGACGGTTGGAGTCTCGATATCAGCAGCCTCGTCGGCCGGCGTCGCTGCGGGTGCGCTGATCGCCGGCGTGGTCGCGGCAACTTCGGGGGTGCTTCGTGGCTTGTCATCGCTCCCACTCATCCAGAAGAAAGCGCCGGCGATGATGATAATTGCAACGGCGCCAAGTCCCAGGATCTTGGGGCTCGTCAGCGCCGATCCGCCGGATGATGCTGCCGTGCCGACGGAGTCCGCCGGATCGGTATCGCTGTCACCCGACATTTTCCGCTTGGCGGTGCTAAAGAGCCCGGTCACCGTCTTCGTCAGCGTCGAGTCAACGACATCTTGCGTGTCGGACAGCGCATCGTCGTCGATCAGCCCGCCTGAGGCGGCCGGGCCTGTCCGACGGTCGGCCGTAACCGGGGTCTGGCCGCCGCTCGCCTCGGTGACTGTCCTTTCTGATGGCTCTGCCGTCTGCTGCTCGGACTTTGACTCAGGGCCGGCGGTCACCGCTTTGGGCGCCTTCGCAACCGTCGCTGTTGCCCCTTTGATCTTGAAGGCCGAGTCGGGCGCCTCGAGATGGTGTTTGACCGATGCCTCGATGGCCAATCGCGCGCGACCCGGCGACACCGGCTTCAGCAGGAAGCGATAGACCTTGCTGCGGTTGATCAAGTCCATCATCATTTCACCGTCATCGCGTCGGCCAGCAACGACCGACACGAGCCTCGGCGAACCTTTGCGCAAGTGTGCAGTCAGCTGTTCGATCCGCTCGCCAACCATTGCAGCATCGACGACGGCGACGCCGATCTTGTGTTCCCGAATCAGTTTGTCGGCTTGTGCCAGTGTATTGGCATAGTGAACCGAATGCGTTCCGCGAGACGAATCCTTGATCGTGTCCAGGAACTCGCCGTCTTTTGTTAGTACCAGCAGGTCGATAGAGTACGAACCGACGGCCGACTTATCCGCAGCGTCCGTCGGGTCAAGTACCGGCACACGCCCGGTACCATCGCTTATAAGGGTCGCACCTTTATCGGACGTTTCCATAACGATGTGTTCTTCGGCGGGCTCGTCC
>CAMYMR010000057.1 GCA_947259285.1 uncultured Woeseiaceae bacterium | reverse complement strand
TCGTTGCCGACGTTGACCTGGTCATCGTTCGATACGACGAGGAGGTGACCGTGCTCTATGGCCGCTGCGCACACCGCGGTGCTTTGATGTCAGACGGGCACGTTGACGGCGACAATCTGATCTGCGGCGTGCACGGTTGGGACTACCGTCTCGACACCGGCATCAGTGAATACAACAACAGTGAGACGCTGCCGAAGTTCAGTGCCTGGATCGAGGACGGCCAGGTAATGGTCGACGAGGAAGAAATTGCGTCCTGGGCCGAGCAGCATCCGCAACCGTTTAATCGCGACGCCTATCAGGGTCTTTACCAGGACCCGACGGGCATAGCGATCGAACCGCATGTGAAATTCATTCGCAAACTGGCCGACGAAGGGCTTTCGAAGGTGGGTCACCATGGCCCGGCCGCCGCCATGGGCGTGCCTCGCACGAGCCTGCCGCTGTGGGATGACCTGCAGTTCGTCGTCGGACAGTTGCACAAGCTGCCGTTACTGGACGATGAAGAGGTGGGTAAGGACCTCGTCATCGGGCCGCGCGCCGCGAAGCCGCTGCGGCTCGACATACCCCTGTTCGTATCCGACATGAGTTTCGGTGCGCTGTCGGAGGAAGCGAAGGTCGCGCTTTCGAAAGGCGCCGAACTTGCCGGCACGGGTATCTGTTCCGGTGAAGGCGGCATGCTGCCCGAAGAACAGGCCGCCAACTCGCGCTACTTTTACGAATTGGCATCGGCGCGCTTCGGCTTCTCCTGGGACAAGGTGCAGAACTCGCAGGCATTTCACTTCAAGGGCGGGCAGGGTGCCAAGACCGGAACCGGCGGGCATCTCCCCGGCAACAAGGTCAAGGGGAAGATCGCGGAAGTTCGAGAGCTCGAGGAAGGCCAGGCCGCTATTTCGCCGGCACGGTTTCCCGAATGGACTGAGCTCAGTCAATTCCGGGACTTTGCCGAGGAAGTACGAGAGAAAACCGACGGCATTCCCGTCGGTTTCAAGCTGTCGGCACAACATATCGAGAAAGACATCGACGCGGCGCTCGAGATCGGCGTCGATTACATCATCCTGGACGGGCGGGGCGGCGGCACCGGCGCGGCGCCGCTGATCTTCAGGGACAATATTTCGGTGCCGACGATTCCTGCCCTTGCAAGAGCGAGACGACACCTGGACGTCAGTCACGCCACGCACGTAACGCTGATCGCGACGGGAGGCCTGCGACACCCGGCCGACTTCGCAAAGGCAATGGCGCTGGGCGCAGATGGTGTCGCGGTATCAAACGCTGCGATCCAGGCAATAGGATGCCTTGGCATGCGCGCCTGCCATACCAACAACTGTCCGGTCGGCATCGCAACCCAGAAACCGCATCTCCGCGAGCGGCTGCCGGTCGATATCGCGGCCGAGAGGCTCGCACGGTTCTTCACAGCCTCAGTCGAGCTGATGCAGGTACTGGCGCGTGCTGCGGGGCACCGGCATCTCAGCGAGTTTTCCAGCGATGACCTGACCACCTTCAAAGCCGACATGGCGCAGCTCACTGGTGTGGCTTATGGCGGGGTACGGGGTCACAATTGAGTAGTGTCGTGAAGTACAGAAGACAGTTTCCGGAGCTCGACGTCGAGTCCATGAAACCGACCCGAAACGCCATGCACGCTTACGCGCGCGTACTCGGCGATCACCTGAAGAAGTATCGGCCGAGACGCAAGCACTGGTGGCATGCGAGCCTGCGTCCATCTTTGAATGGGTTTACCAGCGGCGTTATTCACGCGGAAACAGACTTTGAGCTGGCCATCGACCTGAGGGGCAGCTTGTTTACGGCGCAAACGTCAGAAGGGGCCGAGACGACAATGATTCTCGACGGCCAGTCGCCGGCCCAACTGGCGCGGCTGATCGATGATTTTCTTCTCGATAGCGGCGTTGAAATCGACGTGCACGCCTCACGCGAGGCGCCGCGCGACGAGGGGTTCGACGGGTACTCAGCTGTCCACGCCGATAACATGGGCCGGGTATTGGCCGGAGTGAATGCCGCGATGGCTCAGTTTCGTTCAGGTATCAGGCTCGAGACCAGTCCAATTCAGCTGTGGCCGCATCACTTTGACCTGTCGATGCTGTGGCTGCCGGGACGGAAAATCGAGGGTCAGGATCCCGACGACGAGGAGTACTCGGATAAGCAGATGAACTTCGGGTTCACTTTCGGCGACGAGGCGATTCCCGAACCGTATTTCTATGTGACGGCTCATCCCTTGCCCGACACATTTCCTGGTATGGAATTACCGACAGGTACGCGGTGGAATACGGACGGCTTTAACGGTGCACTGCTCTTATACAACACGCTGGTCAATAGCAGTGACCCCCATGGCTACCTTCTGGACCTATGGGCGACATTATTAGCAGCCGGTCGGGATCAGATGTGTGCGCTCGACCATTCATCATGACGTTGGAGAATTCCTTGTGGCAGATTTTGACGGACAAGTAGCGCTGGTAACGGGCGGCGGCACGGGTATCGGGCGTGCTACGGCATTGGCGTTCGCGCGTGACGGCGCGAAGGTCGTTATCGGCAATCGTAATAGCGAAGCGGGTGAGTCTGTGGTCAACGTAACCAAGGAAAGCGGTGGTGAGGCGAGCTTCCTGCGGGCGGATGTCGCCGTCGAAAACGATTTCAAGGTATTGGTCGATCTGGCGGTTAGCAAGTACGGTCGACTCGACGCCGCATTCAATAACGCCGGAATCGGCGGACTGTCCGGGCCACTGGCGGAGCAGACTAACGAAAACTACGACGAGGTCATGGGCACCAATGTCAAAGGCCTGTGGCTCTCGATGAAATATGAGATCCAGGCGATGCTGAAAGCGGGCGCCGGCGCCATCGTCAATAACTCGTCGGTCGGCGGCCTCCTTGGGTTTGCCGGCGTGGGAATCTACAGCGCCTCCAAGCACGCGGTCATGGGCTTGACCAAGAGCGGGGCGCTCGAATACTCGGCGCACGGCATTCGCATCAACGCGGTAAATCCGGCGGTCATTCGCACGCCAATGGCAGAAGGACTGGCCAGGACGCGAAAAGTCGAGACCGACGATTTTGCCTCGTTTCACTCGATAGGCCGCATCGGTGAGCCTGAGGAAGTTGCCTAGGCGGTGTTGTGGCTCTGCTCGGACAAAGCGTCATTCGTCACCGGCACGGCGACCTGCGTCGACGGCGGTTTCACCATCCAATAGGCGATGCGCCGGGAGTGGCGGCAACAAGGTCGCCGCACTTCCTCACTTCGGCTTCTTCCATTTGTCGGCGAATTCGAGCGGCGCCGCGGCTTTGCTGCCCCTGACCTTGTCGCCCCGATCCGGTGTTGCCGAGAGCGATACGGGTCTTGCGATTGAAAACTTCTCCTGTACCTGGCTGACTTCGATGTCGCCCACGACGGTGGCGCTGCCACCGAGAGAAATCCCGGTCTCGGGATCGATCAACTCTTCACCCTCTTTCAGGATTTGCAGCCGATCGCCGACGGCGACCGAGTCCTGGCCGAGATTGATGTAGATCTGCGTCGGATCGGCTTTAACGACGGAGCCCTCCGGTGGTTTCGCACCAACCTGTTTGATCAGCTCGAAGACCGCCTGGTTAACGCCGGCGATTACCGCCTGGCCGACCGGCGTCTTCGAATACTCCGACATAAAACCGCCGAGACCAACGTCGCCGATCAAGCCTGCGCCGCCAAATGAGAGATTGGACTCCTTAATGACGGCTTCAATCTGTTTCGTAAACGTTATTTCGCTGGTCTCGGCATCAATCAGGCGAATATTGAGTCCGACGCGTCCGGTGCTGCTACCGGCTTTGACGCCGCCAAGAAGAGGAACCTTGCTGGCCAGAAGACCACCGACGCCTTTGTCGGTACCCGATGTCTTGGTTTCATAATCGGTGACGACGAGCTGCACGAGGTACTCTGCGCCCAAAATGTTGCCGGTCTTCGCGCCTGAAGGCTTGGCTATCCGACCGGATGCCGCTAAATCCTGTTCGTCCAGTACACCGCCAAGCTCCGTTCGCTCGACCAGCCGAAAGCGACCTGTTTGCGACAAGGAATCGATGACAATGGCCTCGATGCCGTTCACAGGAACACCGGTGGTGGAATCCGAGTAATTGATGTCGCCCATCATGGTCGAGACGGTATAAGAATTCGCACCGCTGTTGTTGTCGACCTCCAATACACCCAGCCTGGCCTTGCGACCGGCGTATTCGCCCCATTCGATGTTAAGCAGGTACTTGGTATCGATCTTGTCGACGCGCTCCGGAAGCGGTGATTTTTGGTTTTCGCCAACCGAGTACGCGACGTAATCGGCGGCCGAATCTTGTACCGCAACTAAAGCTAGAAGGAATGTAAGAAAAGCGGGTAAAGTCATGATTTTCATCGTTTTTTCCCTATTTTTTCGTGCTTTTGACAGACGTCCACCGATCCGGTCGTGAAGCGCCGCTGCCGGTCTGTTCTGGATTCCCCGTAAAGCGTGTTCGATCTTACCAGCCCTGGAGCATTTGAAAAAACGACGTCGATCCTCTGCGATGCCGGCGGATGCTTCAATGCGGATCGGTTTCTGATTTATCGCCTCCGGGTTATTCACCGTCGGCTCTGATGATAGGATGAGTCCGCACAAACGCGACTTGCGGGCAAGGGAAGATGCATGAGTCGCGCGCCTTCACTCACCGAGCAGCGCAATGACACTGGCATCCGCGACCGTACTCCTGTTTCTGGTCATCGATCCCTTCGGCAATGTGCCGTTCTTCGTTGCGGCACTAAAGCAGGTTGATGCGGCACGGCGCCGCTACGTCGTTATTCGCGAGCTGCTGATCGCCTACGCGGTGATGGTGGTATTCCTGTTCTTCGGGCAGCCGCTGCTGAAAGTCCTCGGAATCTCGGGCCCGGCGTTGACAATCGCGGGCGGCATGATTCTCTTCCTTATCGCACTGCGGATGGTATTTCCGATTCGCGGACGAAGTTCCCAGGAGGAGATCGAAGGCGAGCCGTTTATCGTGCCGCTTGCAATACCCTACGTTGCCGGACCGTCAGTTTTGGCCGTGGAATTGCTGCTGATGAGCGACGAACCCATGCGTTGGCCGATCTGGCTGGCTGCGGTCACGATAGCCTGGGCGGCGACGTCAATTATCGTGCTCTTCGGCAGCCAGGTCGCCGCGCGGCTTGGACCCCGTGGTCTTGTTGCTATCGAGCGCCTCATGGGCATGATCCTGGTTGCTATCGCGATACAGATGTTCCTGACCGGTGCTGACACGTATTTCGGCCGCGCTTGATCGTCTGTACGGTGTTCCTGGCACGAGTACGCGCATTGAGAAGACAGGATGAGCTACCGACCTTACGAGCCGATTGATCCGCGCGAGGCCTTTACGGTGATGGCAGCGGACGCCGCGCCCGAGGAAGCGCCTTCAGTCGCCGCGTCGCAGGCAGCATTCCTGCTGGCCGTTCGAGCTGCCGTACTGGGTCGCTCGCCCACTACCGAGAGACTACGCCAGTTTCCGCTGCCGGACCTGCAGAAGCTCGCGGGCGATCGCCACATCAAAGTCGGCGAGGCCTGCCGCCACCTCGGTGTCAGCGAGCGTGAACTGAGGCAAGAGACAGATCCATCGCTCGAGCAGCAAATGACAAAACTGGCCCGTGAGGTCTACGAGAAACCGTCGATCAGGGCCGCGGCCGCCTTGTTCGAGGCGGCGATGACAAGCTCGCATCCGCTGGTGGCCGTAGCCGGCGCGGCGGGCGCCAGAGAAACGACCCGACTGCGGCCAAAAATCCGTCAGACCCTGGAGAAGGCGGTGCGTAGCAGAGATCGCCTTGTGTCCAGGGTAGCACTCGCTGCGATCAGTCAGATCGGCCCGATGGAATCGATCGTCGAGAAGAAGGTGATCGCGCCGCCCAAATCCCGCAAGCGCCGCCGCAAGTCGGACACTGCGGTCATCACTCACGGCACATTTGCGGCGAACGGCACCTGGTATCGACCGGGCGGAGACTTCTACGATGCGCTCAAGAAGAAACGGCCGGATCTCCATCTGCACGACCGTAGCTTCCGATGGAGCGGCGCCTACTCTCATAAAGCGCGCAGAGCCGATGCGCTGCTATTGAAACAGTGGGCCTCGGACCAGGGATTGAGCGTGCCTGACTTCTTTGCGCACAGTCACGGTGGCACGGTCGCGCATCTCGCAACCCAACAGGCGATGCAGATCGACCGCCTCGTCTTGATGGGATGGCCGGTGCATAGGAAGTGGTATCCGGACTTCTCGAACGTCAAACGCATCATTGACGTTCGGGTGCGGCTGGATCTGGTTGTTCTTCTCGACGGCGGCGGTCAACGTTTCCGGACCCGGGACTTCGAGATCGAAGAGCACCGTCACGGCTGGTTTGACCACAGCTCGACGCATGAACCCGCCTACTGGGATGACCATGGTCTCTGGGACGTCATCTAAGCGCTCCGCGCAACGCCGGTTTTCGCCATTCAGGGTGCTGGTTGCCGGCACATCGTGGCGTTTGTTCGGTTCGGCGCGGGCGGCCGAGACGCTGCTCGCGGCAATGTCGAGCGACGATGAGCAGAACCAGATGCTGGCGGGGATGTCGTTGATCCGGGCCGGGCAGCGCTCGTTCGACCTGATTCAAGAAGCGATCGAGGCGGGCGAGGCCAGCGCACAGATCGTGCGGCTGCTGCCGGACATCGACACGAACCGGTCCCGTCCACTGCTCGAACAGCTCGCTGCTGGCGATCAGGGCGAATTGACCGATACGGCCAGACAGTGCATCGACCTGCTTGATCGAATCGATGCAGTGGAGGAGAACGAGCAGTAAGTCGGGTGGGATCAGGCTTTCGCGGCGCTGGCGTACTTCTTGTAATGCAGCTCCTTTGCCTGGCCGATCCAGTCGTCCTGTTCCATTCGGCCTTTGAATTCTTTCAGCTCAGCATTGACGCGCGCGATATCGGCAGTCGTGAAGTTCGCGATTTGCTCAAATGTATAGATACCGAGTTCGTTCAAGGTGTGCTCGAATACCTTGCCAATACCGACAATATCCTTGAGGTCATCCGGCTCTAGCTCGGGCTCTGGCTGCGGCGGCGTTGCGCCATTGGTTTTCTTTCCACTCGCCGCCTTGGGCTCGGTCGCTGCTCGGGCTTCTTTGAGTGCTTTCCGCTGCTGCTTTTGCACATCCGCAAAATGTTTTTCGACTTCATCGAGCTGCATGCGCAGGGTCTCTGAGTGTTTTTCATATTGACCCGCGTGCTCGCGATAGCGCTTGGCATCCTCCTCGTGCTGCCGGCGGCTCTTCTCCATCGACTTCAGGCAATGCGACAGTTCTTTATTCTGGACCTTTAGTTCGTCCAGTTCTATCACGTCGCGGCGCAGCGTTTCGATCTCCTGCTGCGCCAACGTCAGATCGTGTTTCAGCTCTGCGTTATCGGCCTCGAGCGAGATGACATTCTTTTCGAGCTCGTCCAGCTGTGCGAGTCGGTTACGGGCGGAGTCGAGCATTTTGTTGACGGACTCGTGCTCCGAGCGTGATGCTTGCAGCAAATTGCTAAACGACTCATGCTCCTGGCGTGCATGCTCGACTTTTAGTTCGAGCACTTTGCGCTTCTCAAATGCTTTCGCCAGCTCGCGCTTGTAAACGTCACTCGATTTTACGAATTCCTGCTGCAGTTCCGCCGACTGCTTCTTCATGGCCAGTAGGGCATTCTGAAACCTCAGCATCTTGGTCTTGAAACCCTCGCGCTCTGCGCGAAGATTGAACAGGTCCTTGGCCATCAGCTTTTCTTTTTCGTGTGCCGAATCGAGAGCGGTACGGTCCCTACTGATCGTAGCCTCATGGCGGCGCACGATGGCTTCCTGGTCTTCGATGTTGGAGCGTAGCGTGGCGGTTTCGGCGACCAGGCTGTCTCTCTTGCGAATCATGTCGTCCAGCTGGGACTGCCACTCGTCGTTGATTTTGTCGATCCGGCGGCTATCGCCGGATCCACGAATCAGCCAACCGAGACCGGCGCCAACAAGCCCTGCGGCGGCCAGATAGAGAAGGACCTGGGAGGTGATCGCGTCCATCGGGCCAGTATGGCGAAGTTGCGCGTACTGGAATACGACGAATCGCACAAAAACGAACAGAGTCGTGACTCGGTCCAAAATGGTTCGATAGAGAAAAAAATTATTTAAAACAGCATCTTATAGTCAATTACAGATGGCAAAGCGCGGTATGATGGTCTTAGATCTGTTTCTTGTCGAGCCGGAATGCGATCGTGGCGAATTGCAAGCAGGCGGTCGGCGTAAAGACGGCTGAAGGACTTTTGCCGCCGCTCTGAAGAACGGCGCAGGGTGCTGGATTGCATGGCGCGGCATTTGCGTCGCAAGATATCCCGATTCGATCGATGTGCAGCGCGGAAGAGGTTATGAATCTATGGTGAGACGGCTCGGAGTATTGATGGTCCTGCTGGCGACAGGTGCGACGCATGCGCAGCCGATCGAGAGCTATGACTATTATCTGGCGAATCGGATAATGATTCGCAATGGCCTGCAAGCGGTGCTGATGTGCAACGGGCTGTTTACGTCGGGTCGCACGCTCGAGCAGGTGTTTGCGCAGGAGCTGGCCTACGTGACGGTCCCGGTGGGCACCGTCGACGGCGGCGAGTATGTCATTGACCGCGGGCAAAAAGCGGTTGCAGTTGGCGGACCCGAATCGGGTCCCGTGATAGGTGCTGCTTTCCGCACGGGCATCGGCTGCGTCGCAATGGCGCCGAACCAGTCATTCAATGACATCGACGCGCTACCCATTCTGAATTTGCCGTATCCCGAAGGTGATCCTGAAACGATGCCTTGGCCCGCCGGTGACGTAATCGACGCTGACTTGATGCCGCGCAATATCGACCGGCCGGCGCTAAACGCGGCCTCCGACTGGGCCTTCGAACGTGAGTCCGAAGAGCAGGTGACGCTGAGCCTGGTCGTCGTGCACAAAGGCCAGATCGTGCATGAGCGTTATGCCGAGGGTGTCGACATGATGACGCGGACCCGCACCTGGTCGACGGCGAAGAGTATTGCAGCGACGCTGATCGGAATGCTGGTCGACGAGGGCCGACTCGAACTCGATGCACCCCTTGGCATCGAGTGGCTGCCCGAAGTTGCCGGTCATGATAACGATCCCCGTGACGCAATAACGCTGAGGCATGTTCTCAATATGTCCAGCGGCCTTTACCCCGTCGATAGCTTCGGGATGGAGTACGCGACAGGTTCCGGTCTTGCCTACTGGGCAGGCATCAGTTCCGTCGACGGCGCACGCCGTCGTGCGCTGATACGGGAGCCGGGTACGCACTGGGACTACGAAAATTACGATACATTGCTCGCCGTGTATGCGATGAAACGTGCCCTGGGCAATGCCGCGCCTTACGCCGAATTCCCGCGCAAAGCATTGCTGGATCGAATCGGTATGCGCAACACCCTGGTGAGCACGGATCGTTTCGGTGATTTCATTCTTAGCAGCCAGGTGTACACGACAGCGCGCGACCTCGCGCGATTTGGTCTTTTGTATGCGCAAGGTGGCGTGTGGGAGGGTGAGCGCCTGATCTCCGAGGACTGGATAGAGTTCGTTCGCACGCCGGCGCCGGCGTCGGCGATTCACGGCAATCACTACGGCGGCCAGTTCTGGCTGGTTCCTGACGATCGGGACGACGTCCCGAAATCCGCTTACGCGACGGCCGGCAATAGAGGGCAGTACGTCGTTATTGTGCCGTCACACGATACGGTGATCGTGCGGCGCGGCCTCGACTTCGGCAAGCAAGGATTCAATCGTTGGGATCTGGCGCGAGAGGTGTTGAAGGCAATCACGCCTGACTGATCAACCGAATCCCAGACACCCTAATTCTTCTCCTGGCGGCGGCGAACAGTGCCTGAAAAATGGCCGGCGCGGCCCGGAATGTGAAAATTTGTCACAAGGCCCAGAACCTCGACTTCGGTCGACTACTATCGCTGACGTTTCAAACGATAACGAAGCGGTTCGCTGATTTTGCCGGCCGCAATGGTTGGAGTCAGCGTCAATGACAATATCTTCGAAGAAAACGACGCGCCGATACTGGCGCCGTTCCGCAACCTCAAATTCATGGTCGCCGTGGGGCATAGCACCATTGGTCGGCCTCGGCATGCTGTTCTTGTTTGGCGCTCTTTTTATGGCCCCGCGTATAGAAGCCGAGGTTCGCGACCACGTGGCGCTGCGAGTCGATGGCTCCGGCCTTTTTGCAATGGGCGTCAGGGGTGACGGCCAGGGAGTCACGATCACAACGCCGGAAGGCGACCGCAAGGCGCTATATCTCGAAGCACTGGCAAGGTCCACGCAGTGCAAGACATGGGCCGGGGACCTGGCCTGTCCGACGACAGTCAGTATTCGGCACATCGAACCGCAACAACCTCCCGCATTGCCGGACGATCGACCGCAAGCAGGTGCGGATGAGCAATCCGGCAGCTCTTCGCCGATGCTCGCCGAAGCGTCCTTACAAGTTGGCGTCGATGCCGGCTCATCGGTCGGTGTTCAACAGTGCAATTCCGATTTTGAGGAAATACTCGGCAGTGCCTCGATTCGCTTTCAGACTGGCAGCGCATCGATCGATACGGGCAGTGACGACTTGCTGGATCGGTTGGCAGACGTGGCGCGAAGCTGCCCCGGGCGGCTGACGGTCCAGGGTCACACCGACAGCCAGGGAGACGCCGACGCGAATCAGGCGCTGAGCCTCGCAAGAGCGACAGCCGTACGCGATGCGCTCGCAGGACGCGGCGTCGAAGCGGACCGAATAACGTCGACTGGGTTTGGCGAGTCGCAGCCGATTGCTGACAACGGCACATCGGCCGGTCGTGCAAAAAACCGGCGCATCGTAATCACTATTGAATGATTGAACTGAATAAGACGCCAAGGGAGTCAATCTTTGGCCACGAAGGGGAAACAAAATGATTTATCTACTTGCCAAATATTCGCTGCTGTTTCTGTTGGCCGCTGCGTTAGGATTCATCCTCGGTTACTGGTATTCACGTCGCAATATTGAGGACGTTACGGAGACCTTCGAGGACTTGCGCAAAGCCAATGAACGATCAGATCAGCTAAACTGGGATCGCCTCTGGAGTCGCTTGAGCGCAATGCCCGAGCC
Organism: uncultured Woeseiaceae bacterium; assembly: GCA_947259285.1. GTDB lineage: Bacteria > Pseudomonadota > Gammaproteobacteria > Steroidobacterales > Woeseiaceae > UBA1847. The sequence goes on along the minus strand of CAMYMR010000057.1, from coordinate 3,423 downwards.
GAAAGAAACGGACTTGAGCGACGTCTATCAGCGACTGGACCTCGTTGCCGCCGCGGTATCCCAGCTGCCGAAACCGCAAGAGGTGGATCTCAGCAGCGTTAATGAGCGACTGGACGGCGTCGCTACAGCCATCTCCCAGCTACCGCAGCCGGAAAAGCCGCAACACATCGACCTTCAGCCGTTAGCTGACAATCTCAACAGTATCGAACGGAATATCAAGGCGATTCCGATACCCGAAAAACCGGCGCCTGTCGATTTTTCGCCGGTGACGGGCAAGATTGATGCCTTACAGGTAGCGCTGCGCAGTATTGCCCAACCCGAGCCGCAGCGTGAGGTCGATCTGAAGCCTGTTGATCGGCGTTTAGAAGCCATCGAAACGGAACTGAGCAGCCTGGGCAAGCAGCTTGCACGGCCCGCAAAAGTCGATAGCGAGCCGCGCGAAGCGACTGTAGCAACAACACGCGAAGCGCCGCGGATCCTGAGTGCCGCACTTTACGGCAAGAAAGACAACCTGCGGTTGATTTCGGGCGTCGGACCGAAGCTCGAGGACCTTCTGAACAAAAACGGCGTGTACTATTTCTGGCAGGTCGCGGAGTGGAATGATCGCGATATCGATACCATGGACGAACGTCTGGACGCATTTAAAGGGCGAATAGAGCGTGACAATTGGGTGACCCAGGCCCGCCGGCTGCGATCGGATCCTGAAGCGGCTAGAATGCCTTCGGATATCTAGGCGGAATCTGTCGGTCGACAAGTAGGGTCTGTTAAATGAAGAAAGTGCTGGCCTTTGTGCTGGCGGTGGTAGTCGCCTACTTCGGTTATGGCCAATCGCAACCGGGTACGGGCCGTACCTCGGTAGACCCGTCGAACTCGGCTCGACTCGAAAAAGCGATCAGCGAGCGGCGCACTGCCTTCCAGGTTCGGGGTAGCGGCAAAGTAATCCGCATTCTGTCCGATGACAATGACGGGAGCCGGCATCAGCGCTTCATCGTACAGCTCGAATCCGGAAAAACGGTGTTGGTTGCACACAATATTGACCTCGCACCGCGGGTCGCGTCGCTAAGGGTTGGTGATTTCGTATCCTTCAACGGCGAATACGAGTGGAATGAGCGAGGGGGAGTGATCCATTGGACGCACGATGACCCGCAAGGGCGACATGTTACGGGCTGGATTGAACACAACGGTAAGCGCTACCATTAGTCGGCGGTTCCCTATAGTGTATGCGTCCGTAGCACCGCTATTATCACGTGGCACGATGTGCCTGATGCAATACCATACAATGCGCCCGTAGCTCAGCTGGGTGAGCGACGGTCGCTGCAAGGCAGCGAGGCGAAGCATAGCTTCGCCAGGAGCGAACGCCGCGAGGGTGCAACCGAGCGGCCGGGCTCGAGGAGCGATAGCGACGAGAGGAGTACCTTGCAGCGCAAAGCGCTGCTGTAGTCGGATGGCACGAGCTGTCTGACGAAGTAACAAACAATGCGCCCGTAGCTCAGCTGGATAGAGTACCTGGCTTCGAACCAGGTGGTCGGGAGTTCGAATCTCTCCGGGCGCGCCAAATTACAGAAAAGGGGCCATGGGCCCCTTTTTTGTGCTTTGGTGATTCGGCGAACATTCGAACTCCAGAGTTTGATCCGAGGAACGCGTAGCGTTCCGACAGGCGGAGCCGCGTAGCGGCGACGAGGCAGCGAAGCTGCCGTCCAATCTCTCCGGGCGCGCAAAAAAACATGGGGACCCACTCGGGTCCCCATTTTTTTCGCCCGGAGAGATCGAACTAGGTCGCCCGAAGGGCGATGGTTCAATTATTGGGGTCAGAGTAAAAACTCAGGAAAGTCGACCAGAGGGTCTGTTTGCACGGAGATATCGAGCCAGCTGAAATGGGGCAATCCGTTCAAAAGGTCGCCCAAGCCACAACGATCCCGTCAGGTCGTGGCATTCTTGATTCGCCGGGTTAGTCTTTACTCTGACCCCAAACAGCTCGAAACTCTGACTGCTATTTCTTGGAGCGTGATTTCTTCTTTGTGCCCTGGGGCGAGCGGGATTGCGCCGAAACGACGGCTTCCTCAATACGCTCAAGACGCTCGTTCATTGACTCAGTCAGATCGATGAGTCGCTCGAGGGTTTCGTTAGTAACATTCCCGGACAAAGTAAATGCTCTATCATTCGCGGCCTTACCAGACACGTCTGATGCATCGGGCAACACCGGAAGCGTCGCAGTCTCGGCGAGTTCAATCTGGCATTCGCTGCAAAGCGGTTTGGTAGTCGATTTCGCGGTAGCCTCAGACACGTGTTGGTTGACTCCGGTTTCTTGTGGAGCTTCCTAGTACATCACCTGCGTTCCCTGATTTCTGTGATTTGTGACACACAATAGGCGCAGTTTCGGCGCGCGACGACGGCGCGGCTGGCAAGCACGGCTATGATAATCGGAATCGGAGTAAAGACTCGGCGTTAGTTTTGCTCCGACCCCAAATGCTGGGGCTTGAGGCTCTCATGCATCCCGCACGTCGTGTGGCAAGAAGATGTAGCGCCCCATTCGGTTCGCCAGGTATTTCCAGGTTTCTCCTGACGAGTGCACCTGGAAACGGTTAGAGTGCAGTTCCTAGTAAATTCCCAATGAGTTGCTATGGACAAGAACCGTCAAATCAGCCGGCGCGACTTCCTGAATGGGGTAGCGCTCAGCTTCGCCGCCGGTACGACATTGTCGCCGATGGAAATCCTGGCTCGGTCGTCCGGGCGGGCCTCTCCCTACTATCCGCCCGCTTTGACCGGCATGCGCGGCAGTCATGACGGCTCTTTCGAGATCGCACATGCGCTCGCGAGGGAGGGCAGGTCATTCCCGATACCGGATGAGCAAACCGAAGATACCTACGACCTGATTGTCGTCGGTGGAGGCATATCCGGATTATCGGCAGCCAAGTTCTTTCGCGATCGCAGAGATCGGCGCGGCAAAATCCTCATTCTCGAGAATCATGATGATTTTGGCGGTCATGCGCGACGCAATGAATTTGATGTCGATGGCAAGACGCTGATCGGCTGGGGAGGTAGCCAGGCGATCGAGGCACCGGGCCGTTATTCGAAAGTCGCGGGACAGCTTTTGCGCGACCTGTCGATCGACGCGCAGCGCTTCTACGACTATTACGACCAGGAGTATTTCACCAGCAGGGGGCTCAAAAAGGGAATTTTCTTCGACCGGTCGACATTCGTGGTGGATCGGATAACAGAGAATCCGATGGGTGGCTTTTGGGGCAGTCCTCTAAAAGGAGAAGAGCTGAAGGCTGTGGTTCGGGAGATGCCGATCAGCGAGGAGGACGGGTCCGAGTTTGTTCGGCTGATGTCGGGCGGCGTTGACTACCTGGACGGTATGTCGATCTCGGAAAAACGTGCGCTCCTGCAAAACATCAGCTACAAGGAGTTTCTCGAAGAATA
>CAMYMR010000056.1 GCA_947259285.1 uncultured Woeseiaceae bacterium | reverse complement strand
TGCCGCCGTCGACGGCACGGCGATCATCGACTTCTTCGGCGCGATGGCCGACATCGATAACAAAGGCACACCGGCAATACCGCTGAATATGGCCAAGCTCCGGCGCAGCCCGAGACCCAGCCTGCTGGATATGGGCGTTCGCGCAGCGTGGCACACCATTCGTTCGCCCATAGGAATAACCGACGCGGTTATGCGGTCTGCGCCGAACATATACAAGCTGGCGCAGAACGCGCTGTCGTCGCAAAAGAAAGCAAAACATCCTGTGCCGGACACGCGCTTCAACAGCCATGTGTCTCCGCAGAAAATGTTCGATGCCCGGGTGTTTCCGCTGGAAGACCTGAAGGCCATTCGCAAAGCGGTGCCCGACAGCACGATCAATGATGTTGTGCTGGCGATATGCGGCGGCGGGCTGCGCCGCTACCTGCAGCATCATGACGAATTGCCGGATAATTCGCTCATCGCCTGGGTACCCATTAACGCGCGCCAGGGAGCGGCTTCGGACGCTGACTCTCCCGGCAATAACATCTCGTCGATGACCGCGCCGATATTCACCGATGTCGAGGATTCCATCGAGCGCCTGCGTTGCATTCAGGAAGCCACGCAACAGAGCAAGGCGGCAAAAGCCGGCGTTTCGGCGCGCGTGATGGTTGATCTCAGCAAGCACGTGCCCGCCTCGACCCAGGTCATCGCGAGCCGCCTGGTCTTGCGTGCCGCCGCAGCTCAACGCATGTGCAACCTGTTTATTTCGAACGTGCCGGGACCACAGGTGCCGCTGTACATGAACGGCGCCCTGCAGGTCGGTAGCTTCGGCATGGCACCGCTCGCGAACGGCATGGGCTTGTTTATCGCGACGCCGAGTTATAACGGCAAGATTACGTTCAACGTCACATCGACGCGCGACATACTCCCCGACATCGATTTCTTCGTCGATTGCCTGGAGCGGTCTCTGAAGGATTTCAAGAAGGCGATCAAGCCCGCGAGAAAAACACGCAAGAAGAAGATACGAGCGGTTAAAGCGTAGCTGCCTTGCGCCGTTTCACGGCCCCGGATCCGTTCGCCCGTTGCGTCGCGACGCTGCGGACGTACGGTGTCGGATTGTCGAGCTTCGTCAGAATACGATCGAGCTTCCTCGAGATCTTGCTCTGAATGCGGATCATTTCGATCTTCGGCCAGGTCGCTTTCTCGCCCATTTCGATGAGTTCGATGACTTCCTCGATCGACCGATGCGCCAATAACCTCAGCGGATTGAACAATCGCTTGTCCGGCAGGATGTTGATATCACCAAAATAATCCTGGTTGATAATGCTCAGTCCGACATTCGCAAGGCGGTTTACCGCCGAATTCCAGGCAAGCGGTTTTTCAAGTACTGACGCGCTGGCGTTAACCCACTCGCGCGCCGATCGTGCGGCCGCCTGCCTGACGGTAGTGAGTACATCCTTCTTCCTTTTAGTATCGGTGACGAACGGAAAGATGTGCGGGTTCACCTGGCTCACGATGAAATGGTTGGCACCGTAGATACGGGCCATGCGCTTGGCGGGCACGTCGTCACTGAGCGATCCATCGACCCATCGGCGAGACGGCAGGTATGGTTGTTTCAGTCCTTGATCGTTCTTTGCAGCGAGCGCAACGGGCGGGTAGAAACCCGGAACCGCCGCCGAGGCCATGACCGCCTCTCGAATATAGACGTTCGGCGTTGTAATCGAATTCAGCAGCCGCGATGTCTGGTGTTTTTCGGCGGCCGCAATGGAGACGTTCAGATGAAGACCGGTACGCTCGAAAGCTTCCTGGAACGTAAGGTCCGGGACCAGGCGATTGAGCGCTTCCTGCACATCTTCAATCGGGGTCACCTGCGGTCGGAATGCTTCGAACCGATCGAACAGGCCCTGATCACGCTCGATCTCCTCCACCAGGTGTTCGGGATCGAAGATGCTCTTCAGTTCTTTGTCGGTGTGCGTACTGACAAGACTGCCGACCACAGCACCGCCGCTGCTGCCTGACAGGATGTCCGGCAGCACGCCCTCGTGCCACAGCGCTTTCACGACGCCAATGTGAAAAAACAGCAGCGAGCCGGCGCCGCTCATCATCAATGCCGAACAGCCGTAGCAATGCCGGGCGCGGCGAAAGAAATCCAGCCGATCATCGCGGGGTATGCCGCGCGCTTTGCCGCTGGCAAGCAGATCCAGCGCATCAACCACTTCGTCGACGTAGTCGACAATCAGCTTCTTGGTACCGAACTTGGACTTACCGTAAAGCGCCGAACTGCCCATGCCGTCAATATTTCCATGCAGGCCCTCATTCAGTGCGAATAGGATGCCGGCATAGTCTTTCCTGTTTTTTAGACGGCGCAGCCGTTTCAGGCGCCGGCGAATCGACACATAATCGAAGTGCTTCGACTCGTCCGAATTTTGCCAACGCAGGACACCCGACTTCTTGTCGTGGGCAATCGCCGCCGCCTTCCACTCGTCATAAGTGCGCGCTGCGTCCATCTCGGCCTGCAATCGTTTCGTAGCTGATAAAATCATAGTCAAATAACGTACTTGTAAGGCTTTTCTGCCAAGCAGCATACACGCTATTTGAGGGCAAAAAAAACGCACAGTTCGCTTTTTTGATAGCTGAATGTCCCTATTCTTCTCGTGGAATTCCTGGTGTAGATTGGAGCAAATAGTGGCGCCATGTCAGTTTTCACTGCGCTAAGAGGTGACGCAAAATGGTCGACAAGAAAATGCTGGCTGCCATGCCGGAAAGCCTGATTAGTATCGTCAATGCCGGCTACGCGATTTGGGCAAATGACGACGTCGACCCCAAGCTGCGCGCGCGATTCGACAGCGAGAGGATTCCCGTGGCCGGGGTGCGGCATGTCCGGGTCTGGGGTCTACAGGTCGACGACGAGCGGGAACTGCCGGGGCTGGAGCGAACCGAGATTCCCGACGATGAAATATGGGAAGTGAATCTCGAGGCCAGGAACGGCTCACACTATGAGGTCGAGTCGAGACTGTTAAAAGCGGCACCGGAGGATTAGCAGACCGCGCGTCTCGTTATAGCCTGTTTCCTGGCAGCACGGGAAAACGGCATTACTAAAATCGCCTAGAAAATAGTCTTGCGCCAGTTGATCACGGCTCTTACAAATCGATTGCTCTCGGCGAAGTCGGGTGACGGCGGATTCTCGAAGTCAAAATACAGACCGTCAGCATCTCGCAACATATCGTCAAACGACGCATGCCGTTCTGTATCGGACCGAACACGGCCAACCAATGGCGATGAGGCGCCTCGTCGGTCGAAGTTGCGCAGCGCTTTCGACGCCTCTGCGCAGAGTCGGTTAGCCTCCTTTACTTCGTTCACTGACGGATCCTCTTTGAGCAGAACGCAGAATCGATAGCCGCCGATGTGCGCAATACACTCCGCCGCAGGAAAACGGCTGCGTAACAAATCCGCGAATACGTTTCCGGGAGTGGTGCTTGCTCCTTGACTGTCGGTTGCTCCGGTCGTGTCACTGATATCGAAAAGCAGTAGTGACAGGCCAGTCTCCACCGACACGTGCTTGAACAACCTCGCTCCCGTGATCATCAGCGCATGTCGATTCGCCAGGTCCGTCTCCGGATCCACATAGCTGATCATCTCGTCGACGACCATGTCGGCCAGGTCTTTCAGTATGCGCTTGTCTTCGTCGTCGAGCTTGCGCGGCACTCTGTCAATTACACAGAGGGTACCGATTTTGTGGCCGTTCGGGGTGTGAAGCGGCGCGCCGGCATAATAGCGAACGTGCGGCTGTTCAATGACCAAAGGATTGTCACGAAAGCGCATGTCTTGCCGTGAATTGCAGACCTCGAAAACGTCATCGCCCAGAATTGCATGGGCGCAGAACGATACCTCGCGAGGTGTCTCGATACCCTCGAATCCTTGAACGGACTTGAACCATTGCCGCGACTCATCCACGAGGCTGATGAGCGCTATCGGCATATCGAATATTCGCGCAGCGATCCGCGTGTAGCGATCGAAGCGATCGTCGCGGGGCGTATCGAGAATGCGCAGGCTGTGCAAAGTGGCGACGCGAGCAGCCTCGTTCTCCGGGAGTTTTGCTTCTTGCATGGAGCTTGCTCCTCGTTGCCTGTCACCGACCTTACATTCTAGCCTTTTGCGGACATCAATTCAGGTTTATTCGAAGGAAATAAGCCGTTCTCTGCCCCGAATTGGCGCAGAAAACGGCCGCCTACAGGCCGGTATCAGCGTCGGTCGAATGACCGTCGTTTGCGCGGCGCGGCCGAATCTTCCGGCCATTGCGCTAGAATCCTTTTTCGCTCGAATACCTTGTCCGCCAGCAGCATGTCAGATGTACTGATTTATCTGGATCCCGGTAGTCCGCTGAACCTGCAGGAGCAGATTCGGCAAAAGCTCGTCGACGGAATTTTGTCGGGGGCACTCCCTCCCGGGCACAAGCTGCCGTCGAGCCGAAAACTGTCGCGGCAGCTCGAGGTCGCTCGCAATACCGTTGTTGTTGCGTACCAGCAGCTCATCGCAGAGGGCTATCTCGTCAGCCGCTCACGCAGCGGCATTTTCGTCAACGAAGAAATGCTCGAGACACGTGTTGGTTACAGCGGCAGCACCGTTCCAACCAGCGAAGCGGACAGCGCCGCATGGAAAAAACGCACCAGGCGTCCGATCATGGCCGTGCCCGCTGTCGCACAGGATCTGCCAAACTGGTCTCGATATCCTTTTCCGTTCATTGACGGCCAGTTTGATGCATCCCTGTTCCCATTAACCGAATGGCGCGAGGCAAGCCGACTCGCCCTTAGTATTGCTGATGTAAAGGACTGGTCGACCGGCGCCGGCGACGCCGATGACGCCATGCTTATCGATGAGATCCGGGCAAAAATACTGACGCGCCGAGGCATACAGGCGAAGTCGGACCAAATCCTGATTACGATGGGTACTCAGAACAGCCTGTACCTGATCAGCCACCTGCTGGCCGATCACAGTGTAACCACCGGTATCGAAGAGCCGGGCAACAGCGAGATGCGCGCGCTGTTGCGGCACAATTCGGCCCGAGTGATTCCCCTGCCGGTCGACGACGAAGGGATCGTGGTCGACACGAAGTTGCGTCAGTGCGATCTCGTCTACGTAACGCCGAGCCATCAGATACCGACCGCCGTACTGATGACGCCAGCGCGGCGTGAAGCTCTGCTACGGGCCGCGGCGCGGCATGACTTCGTGCTTGTCGAGGACGACTACGAGTGTGAGATCAACTATCTCGACAAGCCGCAGCCGGCGCTGCGCAGCATGGACGAATCCGGGCGCGTTATTTACGTCGGCAGTTTGTCCAAAGTATTGGCACCCGGCATCCGGCTGGGTTTCATCGTCGCGGACGCGCCGTTTATCCGGCGTGCGCGCGCACTGCGACGTACTGTGATGAACCACCCGCCGCGCAACAATCAGCGCACTGCTGCATTCTTCCTTTCGCTCGGTCACTACGATGCACTAATGATGCGACTGGGACGCATTCTCCAGGAGCGCCGCATGGCTTTGCGCGATGCGCTCAACTGGATGCGTGGGGTGCCGATGGAAATTTCTCCCGAGGTCGGCGGCACGACGTACTGGGTGAGGACACCGGATGACTTCGACATCGATGCCTTCGCTCACGCGGCGGCGCAACGTGGCGTGTTGATCGAACCGGTGCGGCACTACTATGCGAACGAGCAGGATGCCGAAAATTGCTTTCGAATGGGCGTTACCAGCCTGCCCGTCGACCAGATCAGACCGGGCGTGACGCGCCTCGTGGAGGTTATTCGGTCGCAGGTCAGAGAGCAGGTTGAGCATCTGACGACGTCGACGGGCGACTGGCTCAAAGGCGATAAGCTGTTTGACACGTTGTCGGGCGCCGCAATCCTGATGCGAGAGGTCGACGGTGCACCCTGCACGATCAAGTACCACGCAGACGGCACGATGACCGGCGTGCTCGGATTTGCCAACGAGGAGCAGGACAAGGGTCGTTGGCGCACGGACGAAGAACGATTTTACCGACAGTGGAGCCGCTGGAACTACGGCGAGGAAAAGGGCTACTCGATCGTCATCGACGGCGACCAGATAAAGTTCTTCAACGAGGACGGACAGATTGTCGACTCGGGATTGATCCTGCGGACCGTCGACAAAAAAATCAATGATGACAAGGACTTGCCGGCCTGGTCCATTACGAAGCAGGCAACTGGACCTATGTAGCCTGGCCATTCGGGGCTACCGTAGCACTCCGTAACGTGGGGGGTGCATCTATGAGCAAAATCGGCGTCGCAGGTCTGCAACTCGAAGCTGTCAACGGCAACAACGCCGACTCCATGGAGGCGGAGATCGACGCGGTCGCCAAGCGATTTCCATGGATCGACATGGTCGTGCTCGGTGAACTCAACGGATGTGGCTCCGACCCGAGACTCGCCGAGCCCATGCCCGGACCGTTCGAAGAGCGTTTCTCCGAAATCGCTCGCCGTAATCACATCTGGCTGATACCCGGGTCGATCATGGAGCAACGCGGCGAGAAGATTTACAACACTTGCCCGGTCATCAACCCGGACGGTGAAGTTATCGCACGCTATCGCAAACAGTTCCTTTGGGGTCCCTACGAAGACAAGTTCACGCCCGGCAATGAATTCGTCGTTTTCGACGTGCCCGACGTCGGCAGGTTCGGCATTTCGATCTGTTACGACATGTGGTTCCAGGAAACACTGCGCACGATGACCTGGATGGGTGCCGAGGTCATCCTGCACCCCACGCTGACGAGCAGTATCGATCGCGGCGCAGAGCACTGCATGGTTCGCGCGAGTGGCGCCATGTACCAGTGCTACTTCTTCGACGTCAACGTCGCCGGACCGCTCGGCGTCGGTCAATCGTTGATTGCCGGGCCGGGAGGCGAAGTGCTTCACGAGGCGGGCAAGGGGCGCGAGATTATCCCGCTCAGGCTCGATCTCGACTACCTGCGTGATGTGCGTGCCAACGGCTGGCACGGCCTCGGCCAGCCGCTCAAAAGCTTTCGCGACAGTGAGGTCAAGTTTCCGCAGTACTCGGAGGGATACGCATCTGACGCGCTGAAAGCGCTCGGCCCCCTGCAGATGGCGCGCGGTCTCAGGGCGTCGGGCTCCTGATGACGAGCCGGCCAGGCGGAGGCAGGGTGGTACCGCCCAACAGCATGCTGGCGAGGATCTTCCTCGCCTTCCTGGCTTCGGCCGGGCTGTTTTACGTCAATATCATGCCGGCCATCGTCGACGGCCTGAAAGAAGGGCTGTCGTTCACGGACCAGCAGGCCGGCTTCGCCGCATCCGCGAACGTCTACGGGGCGGCGGTCGGTGCCCTCTTGATCGTGTTTTTCGTGAAGCGCATCAGCTGGCGACCCGTGTCCTATACCCTGCTCGGCTCACTGATTGCAACGGACCTGCTGTCGATGCTGATTGCGTCGCCGGAACCCATGATCGCGATTCGCTTCATGCACGGTTGCATCGGCGGCGCACTGGTCGGCACCGGGTTTTCCGTCATCGCCCGAACGCTGCACCCGGATCGTACTTTCGGTGTGCTGCTGTTCGTGCAGTTCGGCCTGGGTGGCCTTGGAAATCTCTATATTCCGCGCTTGGTACCTCTATTCGGCACCGACGTTTTGTTTCTCGCACTGATTGCTTTCAGCGTCGCCACGACGCTGATGGTGCCGTTTCTTGATCGCTACGAGGTGACGGCAGAGCAACACCGGGTCGAATCAAGGCCGAAAGCAGCCGTCCCGCTTATTCCGATATCGCTGGTGCTTGCGTCGCTGTTTCTCTTCCAGGCCTCCAACAACGGCTTGTTCGCCTTCATTATCGGGCTCGGTAAGGTCTCGGGCCTCGAACTCAACTTCATTACCCTGTCACTCGCGGTCGCCGGCTGGATCGGCCTGCTGGGTGCCGGTCTCGTCATCGTCTTCCACACGCGTTATGGACGCACCGTCCCGCTCGCGGTTGCCATGCTCGCGACGATGGCCTCGACCTGGGCGCTGCACTTCAGCGAGAGCGGGACCGTCTACCTGCTGGCGAACTGCGTGATCGGTGTGACCTGGGCGTTTGTCATGTCGTACCTGCTCGGGCTCGTGTCCGCATTCGATCGAACCGGACAAATGGCGGCGCTGGGAGGCTTCGCTTCGAAGATGGGCCTTGCCAGCGGCCCGCTGGCCGGCGGCATGTTGCTTGGCGACGATAACTACGCGCTATTGATCAATCTGGCGGTAATCGGACTGGCCCTGAGCGCCGTGGCGAGCCTGATTCCGGCCCGGCTCAAGGATCGGCCCGAGGAGACGCCGGCGGTCGAGGGCGAGGCCGTTGCTGTCAAACTGGACTAGTAATTAACCCCAAACTGGTACTACTCGCCCGTTTGGCTCTGCTGTAATTTTTCCCGGACATGGTCCGATGTGGGGAGTATCAATGGACAAGAACAGCAATTTTCAGAGAAAAAGCCTGGCTGTCGCGGTAACGGCAGCGTGTATGACGATGTCGAGTACCTCGTACGCACAGGATACCGGTGACGACGTGCTGGAAGAGATCATGGTCACGGCGACCCGCCGTGAGGCACGCGTGCAGGATATTCCATACAACATCTCGGCCATGACGGGCGAATACCTCGAGCTGCAAAACATCGTTAACCAGTACGATGTCCTGAGAGCGATGCATGGTGTAACCGTGGTCGATCGAGGCTACCGAAACGCGGGAATGGTAAACAGCATCGTAATTCGTGGGCTCAACGTGGATAACGGACTCAACGGCGACATCATGCTGAACGCCGTGCCGACCGTGGCTACGTATTACGACAACACGCCGCTGTTCGCGAACTTCCTGATCAAAGACGTCGATCGGGTTGAAGTACTGCGCGGACCACAAGGCACGCTCTATGGCTCGGGTTCTCTAGGAGGAACCGTGCGCTACATCGGTAATCGACCCAATCCGGACGGTTTTGAGGCGGATATAGAACTCGATTATGGACAAACGTCGGGATCGGAAGGTGACAACATTGCCCTGGACGCGATGGTCAACATTCCGCTCACCGACACTACCGCGGTGCGAGCATCCTTTAGCCGTATCGATAATGACGGTGTTATCGACTACGTCAACGCCTACCAGCTCAACAGCTTTCGCGAGCCGTTGATTAACGTCAACGGCAACTGTGTGGATCCGCGCGCCGCGGCTGACACTGAGGTTCTGCTCAATGTTGGCTGTTTCGAAAACATTGAAGATGCCGACTACGTAGAGATCAACTACGCGAAAGTCTCTCTTCGCGGCGAACCGACCGAGACTTTTAGCTATCAGTTGAGCTACCAGTATCAGGACGATGAAACAGGGTCGCGACGTGCCACGACGCTCGGTGACAATAACCAGCCTGTCAGCTCCGACTTGTACTTTGCATATGGCGACGACGACAGCGGCCAGGTATTGCTCGAACCTTCGGAGCGGGATGTTGGGATGGCCAGCCTCGACCTGGAGTGGGATTTGGGATTCGCCACGTTCACGTCAAGCAGCTCCTCCTTCGATCACGAAGGAATGGGTGAGAGTGACAATGGCGGCCTCTGGGCCAGTGGCGGAGAAATTGACGGCACCAGCCGCGACTGGAACTTCCTGTTCTATGGGGGCGCCTGGCCACGCCCGGCTCAGCGTGCAGAACGCGGTTACGACGATGAGGCTTTCATCCAGGAATTCCGACTCGTCTCGAACGAATCGGAAAGCAACGTCGATTGGTTGGTCGGCGCGTTCTATATGGACCAGGAAAACAGTGTCTACCAGCTCAGCTACAACCCGGGCATGAACCTGTTCAAAAATGCATGTCGCAGCACCGGGGATCCAATCTGCACGGTCGGCGGTCTATACGGGGGTTTCTGGCCGCGCTTCTACGAAGGGGATCTTTCAGAAATCGATTTCGAGTACATTCGCGACACCGATTACGAAGAGCTGGCCGTGTACGGGGAGTTGACCTATCACTTTTCGGACCAATTCCGAGTGACGGGTGGATTCCGCTGGTTTGACAACGAGACCGTCAATGACACGATTCTCGGATTCCCATTGCCGCCGGGCTCGACGTCACCTGCAGCGCCGCAGTCGACCGACAAAGATGACGATATCCTGGTCAAGATCAACGCTTCCTGGGACTTGAACGATAACAATATGCTTTACGGCACATATTCCGAAGGCTATCGGCACGGAGGCGCGCAGGCGGTGCCCAGCCTGGATAATGGCGACCCGTTTGGTGAGCCTAATGCCGAGGGTATTCGAACGTTTCGATCGGATTCCGTCAAGAATTACGAGATCGGCATCAAAGGTGGAAACGACAGACTGCTTTACACGGCATCGCTGTTTCATGTGGATTGGGACGATCCGCAGCTTAATACAACATCGGCCTTTTATGGTTTTTACCTCGCGGCTAACGGGGATGAAGCGTCCACGGAGGGAATTGAATTGGAGCTCGAGGGTCACCTGGCTGACAGCTTGCACTACCGTGTCGGTTATACCTACGTCAACGCAGAGCTGGATAAGGACTTCATCAGTCCGCAGACCGGTGCAGTTGTGGCGCCGAAAGGATCCAAACTGCCGGGGACGCCGGAGAATACGCTCAGCTTTAACATGGACAACCGGTGGGAAATAAACTCCGACCTGGATCTCATTGGCGCCTTCAACGTGTACTACCAGAGCGACTCCGAAAACTTCGTCGACCAGGCGAGCTCGCTGAACGAAAACTTTGACTCCTTCACTTTACTGGGCGTCAACGCGTCATTGGTTGCAGAGAACTGGAGTGCCACGCTCTACATCAAGAACCTTGGCGACGAAGAAGCGCCAACGGGAGCTTTCTCGACCGGCTACTGGAGCTATGACACCGGTGTATTCGAAAGCTGGTACGGCAACGGAAACCGGCAGTTCATTGTTCAGCCACGAACGATCGGACTGAAACTCGGCTATCGATTCTAGATGATGTAAAAGACAGTATCCGACGTAATCAGTGAGAAGCGAAACCCGGCGCCCTTCGCCGGGTTTTGTTTGCCTGTAAACAATACCGTACGATTACGAGTCACTATGCATGCAGACAAACACAAAGAACTTGACACGGCCGCTGCAAAATCGCTCGAAGGTCGAATTTGGAGACTGTTTAAATCGAAAAATATCGATCAAGCCATCACATCGTGCGAGCAGCTTAATCGACAGTTCCCGAAATACGCATCCGGTTGGCACACCGCCAGTCAGATTGCAATGAAACTGAACAGACCGGGCGCCGCGCTGAGCGCTATTGAACAAGCGGTTTCTGCTGAGCCGGAAAACACGAGTTGGCTAATGCAAAAGGCACTATGCCTGGCCCAATTAAATCGACTCGAAGCCCTTGAGCCTCTGGTCGACCATCTGCTGCCGCGCGATCTCACGGCCGCGTATCACTGCTCAACGTTAGCCTTGCTGCTGACTCAGCTGGGGCGCCGCGAGGCAGCCGTACGTCTTTATGAAAAAGCAGCCACCATCAGGCCTGATGAGGCAAAACATTATTACAACATCGCGTGTCTTCAGCGGTCGCTGGGGAACACAGAAAGCGCTGAGAACAATTTCAACAAGACCATCGGCCTCGATCCGTCGGACTACGAGTCTTACAAGATTCGTTCGGAACTTCGCACACAGACGCCCACACATAACCACGTTGAAGAACTCGAGCGGTTGCTCGCGAACGGCATCGCTGATAGACGTGGCAAGGCGCACATCTGTTACGCGCTGGCAAAAGAGCTGGAAGATCTCGAGGAATGGGACCGGTCGTTCCATTACCTGAAGATGGGCGCCGACATTCGTCGCAGCCTCATGCAATACGATGTTCAGCGTGACCTGGACACGATGGCGTCGATCCGCAAAACCTACGGCTCGGATTTGTTCGACGGACGCGTCGAAGGCGATGGCAATTCGGAGGCGATCTTTATTCTCGGGATGCCGCGCACCGGTACAACGTTGGTCGAACGCATCCTGTCCAGTCACACGCAAGTTTTCGCAGCGGGGGAGCTCAATAACTTCGCCGTGCAGATGACGCGCCTGGTCAAACAGCGGTGCGGCGATAAGAAAGTGTCTCGCGATGAACTTGTCGAAATGAGCGCGGGAATCGATTTCAAAAAACTGGGCGAGGCGTACATCGACAGCACGCGGCCGTTCACCGGCCATACGGCGCGCTTCATCGACAAGCTACCGCTCAATTATCTGTACGTTGGCCTTATCCATCTCGCATTGCCCAATGCGAAGATCATCAACCTGAAACGGCATCCGCTGGATACCTGCTACGCGATCTACAAACAGCTTTTCCTGGATGCTTATCCTTTCTCATACGATCTCGAAGAACTGGGCCGATACTACGTCGCCTATCACCAGCTGATGGAACATTGGAACGCCGTGTTGCCCGGAGTCATCCATACGATTCGTTACGAGAAACTGGTCGCCGACCTCGAAGGTGAAGCACGACAACTGCTCGGCTTCTGCGGACTGGACTGGCAGCCGCAGTGCCTCAAATTCCATGAGAACCCGGAGGCATCGACAACAGCGAGCACCACTCAGGTGCGGCAGCCCGTCTATCAAAGCTCGGTCGGAAAGTGGCGAAACTACCGCCAGCAACTCGCGCCGCTCATCAAGGTACTTGAGACCGCTGGCATTCCGCCAGACGACTAAGCTGCGGAAACAGAAGGATTTATTGCCGCATGGACGGCGCTCCGGCCAGCTTTGCCGCGGGCGTTACAAGTCGATACAGACAACGCGCCTGAATTTAGCGATCATTACTGCCCAAAACGGTCGTATTGAAACAAGCATGAATGAATTCATAGAGCGCCATGCGGGGGCGTTCCAACTCGTCTTCGTCATCGGCGTGGTCGGATTGGCCTTGCTGATGTCCTACAGCCTCAGGCCCGATTCGCCGGGCCCGTCTTCGGCCGCGCGAACGTCAGAGACCGCTGTTTCGACGGTCACGCCCGTCGCCACTCCGTTTCGACCGCGAATCGAGCTCAATGGTGTCGTCCAGGCACGTACGAGTACGGGCATCATTCCGCAGGTCTCCGGGCGGGTCGTTAAAGTGTCACCGTCGTTTCGTCCCGGCGCAAGCGTTGCCAAGGGCGACGTCTTGTTCGTCATCGATCCCTCGGACTATCAGCTGGCCGTCGAGCGCACGCTGGCCGAAATCGCCGTTGCGCAGAGCGACCTGACCCGGCTGGAAGCCGAGGCAGCGGCCGAACGCGAGATCTGGCTGGGTCAGTTTCCGGATCGGCCGATACCAGACCTGATTGCGCGCGTTCCGCAGATAGCGGCGGCAAAAGCACGCATCCAGAGTGGCGAAGCTGCCCGAAGAACCGCCGAGCTGTCGCTCAGCCGCACGACGGTGCGCGCGCCGTTCGATGCCAGGGTTCGGGATACACAGCTGGACGTCGGCCAGGTGGTAACGGTCAGCGCCGCGGTCGGTTCGATTTTCTCTATAGACAGCCTCGAGATCGCGGTCCCCGTTTCCGCGGAAGAGCGAGACCTCATAGGACCGGTAAGTGGTCAGCGCGTTTCGATTATTGCCCCCGCCACCGGCGAAGACGTCATCGAGGGCAAACTTGTCCGCGCCGCGGCGGCACTCGATGAGCGAACGCGGCTGGGGACGCTGTACGTTGCAACAGAAGACCCCCGCCTGCTCACGGCCGGCGATTTCGTTACCGTGGAGATTGATGCTCAGAGTGCGCCTGAGTCGTATCGAATTCCGGCCTCCGCCCTGACGTCGCGTGATCGTGTCTGGGTTGTCGAAGACGGGCGCCTCGTCGGACGCACCGTCGAGGTTCTCGGCCGTGAGGCTGAAATGGCAGTGGTCAGGGCATTCGATGACGCCGCTGGCGTCGTCTCGATACCGCCGGCGAATGCCCAGGACGGTCTTCCCGTCAGCGTACGTGCTACGAACGGACTGGCATCCGTCGACAACCAAACACCCGGCGCAGAGTAAACGGCATGACCGGTCCCAACAGTCGCGACGTCCACCGCGGTATCGTCTTACGGTTTATCCAGAATCCCGTCGCGGCAAACCTGCTGATGGTCGTGCTGCTTGTCGGCGGAGCCGTGTCGGCGTCACGCCTGCAGTCCCAGGTGTTTCCGACGATCTCGCCCGGGACCGTTACCGTCAGGGTTCCCTTCCCCGGCGCTACGCCGGCGGAGGTGGAAGAAGGCATCACGCGCCGCGTCGAAGAGGCCGTTCTCGGTATCGACGGCGTCAAGCGCGTCGAATCCACGGCGTCTGAAAATATGGGGGTCATCGTCATCGAAACCAGCGATTTTGCTGACCGCCAGCTCGTCAAGGATGACGTCGAATCCGCGGTCGATCGCCTCAGCGACTTCCCGCCCGAGAATGCCGAAAAGCCGGTCGTTGTCGCGCCGAACCCCGTCAGCGGCGTTGTCACGCTGGCCGTGGTCGGCGACGTCGGCGAACTTGCGCTTCGCCGGGCGGCCGAGGAAATAGAGCGAGACCTGCTGACGCAGCCGGGAGTGTCGCTGGTATCCCTGAGTGGCGATCGCGATTACGAAATCTCGATCGAGGTCAGCGAAGCAACGCTGCGACGCTACGACCTTACTTTTGGCGACGTTGCGAATGCCGTTCGTCAGTCCTCGCTCGATCTCGCAGGCGGCTCCATCGTCTCCGACTCCGGCGAGATCCTGCTCCGCACCAACAAGAAGCGCCAGACCGGCGAGGCGTTCGAGTCGATCGTCGTGCGCACCCTTCCCGACGGATCGGTCATCACGCTTTCTGATGTAGCGGACGTTCGCGACGGTTTCGTTCGCGAGCGATTGACGAATCTCTATAACGGCCGACGCCGTTGATGCGTTGCTCGCCGATTACGTCCCGCCGGCCGGTATCGAGCTCGTCGAGTTTCGCGACGAAACGACGCTGCTACGCGAACGAGTCAACCTGCTCTTGCGGAACGGGCTGTTCGGCTTCGCGCTGGTGTTTACTTTCCTCGTACTGATGCTCGACCTGAAGCTCGCCGTCTGGGTCAGCGTCGGAATCGCAACGGCGTTCATGGGTGGCTTTTTACTGTTTGGATCGCTCGGCGTGACGATAACGATGGTCTCCCTGTTCGGGCTCATCATCGTACTCGGCCTCGTTGTCGACGACGCGATTGTAATAGGCGAGAACATCGATGCGGAGCGTCAGCATGGCTGGGGCGGAGAGATCGCCGCGAACCGGGGCGCGCACGGCGTCATGGCGCCGGTCGTTGTCGGCGTAATGACCTCGATCGCGGCGTTCGTGCCATTGCTCGTGACGGGCGGCACCTTCGGCGACGTCACGCGCGCGATTCCGCTCGTCGTTATCAGCGTGCTGCTGATGTCAATGCTCGAGGCCTTCTGCATCCTGCCCTCACACCTGAGTCACGGCGGGCCCTGGTCCCGAGGTACGATCGCCAAAGTGCAATCCCGTGTTGCGGCCGGGGTCGCGCACATTCGTGACAACCTGGTCGAACCCGGCGTCGCATTTGCCGCCCGCTGGCGCTACGCGACCCTGGCCCTTGCCCTCGCTTTTTTCATCCTGTGTTTGAGCCTGGTGCAGAACGGACAGGTGCGTTTCATTTTCTTCCCGCAGATCGAGGGCAACAATATCTCGGCGTCCGTCGTGATGCCGGAGGGAACGCCGTTCGAGCGAACCGACGCGGCCGTACGGCGCATTTCTGCCGGGGCGGCCGAAGTCGCGGAAAGCGTTCGCAACGAAACTGGCGAGGAGCTGTTCGTCTCTGTGACCTCGACCAGTGGCGGCAACGCTGCGCGTGGCGTCGGCCCGGGCGCAGAATCGGGCTTTTCGACGGCCGAGAACCTCGGCCAGGTACAGATCGAGCTAACACCGTTCGGTAAGCGACGCATGGCTGCAGCGGAGATCGAGCGCCGCTGGCGGGCTGCGGTCGGCGAAATCGAGGGTGCGGAGCGCGTGACATTCGCGTCGGCGGTTGCGCGCTTCGGCGAAGACGTCGAGTTCGAGCTGGCACACGAGAATGAAGAACAGCTGATCGCCGCGGCAGACAGCATGAAAGAGGAGCTGCGGCGGATCGAAGGAGTCACAGAGATCAAAGACAGTTTTGATCTCGGCAAACGGCAGCTCGTATTCGAACTGACGCCGGCCGGGCGTGCTGCCGGCCTGCGCCCGGCAGACGTCGCGGTCCAGGTGCGGCAGGGTTTCTTTGGCGAAGAAGTACAGCGTATCCAGCGCGGCCGTGAGGAGATTCGCGTCTACGTTCGATATCCTGAGGCGACCCGGGCCAGCCTCGAATCGCTCAATGACTTCCGCGTGCGCCTGCCCAACGGCGATCGTGCGCCGCTGCTGACCGTTGCACGCGTGGAAGAGAGCCGCGCTTACTCGTCAATCGAACGCATCGACGGACGGCGCGTGGTCACGGTCAGCGCCAACGTCGATGAAGCCATTTCGACTCCGAATATTGCCAATGCAACGGTATTGAGTTCGGTAATGCCTGAGCTCGAAATGAGTTTCCCCGGGCTACGCTGGGTGCAGGCAGGCTCGACCCGCGAGCAGAACGAAGACCTAGCCGACATCGGCAGCGCCTTCATCATCGTACTGCTGATTATCTACGGAATGATTGCGACACAGCTGCGCTCGTACATACAGCCACTGGCCATACTCGTCTCGATACCGCTCGGCGTGGCCGGCGCAATCCTGGGACATCTCGTGCTCGGTTTTCCGCTCTCGTTTGTATCGATTTTCGGTATCGTCGCGCTGGCGGGCGTTGCCGTTAACGCGTCGGTGGTGCTGGTGGATCTTTACAACAGGCGCCGCAGGGAGGGCCTTGCCCCGATCGAGGCGGCCTCGGCAGCCGCGGCGAGACGATTCCGGCCAGTTGTGCTGACCACCCTGACAACCGCCATGGGCCTTGCACCGCTGCTTTTCGAAAAAAGCCCGCAGGCGCAGTTCCTGATTCCAATGGGGGTAAGCCTCGGCTTCGGTATCCTTATATCCGGCTTCATGGTGCTTTTCGTTACGCCTTCAATCGCGGTGATTATCGAAGACCTGCGGGGCTACCGCGTCGATCAAGAGAGTTTTGCCGAAGCGGTGGAGTCTACGGCGACGACAAGCGCCTGAGCCGCTATTTCTGCAAGTGGCTGGCGACGTTCTCCGCCGTAAGCCGACTGACCCGAACGTTGGATTCTTCGGTGATTCCGGCGATATGTGGAGTGAGCATAAGATTCGGTATGTCCGCGAACGACTTGCCGCCCTCGGCATCGACCGGCTCCGATGCGAAAACGTCAAGTGCTGCACCACCGAGCCGGCCGGATCGCAATGCCGCGGTCAGTGCCTGCTCGTCGACGACTCCACCACGGGCCGCGTTGATCAGAATCGCGTCATTCTTCATTCGCCCGATGAACCCGGCATCGATGATATTGCGCGTCTCCTTCGTCAGCGGCACGTGAATGCTGACCACGTCGCTCGTTTCTGCAAGTTCTTGTAGGGACACGCTGTCGACGTCGGACCACGCGCTGTCTTCACCTGGAAGGTATGGATCGTAGGCAGCGACCTCCATGCCGAGTGCGGCGGCGCGACGGGCCACCTGTCTGGCAATCGAACCGAAACCGATGAGCCCGAAGCGTCTGCCCGACGCCTCTCGACCGATGTTTGCGCCGCGCGGCCATTTGCCGCCGATGACCTCAGGGCTCGCCTGCCAGGCCCCTCTCAGCAGCGATAATGCAGCTGAGATAACGTATTCGGCGACGGCGAGATCGTTGGCGCCGGTGGCCGGGTAGACGGCGACATTACGCGCTTTGCACATCTCGAGATCGATATTGTCGAGTCCGACGCCGAGTCGGCCGACCGCCTCCAGTTTCGGCGCATTTTCGAGTAATTCCGCGTCAACCTGCGTGCGATTGCGAACGATGATGGCACGGGCATCGCTTAGTGATGCGAGCAGCGCGGCACGATTATCAACCAGCGAAGGGTCGTACCGAAGATCGAACGCCGTCAACGCTTGCCGCGCGATCGCTTCGTCCATGAATTCGCAAATCACGATGTCAGCCATTGCCGTTTCCCGCCCGGATGATTGACTCGATCTCGGCGCGCAGGTTCGACGAAATCATCAAGCCCTCCTCCGCTGCTTTCTTTCGATTGTCCAGGCGCTTCGTGCCTGGCAGGCGCGCACCATCCGCTCGCTCTATCGCCGCAACGATGCTCTCCATACGCTCCTGAAACAGTCCACCCGAACTCATTGCCGGCTCGAATACGATAAACGTGTGCCCGATACCGGGCGCATCGCCAGTCGCCTCGAAAAAAGAACTGGCTTCATAACCGAAGTTCGCGCCCGTAAGCGCAGCGGCCAGCAGCTCGACCATGAGCACCAGCGCCGCACCTTTGGCGTCGCCTATCGGCAGCATCGATCCCTGCATTGCCGCAGCCGGCTCGTCGGTTGGCATGCCGTTCGAATCGAGCGCCCAGTCCGTGGGGATCATCTCCCCGGCGTTCTTCGCGGCCAGGATCTTGCCCCGCGCAACCTTCGACAAGGCCAGGTCGATGACCAGCGGCGCCGAGTTCGTGCATGGCGCCGCAAACGCGATGGGATTGGTGCCCATCATCGGCTCGCGTCCGCCCCAGAAGTTGATGGCCTTCGGCGAATTGCTGAAGACCAGTGCGACGAGACCGCTGTTCGCCAGTCGTTCGGCATGAGCGCCGGCTTGCCCGAGATGGTGCGATTGATAGACGCAGGCGCTCGCGACGCCGGTAACCGCGGCCAATTGGGGCAGCGTCTCGCAGGCAAGATCGATGGCCGGATACGCGAAACCGGATTTTGCATCCACGCGAAGCAACGCGGTGCCGGGGCGTTCCATCGACGGCTCTGCATGGCCGTCGACTTTGCCGGACAGCGCTTGCGCGGAGTAGCTCGGCACCCGCGAAAGACCATGTCCTTTCTGGCCGTCGGCTTCGGCGTTTACCAGCGCTTCGGCTGTTGAACGCGCATTCGACTCGCCCACATTGCTCGCCAGTAGCGCGCGGATGCAAAGATCCTCGGCTTGCGCCAGGGTCAGTCGTACAGAGTCATTCACGGCGGGTATTCTGCGGGTCAGGCGCTTCGATACAGCTTCGTCATGACGAATTCGATATGACCGAGTGCCTCAGCGGCTGTCAACCGACCGTTCGCGGTCTGCACGACCATGTCGATCAATGCGTCGCCGGCATCGGATATCGTCATTTCGCGACGGATAACGCCCGACACGTCAACGTCTATATGCTCGGACATGGTGCGGACAGTCCGTGGATTACCCGTCAGCTTGACGACCGGAATGATCGGATTGCCGACGATATTGCCCTGTCCGGTCGGAAAGACATGCACAACGTAGCCGGCGGCGGCCATCAGGGTGACGCATTCGGCGGCCGCTGACGAGGTATCCATAAAATACAGTCCGGGTCCGGCGGCGGGCGCCTCGGCGGGTTCGAGGACGTCGATGTAGGAGACCTCTTTACCGATCTTCTCGAGGTTGCCCATGGCTTTCTCCTCGATCGTCGTCAGTCCACCCTCGATATTGCCTTTCGTCGGCTGGCTGTCCGAAAGATCCGAGGTCTTGAACGGCTCGATCACCTCGTCCTGGTAGGCCTGGAATGTCTTCAGGAATTTTTCGCCCACCTCGGGCGTGGCCGCGCGCGCCGCGCAAAGGTGTTCTGCACCCGTTATTTCGGAGGTTTCGCCAAACACGCCATAGATACCGGTTGGAACCAGCTTGTCGTAAAGGTTACCGACGGCGGGGCATGACGCGAGGCCGGTGGTCGTATCGGACTCGCCGCATTTTGCCGATACCCATATTTCGGAAAGGTCGCATTCCTCGCGCTGTTGGCCACTGGTCTGGTGGACAAACTCCTTC
>CAMYMR010000055.1 GCA_947259285.1 uncultured Woeseiaceae bacterium | reverse complement strand
GTTGTCAATCCCGGCGGCGGCAAAAATCTGTACGGCCACGTTCACTTCAAGAACGTCGCCGTCGCAATCATCGCGCTCGACGACAGCGACAACACCTGGCTCGTGGGCCAGGACCGATACACCCTTGGCGAATATTCCTGGGAGTTACCGATGGGCGGTGCGCCGCTCGACGAGCCGCCGCTGGTCGCCGCCCAGCGTGAGCTCCAGGAAGAAACCGGGATTCGTGCTGCGACCTGGGAAGAGCTCATGCGCCTGCACCCGAGCAATTCGATTACGGATGAGCTCGGCATCGCTTACATCGCCACCGGTTTGTCCTTTGGCGAAACACAGTTTGAGGAATCCGAGGATCTCGAGATTCGCAGGCTACCTCTTATTGATGCCGTCAACATGGTGCTCGACGGTCAAATTACCGATGCCATCAGCGCTGCCGCGTTGCTACATGTCGCCGCCATCATAAAAGCCTCTTCGCGGTAACGATATAACGCAGCGGGCCGCCGGAGTCGCGTGCCTCGAACGGGTAGCAGGTCACCAGCGTCAACATCGCTGCATCCGTATCGAGAACCAGCCCGCCCTTGCGCGAGTCGACAATGTCAGCGCCCAGCACCTGGTAAACATGCTTGCGACCGCTGGCCGACTCGACGGTCAGGAGCTCACCCTTCTCGACATCACTCAGGAACCGAAAGTGCGTATCGCGATGCCCGGCGATAACCGTATTGCCGCGTTCGCCAGGCAGTGCGCTGGCACTCAGATGCCCGGGTGCGAACGCCAGGGTTCGACCTGAGCCGCCGGCAAGCACAATCAGGTCAATGTCTCGGACCTTTGATGTCAGGCGAAGTACCGGATAGGTGTCGGCCCAGGGCCATGGCGTCGGGCGGTGAACCCCACTACCGGCCTGCCGCCAGGCTTTTTGCATCAGCTCCTGCGCCAGCCAGGCTTTTGCGGGGATATAGCTGCCGCTGCCAAGATGCCAGAAACCGAGACAAAGCAGACAGGCCACAAGCCAGCGTGCTCCGCGTTTATGCCAGCCGACCACGGGTCCACTCGTCGCCGATGCGGAGCGCCGCGACGAGCAACGTTGCGGCAAACAAGAGGGCGAGCCCGATCAGGCGTTGCATCGGCGCATCCGTTGCCGTCGCCGGGAAACCGAATATCGCATTCGTACTTTGGCCATACGGCATCCGGTTGGCCAGCTGTTCACTTGCCAGCGGATCGCCCACGGGACGTGCCGGCGTCTTGTCCACGGCGACGAGACTCGTGTACTTGCTGACGAGATGATGCGTTAGCGCAGTCTCGACGATCGCATCGCGTGTTTCCCCGGCATCTTCCCCGCGACGTTCACTGTCCATGAGTTCCGCGATGCGGGCGCGCGCCCACAATGCGGCAACGCCATTGCTCTGCCGAGACATGTCGAATGTCAGCACTTTTGACCAGGCGCCGGTCACAGAATTTCCGCTGACCCTCACCGTGTCGCCAGGACGGTAGCCACCGGATGCCCGGGCTCTCACCGTGACGGGCTCGCCGAAATACAGGTCAGGCACGGTTGTCGGATAGCTATCGACCACAACGCTGTTCGGCCACTGCACTTCGATATTCGTGACCTGGGGGTTCGCAAGCTTGCGAAACAGATTGTCCATCTTTTCGCCAACCTCGTGCAGCGCGCTGATGAACGTATAGGAACCACGACCAGCCTCCGCCGCCTTTCGCATGAACCAGCCGTTTGGCGCGGAGCCGATACCGACCGTAAACAGGCGTGCGTAGCCGAGGTTCTGTTCGATCATGGTGAACAGCTCATCCTCGTTACCAACGCTACCGTCTGTAACAAAGACAACCTGACGCAGATGCGTCGACGGAGGCTGGCCGCGTAACGCGAGTGACAACGCCGGACGCATCTCTGTGCCGCCGTTGGCCTTAAGCCGCTGCACGAAATTCATCGCTTCATTGACGTTCGATGGACTTGCCACGACGCTCGACGGGTGAAGCGCGTTGCTGACAGAGTTGAATTCAATAACGTTGAAGCGGTCGGTCGCTTTTAAGCCTTGCAGCGCCAGGCGCACGGCCCGCTTCGCCTGTGCAATCGAAACCCCGTGCATCGAGCCGGAGGTATCCACGACCAGAATGATTTCGCGTGCCATGGATGCCGCTGGCAAGTCCATCTGGTCCGGCGGCATTACCATCAGGAGATGATGTGGTTCGCCATTAACGACCTCCGTAAACGCCATCGCTCGCGGCTCAGCCGAACGCACGGCTTGCCAGACCAGTTCGAAGTCGTGATCCATGGGTACTTTATCGCCGCTCAACGTCACTCGATATCGTCCGCTATCTTCCCGGACGCTGACCGGGTGGTAGCGGCTGGCGATTATTTCCAGGGGCACGCCTGCATTGACGTCGGCCGTTAATGTGATCGTGTGCCCGCTCGATCCAGATACCATCGGCGGCGTAATGAGCGACGCGTCGGACACCCGGTCTGTGTCGCCGGACCAGCCGCTGCCGACCTTGTCGGGCAAAGGCTGTCCGCTGATATAACGCGGCGTCAGCGTCATCGGGAATCGTATGCTGAAGCGGCCATCTTCGAAGCGAACGTCCTCCAGGTATTCGATTTCGACGACCACCTTTTCGCCGGGCGCGACGTTTGCCACCGATGTCGTAAACAGGTTGGCGCGCTGCTGCTCGACGAGGCTCGCCTTTTTTCCGGCTTGCTTCGCCTTTTCATAGGCTTTTTTCGCACGTTCTTTCTCCTGAATCTCACCCTCGATAAAGCGATCACCAACATGCAGGCGCATACGGTCAACGGCCGCCTTGTCCGGAAGTGGGAAAACGTAGATGCCTTCAACCCACTCGGCGCCATCATTCTGAAATTCCTGTGTTACCGAAACGCGCGCCACCAGCCCGCTGATCTGCATCCGTACGTCGGTGTTAATGAGTGTCGCGGTCGCGTAGCCCTGCTCCATTTGCCAGAGCAGGCTGCCCGTCCGGGCGGCCTGGGGCGTCGGTTCCTCGGCAATCACCATGACCGGCGGGACCAGCAGCAGCAGAGCGGCGCGACGGCACAGCGTGTCGAGCAAAGTCCTGATTCGATTCATTACCGCCTCCCTTGTGCGTAGACACTATTGCAACCCGGCAAAACGCCGGTCTGCCGGCCGCGACATGGCAATGCACCGGCGTAATGTGGCAAATTGTGGCGACGAGTAATCTGCCGGCGGTTGCTGGCAGAGCACCGTTCAAAGGAGGCCACGTGGCAAAACGGATAGCGATCGTCGAGGACGAAGCGGCGATTCGAGACAACTATGCAGCAGCATTTCGTCGTGAAGGCTATGTCGTGGATACGTTTGAGGCTCGGACGCCCGCCCTCGATGCTTTCGAAGTGCGGATGCCGGATCTTGTCGTTATCGACATCAACCTCAAGGACGACGTCGAGGGCGGTTTCGATTTGTGCCGCGAGCTACGCGCGCGAGCCGCCGAGCTACCGATCATCTTCCTGACGGCTCGTGATAGTGAATTCGATGCGGTATCCGGCCTGCGCCTGGGTGCCGATGATTATCTGACCAAGGACATCAGCCTGCCGCACCTGATGGCGCGCGTCGCTGCGCTGTTCCGGCGACTCGATGCCATGCAGAGACCGCAGGTCGCCGAAAGTCGAATTACACGCGGCGACCTGGTTATCGATACCGAACGCATGACCATTCACTGGAAAGACCAGCCCGTTGCTTTGACGCTGACGGAATTCTGGCTGGTACACGCGCTTGCACGATTTCCTGGTCACGTAAAAAACCGGCAGCAGCTGATGGACGCAGCCCAGGCAGTGCTTGACGACAACACCGTGACGTCACATGTAAAGCGCATTCGCCGCAAATTCCTGAGCATCGATCCGGACTTCGACGCCATTGAAACCGTTTACGGCATGGGCTATCGCTGGCTCTCCAACTAGCGCCCGACGATGAACCTGAAGCGTCAGCTTTTGCTCGTCAGTCTCCTGACACTCATCCTGCCATGGGCCGGCTGCGAATTTATTCGCGAAACGGAGTCGGCGCTGCGCACCGGACAGCAGCAGATGCTGGCCGCCACGGCCCGCGCGGTTGCCAATTCCATGGCGCAGTACCGTGAGGAATTTCCGGCGCAAGACGACACGTTTGACACGGCGGATCAGCTTTACATACACACGCTGAATACACGTCCGGAGATTGACGGTTACTTCGATGACTGGTCGCTGGAAAGAACCTCATTGAGGTTGATTCGCGGTGCCGATGGACCGATCCGGGTAGCGCTGGGCGCTTTCGGTCAGACCATCTATGTCTATGTCGAGGTTCGCGATCGGAACGTCGTATACGCGACATCGAAATCAATCGTTCTCGACGGTGGTTCGCAGCACGCCGACCGCGTCAACCTGGTTAGCAGCAACCCGCCCTATCTTCAGGAGCTGATCACCTTTGCTGCGGAGGCACCCGGCAGGATCCTGAGTTACAAACAGAACGCATACGGATTCGCGCCGGAACCCGCTATTACCGCACACTGGCAGGATGCGCCGGGCGGGTATCGCCTGGAAGCCCGGATCCCTGCGGCGTTGCTGGGCAATCACCTGGGGGTGGTAGTCAACAATACGGACAACGCCGCGAATCCCGGGACACGCAGCAGTACGTTTTCCGGCAACGTGCCGGGACCGACGGCGCGGGTCTCCGCGGAGATAAAGGCGATAGCGGCCGGCCTGGTACAGCCCGATATGCGCCTTTTGATCACTGACGCCAAAGGGTGGCGCCTGGCCGCAGCTGGCGAAATTAACAACACGACTCCCAGTACGCGAATTGGCTTTGCCCGAAGAGCCTATGACCTGCTCGTAGAGTCCGGCAAAGAAGCGGTGTTCGCACAGCCTGACCCGCTTGGTCGCGAACAGCAGGCTTACGTCGGTTCTGCCTTGCAAGGTCGCGAGATGGGATCCTGGTTTCGCAGCACCGCCAGCGGCAAGGCCATCGTTGCGGTCGCTGCGCCAATAATGGCAGGTGGCGAAACATTTGGAGCAGTTGTACTGCAGCAGGGCACGGATGCGATCCTGAGCCTCACGAACGAGGGGCTCGCAAGGCTCATCAACGTAACCCTGATCGCTACCTTGCTGGTGGCCGGTACATTACTCGGCTACGCAACGTGGCTGTCTCGACGCATTCGTCATCTTTCCGTCGCGGCCGAAGCCGCGGTTGAGAACGAAACCTTGCAGGCCGCCTTGCCCAGTGCGCTCGCGGGGGATGAAATCGGTGACCTGTCGAGAAGTTTTTCCAGCGTGCTGCAGCAGCTTGGCGACTACAATGAGTACCTGAGATCACTGGCCTCAAAACTGTCACACGAGCTGCGTACGCCACTGGCGATCGTCACCTCATCGCTCGAAAACCTGGAGCACGAAGCCCTCGGCGAGGCCGGCGTCGGCTACACGGCGCGCGCCCGCGAAGGCGCGGATCGTTTGCGCCGGATCCTGAGCGCCATGAGTGAAGCGAATCGCGTCGAGGAGTTGATGACGAATGCGGAGCCGGAAGCCTTCGACCTCAGAGACGTTCTCCAGTCGACGGTTACCGCGTATCGCGATGTTTACAAAGACCGGTCATTTGACTTCGATTGTAATCTGGCAGACGCAGACATGCGGGGCTCACCCGAACTACTTATACAGATGCTCGACAAGCTGGTGGATAACGCCGTGGACTTCAGCTCGGAAAACGACATTATTTCCATTGGACTGAAAGAGCAGGATGACTCGCTCGAATTATCGGTCGCAAACCCAGGCCCGCCGCTGCCCGCGCGAATGCGAACACAGATGTTCGACTCAATGGTTTCGATGCGCCCGGGTCAGGATGCGCGTCATCTCGGTCTCGGCCTGTACATCGCTCGCCTGATCGCCACCGGACACGGCGGGCGAATCAGCGCCGACAACCTCGACAAAGGCGTCATCCTGCGGGTGCGGCTGCCCAAACCTGAAGAATAGGGGTCGAACCGCGGTTTACGCTCAAGGCTGCTGCTTATGTATCAGAAACTCATTGCTTCTCTTTTGTTACTAACCTGGTTCCCGCTCGCCTCGTCAGACGATAGCCAACGGCAGGATCAGCTCGTTTGGGATTACGCGGAGTTCGTTGCAGCGTTCTCGAGCAAGGACTGGCCGCGCCTTGCACGATTCGTCAGCGCCGAGACCAAGGTGGGATTCGGCGGCGACATGGGAATGGACGGCATCATGCGTGTATTTGGCGAGAACGATGACTGCCACGACGCCATGGTTAATGCCCTTGAGATGGGCTGCAGGAAAGTCGGCGACGGCGAAAACATGCGGTGTCTGTCGCCACCGCAGCAGGGACCGGACGTCATATACCTGGGTGCGCGAGCGAGCTTCGCTTTCAATGCCGACGAGGGGGTATGGATGCCAGAGTATCTGATCTGTGGAGGAGACTGATGCTTAATCGTTGTGCGACGCGGACCACCCAAGCTCCTCGGTCACAGCCGCAAGCGCTTGGGGATCTGCCAAGAAACATGTCCGCATAAAGCAGAAACGTTTACGCTGGCTGCGATCACGCGAAGATCGGCGTAGTGTAGACGAGGTAGGCCAGGTAGCTCGCAACCGCCAGTAACAGTCCGGCACCTTCCATCTTGTTGATAACGCCTGTACGACGGCCCCAGCCATATGCCATTACGATAAGTACTCCGGTCAGAGCAAACATGACGGGCAGATCTCGAGTTACCAGTTCGTTGTCAAGAACAGAGGGCGCTATAAGGCCTGCGGTACCGACCACCGCCAGGGTATTGAACAAGTTTGAGCCGATTACATTACCCAGGGCCAGCTGGTGCTTCTCACGTTTTGCGGCTACAACAATTACAACCAGTTCGGGCAGCGAGGTTCCGAGCGCAAGCACAACCACGCCCACGACGAGCTCACTTACCCCAAGATTGAGGACAATACCCCGGGCACTCCAAACCAGCGCAGCAGAAGAGACTGCAATTACGGCCAGGCCAATAAGCAGATAGTTAATGCTCTTGCCCAGGGAGATGGTTCGCTTCTCGAGTTCATTCTTGAGGCTGGAGTCCTCTGGCTCGGCCGGTTCACGAATGGCCGCCCGGGTAAGATAAGCCAGCAGCACGCCGAACAAAGCCAGCAGTATGATTCCATCACTGCGCGACAGCTCAAAATCGATCACGAAAAAGGCCGTAATAGCCGTAGCCACGATCAGTAACGGCAGCTCCCGCCTGACCACGTGCCTCTTGACGATCACCGGACTCAGGACGGCCGCCAGACCTAATACGAAGCCAATATTGATTATGTTGGAGCCATAAGCGTTGCCTAAGGACAGCCCGGAGTTGCCCATCGCGGATGAAATCACCGATACGAGGAGCTCGGGTAATGAGGTTCCAAAGCCCATCACCAGAACGCCTATGAGCAAGGGCGACATACCCAGGTTAGACGATAAGGCAGATGCTCCATCCACAACGCGATCCGCACCCCAAGCCAGAAAAACAGGTGCGAGCAGCGCGGGTATCAGATATAGCTCAAAAGGAATGGCGTCCACTTGGGTATCTCCCTGTTGTACGCGAATAGCGTGCAGCTTTGATTTTTTATTGGTTGTCCTTGCACGACGTCAATTCACGGTAATAGACCGTATCCATAAGCGCAAGTAGGTTGGATTCGTATGGCCTGACGCAGATTCGAACAGGCATAGACAGATTATGGCTCTCGACCATTTATCGCTCTGATTTTTAGACCAATTTTGAGGAGTAGCGTTGGCGAGGTCAAGATGATCTGCTGCTAAGGACGCCCTATGATTTGGCTGCGGCTGTTTTTTTTTGATGATCGCTTGGACAATGAACAGGAGCCACGAATCATCGCCTTTAGCGAAATTCCAACACGGTTAATGCATTGTGTTGCAGTGTAAGAAGATGTGAGCACCGAGCACCGTCTTGTTGGCCCCATCTTTTTGTCGCGTGCCGTCTGGCTATGAATCGTGCATTCGACATGTTTCGCTAACCGCCTGGTACTGAGTTTCTGACAGACCGGCTGCAGATCATGAGGGGTCGAAGCAGGGTTGCCGTGCAGATATTTGCGTAAATCTCGGTTCGACACCAATTATCCGCATGCCCAATAGGGTCACCTTGGATGTGTTGGTATGATGCCCCCTCAGCCGGTCGTTGCGCGCGTGCCGCAGCGACGCGAAGCCCGGAAATCCAGCGCAGCCCGAGGCCTTACGCTGATGGTTTGGAGCTTAAGTAACAGACTGCTTTTTACAGCCATCTTTATCTCCGGCGCTTCCGCCCTGATCTACCAGCTGATCTGGGTCCGGTTGCTGGGCCTCGTGTTCGGGGTCAGCAGTTTCGCCGTCGCCACGGTAGTCGCGGTATTCCTGCTGGGCCTTGGCCTGGGAAGCTATTTCTTTGGGCGGTGGTCAGAGCGAGCCGGTGAACCGCTGCGCATCTACCTGTACGTGGAATTGGGGATTGCCGCGACTTCAATCATCGCCTACCTGGTGATTGAGACCCTGCCGGTCTATCGCTATCTCTACGAGTACGCCTACAACAACCTTGGCTTCTATGGTCTTTCGGTCGCTCGGCTGCTGCTGTCGATGCTTGTGCTGCTGCCCCCGGTATTTCTCATCGGTGGCACCATGCCGTTGCTGGCCAAGTACTTCCTTCGCGACCCTGCCAACCTGGGCTCCAGCTTCAGCAAGATCTACTACCTCAACACCCTCGGGGCCTGCGCCGGCGCGTTGCTAACCGGCTTCTTGCTCGTGCGGTACTTCGGCGTGATCGGCACGCTGATAATTGCCGTCGGCGGCAACCTGTTGGTCGCTCTGATCATTGCGCTGAGCAAGCGAGGTACGGCAACCGCTCGTCCCCCGACAGGCGAGCAGTCGCCCTACTCCTACATGCTGGTCTTCCTGTTTCTCACGGGCTTCATTAGCTTAGGCTACGAGATGCTGTGGGTGCGCATCCTCTCGACCTACGGGCTGTCGACCTCCCAGGCCTTTGCGCTCATCCTCGCAGGGTTCCTGTTGGGCTTCTCGGTCGGGGCTTGGGTCGTGGCGCGAAAAGTGGATAGTCGCCGGGATCTAGAGGCCTGGTTCAGCACCGTGTCCATCGTTACGGCCTTCAGCGGCGCCGTCGTGCTCTTGTTGTTCCGGCAGTTCGGGTCCATCACGATCCTGCTCGCTGACGCCACATCGATGAGCCAGCTGAGGCTCGGCATGGCTCTGGCGTTCTCCGTGTCTTTCATCCCGGCGGTGTTCATGGGCATCCTCTTCCCGCTTGGTGTGCGCATCTACGCGCGCGATATCGATCGGATCGGCGCCAAGGCCGGCAACACCTTTTTTTCGAACACGCTTGGCTGCGTATCCGGCAGCCTGCTGACGGGATTCGTGCTGATCCCCTTCTTGGGGATGTGGAACACCACGCTCCTCCTCATCAACCTCAGTCTGCTGATCGCGGTGGCTTTCCTGCTGCGCCGCCGCAGCCCCGCCGGGGCGCAATGGGTCTCGCTGGTCGTCGTTGCGGCCGTCGCGAACCTGCTGGTGTTCATGGACATCAAGACGTTCCACGCCGAACTGAAGGGCCGCGACCTGCGCACGGCTGCTGAGGGCTTCGATGTCATCTACTATGCCGAGGGCCTGTCGGGCACCGTCACTGCCGTCGAACGGGGCAACTATCGGGGGCTGTTCGTCGACGGCCAAAACGTCTCCGGAACGGATCCCGTATTGCTCGCCGACTCGAAGATGCTCGCCCACGTGCCGCTGCTGCTAGCCAAGGAGCCGGACATTGCGCTGACGGTGGGCTACGGCACCGGAACCACCTCGGGCAGCATGCTCCTGTACGATATCGCGGTCCATGCGGTCGAGATCGAGGAGAAGATCATCGAGGCGGCGCCACTGTTCAGCAAGGTCAACTACGCGTCCTATGCCGACCCTGATCTCGATATCGTGCTGGACGATGCCCGCAACTACATCGCCACCACGGACGAAAAGTTCTCCGTCATCGTCACGGACGTGACTAACCTGAAATACAAGCGCAATCCCTATCTTTACACTCGGGAATACTTCGAGATCATGCAGGAAGCGCTCAGCGCGGATGGCGTTGCCGCTGCATGGCTTCCGGTCGGCGGACTGTCCTTCAACGACCTGCGCACGCTGATCGCCACCTTCGACAGTGTCTTCCCGCGCACGACCGCCTGGTATTTCACTCAGTTCCCGACCCATTTCATCATCCTGGTGGGCACGCCGGAGCCGACACGGGTAAACCTGACGGAGCTGAGCGAAAGAATGGCCAAGGTCGAGCGCGACCTGCAGAGCCTCAACGTCGACAATGTCTATAAGCTCGCCAGCATGCTGCTGCTTGGCGAGAGCGACATCGACTCGCTGGTGGACGGCGCGCCGATTCACACGGACAATCGCCCGATCCTCGAATACTCCGACATGGGCTTTTACAACGTCACGGACGTCGCGCCGAACCTCGGCCGACTCATCGACTTCCAGCAGGAGGACCTGCTCGCGCGCTTCGTCGGGAGCGAGCGTCAGCTCGCCGAGCTCGAGGAGTATTTCGACCTGTATACTGGCTATTACCTCGACTACGTCCAGTTGTACGAGCAGCAGCGCCGCAATTAGGCGCCGGAGGGGCTGCGTCGAGCACGCGCAGTTCGGGTCGCTTACTTCTCAGTCGCATCCGTAAAGCACCGGCCGGAGACCACCGGCACCCTCGTACCTTTCCCTTACACCAGGTCGGTCAGGCGACTCTACCGGGATCGTCGGGCACCCGGAGTGAAACAGAAGGGGCCTCACGCTTTGAGGGTCTATTTCAGTCGTAGAACATCAGCCTCCCAGGCTGACGATGCACCTCATCGCCTGAAAGCAGACATTCGAAATGTGCAGCCCGACGGCAGCTTCCGGCCTCAAGCTAACCCCTAACTGACGGGTTTCTTTGCTTCCCGACCCTCTGCGCTTGGGAAAAGCCGACGCTCAACATTCCCGGAGGTCCGCTAACCACTCGGAAGCTGACATACGACTAAACTCTGGCTAAGGGGCGGCTGCTGAACCCGAAGCGGTCGCACGCGGAAGACAAAAAGATCGTGTTCGCGCTTTCAGAAAAATGGTTCTTGGTAACGTTGTCTCGAATGTAATGTATACGGGATCAGATAGGACGTAGACGATGCAGATTTCAGTCAACGTAAAATTTGCCGGACCTGTTTTTACTGCCTGATATTAACGATAGCTGCCACGGATTGGTCAATCTCTTTACGTGCTGAAAATTTCATGATTCTCGATTTGTGTCTGCTCCCTCGGCAACCGAGTCGGTGACAAATAACGCATCGAGGGAGGTGGTTATTGGCCTGTACCGCTCGAACCCAACGAAAGCTGGCGCGATTCGCACCGCTAGCCGGGCCGCGTAAAAGGGTAGCAACTCAGCGTAAGTCGCACGCTAAAGGAGTCACCATGATGCTCCTGACGTGAGTATCTTCCTTCAGATCGGTGATTACGAAAGCGTTAGCACCCAGGCTACGAACTTTTTCGTGAATCCGCTTGGCGACGTCCATCTTCGTACTATTCTGGGAACTTTCCTGAGAAAACTGAAACGGAGTTCCTTCCTGGCAGCGACCCTCCTCGATCTTGGCGACGCCATAGGACTCCTCAACTTCCTGGTACGGGAAGTTCTGTTCAACCAAGGAAACAAAATCGTCTGCTTGAATTGGCGCTGAGAAAGTTGCGCACAATACGACGAAAAAGGTTCTGGCGAGTACTGTGAAGATTGCCCTGTTACTCATGACATTGTCCCTGGCTGTGCGTGCCTGTCTGAAGTTCAGGCTTATTGCACCAAAAAAATTGGCTTTCGGGAGGTGTCAGTCAGCCGGTCGCCTCGCAAATTAGTGTGAACCGGGTCACATAATGTCTGTGTCAAATTGAACTACCAGGCGCCAGCATCGGCCATCGCTTCAACGAGCGGAATTGGCCGTATCCCGTCTTTCGCTTTGTTCGGATTGCAGCGATCTGTATGTCTCCTAGCGGTGAGAGCAGACGTTCAAGACCTGGCACTCGAAAACTCAGTTTCGAATCGTCCGCAATACGCTTGATAGCCGCTATTCGGCCTGGATGCTGAAAAGGGCCGCTGCTGACCCAAAACCGCCAGTCGCAATTCTTGCGAAACCTACGTTTTGTACTACGCTGATGAGTACAGATGCGAGAGGCTGACCTGGCCAAAGCTATAGCGAGGGGCTGACATGGCGAGCAAATGCAAATCGAGCGCCTTTCATTCCTTGAACCGTCCGTCAGCCAGGGCGCTCAATAAATTCCCGCCACCCGGGCGGGAGGAGGTAACGATTGTGCCGAAATTCATCGATGCTCATCCCATGACGCCGTTCACTGCGGATCAGCTGAACAGCTTGCAGAATGCGCCGCCAGACGAGTTCGGGGTCACGCACCACGACATTCTATTCAGCGAGAAAGACAACAAGATTTATTGCGTGTTGGATGCCCCGGACGAAGAAGCGATTCACAAGCATCATGCACAGGCGGGTATCACGTGTGACTTTGTTCACGAAGTGAACTCGACACGCGGGTAACAAAAAGCTTTTCGGCGCTCTCGTTGAAAGCGCCAGGCTCCCAAGCGATAACCCAGCGACCACGTTTCTATGCTGGGGCAGGGGTTTTTTTGTTTTCGTTTTTAGCGGATGTCCGTTGGCTGCCACTGAAATGAGCAACTCACAAACCATTCCGTGGACACGAATATCGATTGAGGCGGCTGCCATTGTTGCCAGCATACTTCTGGCATTCTCAATAGATGCTTGGTGGGACAGCGTGCAGGACCGTGCGGAGGAGCGGGAGATTCTTAGTTTGCTTCGCGCCGAATTTGAGGCGAATCAAAAAGTCCTTGCTAGGACTGCCGGAATCCACCGCCTGAACCTTGACGCGATGCGGGAAATTGTTTCGGCATCAGAATCGGACACCTCAATTCATGATGAGTCCCTGGGCTCACTATTCCGCCAAGCAGGCGGGACGCCGCACTACAACCCGGCGACGGGCGCGCTAGACGCGACGATCGGCTCGGGAAGGATCGACCTGGTAAGAAATATCGAATTGAGAAACCGCCTGGCGGGATGGAACTCGGTCGTCAGCGATCTCATCCTTGATGAGCAGACTCGGCGGGACTTCGTGATCCACGAAATACGTCCCACCTTCGCGGAGTTCGGCATCGCGGGGGTTTATTCGGCAACCAATGGCGCAGAAGCCGACTTCAGCGAGGCTTTGAGGTCCAGGCAGGTGCTGGCACATTTGCGGACTGAGATAGCTAATGTCGCTCACCTTCTCACCCACTTCGATGACGCAGAGGCTGCGACGCAAGCCATGATCTCCGATCTCGCCGAGGAGTTACAAGCGCTCTAGGATGTCGCAGTACAGAGAATCCTAATGACCACTTTTGGCCTTTAGGTGCCCATTATTTGGGGAGATATCGCGCTTCGTAAGCATCCGCTCCTGGGCAGAGCCGACACTTAGCCTCGTCTGATGTCTGCTTAACGCCCGGAGGCCGACAGTGAGCTATCATTGACTCTAAGAGCTGCTAATGGGCCGAAGCGGACATCGTTTTAGTTGGTGACTTTCCTAAGTCCGGCTTCGGGGCATAAGGACGTAAAATGAATACACCTGCACTGAACGACTGGTTACAGATTATCGGAATGGTTGCAATCGTTGCTTCACTGGCGTTCGTAGGTCTGCAGCTGAAACAATCACAAGATATTGCAATTGCGGCACAGTATCAGGCGCGTTCCGACTCATTGCGCGAGCAATTCAGCGCAATTCTCGAAAGCGATCCTGGCATGCGCGTAATTGGCACTGACCTTCTGGCCGATATTCGGGGAAGAAAGGACATTCCCGATACGGTCAAAGCGTGGGCAAGTAATCAACCTGTTGAAGAGCTGGCATTTCGCGCCGTCGGCGCTTTTATATCGCTGAAGAGCTACGATAATCTCTATTTTCAGTACCAATCGGGATTTCTCTCAGAGGAAGCTTGGGATGCCATGCAGGTTCAACTTAGACAGAGCCTTGAGGACCCACGAACCTGGATGCGGGGTTCATTTGAAGAGAACCCGGAGATTTGGCGCGAGACTTATCGGAGCCTGATTCAAGACTTGCTTGGTGAGA
Organism: uncultured Woeseiaceae bacterium; assembly: GCA_947259285.1. Classification (GTDB taxonomy): domain Bacteria; phylum Pseudomonadota; class Gammaproteobacteria; order Steroidobacterales; family Woeseiaceae; genus UBA1847. The sequence goes on along the minus strand of CAMYMR010000055.1, from coordinate 913 downwards.
GCCTGCTCAGTTCGCAGTAGGCGTATCAGCATTACGTGTCCGCCTTCGGCTGTTGGCTGCCCCTGAAATTCTCGTTACTCAGGTCTTTTGAACGACCGCTTTAGAAAAGCGCAGACCTGCGCTCCTGGGCGATATGAGAACAAAAGCAAAGTTGTCCAATACGTGCTCAAAAACAACGAAATGGATGATCCCCGCTCGTGCAGGCCCGCCGTGCTTCTGATGACCGCATACGTGTTATTCCGAATCGCGGATGAGATGTGTGCGGCAGCAAACTTGATCAATGTTAAACGAGTTCGGACCGTCTCTTTACGTCGCGGATGGGCCGACCGTGTCTTTCTACGGTTTCCCGTATCCCACCCGCATGGCCGTGGTGCGGTTGTCGGACGGCAGCGTCTGGGTGTGGTCACCGGTCGCGTTGTCCGATGCGCTGCAGGATGCCGTCGATGCGGTCGGACCGGTACGGCACATCGTCTCTCCGAACAAGATTCACCATCTTTTCCTCGCGGAGTGGGCCAACCGATGGCCGGAAGCACACGTTTATGCGCCGCCGGGCCTCATGAAACGCAAGCCGGAGCTGCACTTCGACGCTGAGCTGGGCGACGAGCCTGATGCGGCATGGGCATCCGACATCGACCAGGTGATCTTTCGTGGTTCCCTGGCGATGGAGGAGGTCGTGTTCTTTCACCGTGCGTCGCGCACCGCGATCATCTGCGACCTCGTCCAGCGTCATCCCGAAGCGACGATGACGGGTTGGAAAGGCATGCTGATGCGGCTGGACAGCCTGGTTGGTGATCACGGCAGCACGCCGCGTGAATGGCGAGCGAGCTTTCTCAGGCGCGGTCAAGCGAGAGCCGCACGCGACAAGGTGCTTGGCTGGCAACCGGAGAAACTGCTGATCGCTCACGGCGACTGT
>CAMYMR010000054.1:17173-35965 GCA_947259285.1 uncultured Woeseiaceae bacterium | reverse complement strand
CAAGCAAACCAACATATTGCTCCAGCGGGGCGAGGAAAACGTCACTATGGAGGAGTGGTCGAGGATTCGCCTGTCCATTGTCGAAAACCACGATGTTGCTAAAATCTGGCAAGCGCGCCTTGATGACGCCGCCGAACTTGATGCCACTCAATTAGTGCGTCTACACACTCTATTGGAGGAATATCTCTGGGCCGCATACCACATCTGGGATCGGACCAGACGCAACTTATTCCTTCACGGCCGTTTCGAGGAAACGATGCCGGTATTGCGCCAGTACCTGAATAACCCGTATGGGATTGAATGGTGGACCGCAGCAAAGGTCAACTATCCTCCTACTTACGTCAGGGACGTGGAGGCCATTCTGAGGGACAGCGATTAGTCGCTATTCCAGACCGCAGCTTCGGGTCATTAGCAGCTCTACCAGCCAATGAAAATTTAACGACAGCTTCCGAGTGGTTAGCGAACATCCTAGCATACAGAACGTCGGCTGCTGCCAGCAACGGACGCCCAGGACACCAAATATTTCTCGATTTTAGGGTCGGCTGACGGTCACCGACTGCCGTTTGAACTCGCACACATTTTTGTCAGCGGTTAGGAGTGCCCTACCAGCTTCTGACTAGCGACCGCACCTTACGAGAATGCTGTTTTGATCAGTTTCGTATGCCCTGACGAGAGACTCCATATCCGAGTCAGCGACGCGGCTCGTGGAGATTACCCGTCCGTCCCTATCGACAATCGTGTATCCAGCGGCGCCGCACGACTTGCCCGCTCTTTCAAAGCAATAATTCAAGCCGCCGGCCGTCCCGTCGCAGTCCATGCGGTAGGCCGCAGTGCCGTCAGAAAGCGCAGTCTGGGTTGGTGTCGCGCACGCGGATAGCAGCGCCAAGAGGGAGATCGTAATACCGAACTGTGTAGCCTTAATCTGAGTCATCATCGATACTCCCTTGCTGGCTGGATGGTGAATGCAGAATACCAATCTACTTTCCAGCCGTCACTAGGGCAGACGTCTCTAGACGTTTCTGCGAAAACAGAGCCCCCCCCCTTTGCACCTGCCCAGGCCGTGCTGCAGCTCACGCATTCGGTGCCCGCTTTCAAGTCCGTTTTGGGTTGCGGGTTCAATCGGAACATCCTAAATGTCGGCTTTTCCTTAGAGGCAATTAACGGCCAGTAGCGCATATCACGAGCTGGGCAATTACGATGCTTTTCGTTGAAAGACGGCGATAACGGTAGGGTATTTCTCCGACGTTACTCAGCTTGCAACCGCCAACCTTTTCCGTTCATGCACTGTCGGTGAACCGTCTTCTGCATCTCCATGACCTCAACCACGGCAACCGTGTTCCATCCTGATGAGAAGGCGCCGTCGTGTCCCCCCTGATATTCCGGCAACCTGGCTATTGCTCTTGTGCCACGAGATTGAGCCAGACAATAGGAGTTATCTGAGTGGTATTGTTCTGAGTCCTTTTCCGGGTGTATCCAATAGTACTTCTGTGTCGAACATGCGCTCGCCACTGCCACAATAACCAATACAAGTCTTTTTAGATTCTTCATGATGCCGCATTCCCTAGTTCGCGGCAGCCCGGCAATCTTGGGATCTTTCGAACGAATATCGCGAAGGAAACAGAGACCCGTGCCTATAACTTACCAGCTTTCGCTGGATTCGCCTTTACGCTAGATTGCGCTCAGGGAACGAAGGCCGTCAATTCTGGGATGTACCTAACGTAGCCTCTGGAAGATTAGAAACACTACCAGCCAATGAGAATTTAACGACAGCTTCCGAGTAGTTAGCGGACGTCGAAGCATACAGAACGTCGGCTTATCCCAGCAACGGACGCCAATCCACGTTCAATGTTGCGCAAGTGGTTCTTCGAGCAACACCAGCAGCGCGTCGAGACTCTCGTCCAGTCTCCGAAGTTCCAATAAATAGCCTGATAGCGTGTACTGACGCATCCTTGCCTTGCCCATGAAATCAGCATCTTGTCGCAAGGCCCCCGTTTCATGTGCCAGACTGCTCGCTATGTTCGTTAGACGCTTTGGAAAAGCAGGCCCGTTGGTACTTGTGCTGCACGGCGGTCCGGCCGCCGTCGGAGACGTGGCGCCTGTAGCAAAGGGAATTTCAAAATACTTCCGCGCGGTAGAGCCGTGGCAACGAGGCAGCGGCGAGGTACCCCTGACTGTAGCCCGCCACATCTCTGATCTGCACGAGCTTGCTACCGAACTCGGCGGAGGCTCTCCTCTGGCAATTGTAGGGCACTCGTGGGGCGCTATGCTTGCCCTATGTTATGCCGCTGTACACCCGAGCAATACCGGCCCAATTGTGCTTATTGGCTGCGGCACGTTCGACCAGGCCTCAAGGAGCCGGATGCAGGCGACGATCGGAGAACGCATGGATGATGGTCTGCAAGACCATCTCCGTCGCATGTCGACTGAGGTCGCCGATCCGGCAGATCGATTCATCCGGACGTTCAAGCTAACCCGACATCTATTTGACTTCGATCCCATCAATTCGTACGCCGACAAAGAGGAATTTGAGCCATTCGATATACAGGCCCATCAAGAGACGTGGAGCGATATGCAAAAACTGCAGGATGAAGGAATTTACCCTAACGCGTTTGCGGCGATCCAATCCCCTGTCCTCATGTTACACGGACAGTATGATCCGCATCCCGGCAAGATGATTCGGGACAGCCTGCTCAACTACCTACCTGAGCTCGAATACCACGAGTGGGAGCGTTGTGGACACAGCCCTTGGATCGAGAAATCCGCTCGCGAAGCCTTCTTTTCTGTAATTTGCGAATGGCTTATAAGGAGAACGCGTTAGTCGTTCAGTAATCATGCCAACAGACCGAATCGGGCCGGGCGTGGCTGTTTAACCTGTTCTCGCTTAACGACGGCCGCAAAGCACATAGCAGACGTTTGCGCATGCGTTCCGATCGCCTCAGGGCCGATCGTCTGTTCTCACCACGACCGGACGTCTATATAACTGTAAGTTCGGCAAATATAGCGGCCGCTGGCGGGGCGAGGCTATGTCCCGCTCAGTCAACAAAATTCTGCTTTTTTGCAATACGGTAAATCGTCAGCCTGGGAAGCAGAAGCCATACCATTTCAGAACACCGTCATACAGTGTTTCGGCACCGTGTATGCGCAAAATACTGCGCCAATCGAACAAATTAGTTATATCGAACCAGTCACCCACGAACATATGCTGGAATTCGTCGAATTCTATACCTTAGGGGAGACATCGATGGCCGATGCCTTTGCCATAAGTCAAACGAATCCGGGATGGCTGCGCAGCAGAAATTACGATTTAACACTTATTCGCAGCGTTGCATTTCTTGCGTTGGCATCCGGGTTCATCGTCGTCCTCAATCCGGAGCTGTTCGGACTGGTACTGATTGCTGATCTGTGGCTGCTCGGCTATCACCATGTCGTCTCGACGATGACTCGCCTGACCTTCGACCGAAGCAGCCTGCGAGAGCATCGATTCCTGATCTTCTACCTGCCGCCGATCGTGTTCGGGCTGACCTTCCTCCTGGCGCAAGTCGTCGGAATCTGGGCCGTTGCCACCACCTACCTGTACTGGCAATGGTTTCACTATACGCGCCAGAGCTGGGGCGTGAGCCAGGCCTATCGCAGGAAGGCCGGGGACCTCGTCGACGACAGCCCGCTCTTGGCAAAACTGAGTTTCTATCTGCTACCGGCCTACGGCATCCTGTATCGGTCCTGGCAGGCGCCTGATGAATTCCTGTTTCAGGAGGTACGGGTTCTGGCGGTGCCGGAATTACTCGTCGACCTGGTAGGTATCGCGGCTTTGCTGTCAATAGGCTATTGGGCGGCACGTCGGATAATCGCGTGGCGCCGTGGCCGGCTCGCCCAAGCTCACACCTATTTCATGATCTCGCATTTCGTGATCTTTCTGGTCGGCTATCGATTGATCGACGACATCACGTATGGCTGGCTCGTAATCAATATCTGGCACAACGCCCAATACATTCTTTTTGTCTGGTTATTCAATAACAATCGCTACAAGAACGGCATCGACTCTTCCGCGAAATTCTTGTCATGGATAAGCCAGACCCAGAACAAATGGCAGTACTTTGCATTTTGCCTGATTATCTCCACCATTCTGTATGCAGGTATTACCCTCGGCGTCGGCGACAAGCTCGCCGCGGGGTTGCCCTTCGCGGTGCTTTTCTTTCAAGCAATCAACTTCCATCACTACATCGTAGATTCCATGATCTGGAAAATGCGCAAGAAACCGCTGCGCCAGAATCTGGGATTGGATAAGGCTTAACCATGGCGCTAGCGGGGTCCGTTTCCCGTTCCCTTCCGGGATCGTGGTGAACGCAATTAGCCGGCTACCTGGCGTTTCGGCGCGCTCCGAGCCAAATCGCGGAACTCGACGGTCTGCGAGGGCTGGCCATTATCCTGGTCCTGCTGCGCCATGCATATCGTCCGTTCGAAAGCTCGCTGGACCTAACGGTGCCAGTGTTGAACTGGGATTTCAGCGTGTTTATGGCGAACGGCTGGGTTGGCGTTGATCTCTTCTTCGTTCTGAGCGGCTTCCTGATCACTCATCACATCATCGCGATGAAAGAAAGGCAAGCGGGTTTGTGGCGATGGCGGCCTTACCTCACGAAGCGGATCCTGCGGATCGTGCCCAGCTACTACGCCGTCCTCGCACTCGTTGTGCTCGGCACGTTTCCATATTATGAATTTCCCGACCAGAATCTGTCCCTGCGGGTCGGCTACCACATTCTTTTCCTACAAGACTATCTTCCCGCCAATCTGGTTGTCGCATTCTGGTCACTGGGTGTAGAAGAGAAGTTTTATCTGCTGGCACCGCCGATGATAATCGGGCTGATGAGAAGGCGATCGAGTATCGAGCGTCTCCGCACGATCGCGGTGTTTCTGACCCTGGGAGTTGCCCTGCGGATCGTTACAGCGCTGACTACGCCGAACATCGATAGCTACGAAGCCTTCTTTCAGGTAATGCGCAGCCCGTTTCATATGACCCTCGACCCGCTCCTGATCGGTGTGGCATTGGCCATCATGTATCGTGAAAGAAAAGCGTTGCCGCGGCTGACTTCGGTAAAGGCAGCTCAGATTGCCTTCTATTCGGGGCTCGTTTTGTTCCTGACCCTGACGGCGACACACGAAATGATGGCAACGATCACCTTGTGGGACAAGACGCTACAGCCGCTCGCGATTGCGGCAGCATTTGGCGCGATCATGTTCGGGCTCCTGTTTGGCGGTGGACCGGGACGCTTCTTTCGCGGCCTGACGCTGTTCCTGTTCGCCCGGCTGTCATATTGCCTGTATCTCGTTCACATTCCGTTGATACCGCTTTCGCTGACACTGGCCTCACAACACGCAAATGCGGATAGTGAATTCGCCGCTTTTTTCGCGATCTTTATTGCACTATCCACACTTGCCTCACTGCTTCTTCACTACGGCGTGGAAAAGCCATTCCTGATTTTGAAGTCCCGCGCAGGATCTACAGTGCCGGCGCGGCCATAGACGGCGATTCCCCAAGCAGCTCACCGGCCTGTCTACATTCGTTTGCGGGTAAATCATGAAGAAATAGCGGTTCACCGCTCATCAGGTAGTTATGGCGTGGGTGGCGGAATTCCAATCTTCAATATCAGCTCGGGAAATCGTGGAGCCCGGCAGCTTCGGACCGGATAGTCGCCTGGTCGATAAATTCGGCGAATGCAGTTCGGTGCGCGCTTCAACCTAATGACCAGCGCATTGCCGCTTCGCAATGTATCCGTGTGGTATCGAAGACGGGAACAGTCACATTGTCCGTATTCAGGAGCATGCCAATCTCGGTACAACCAAGAATCAGGCAATCTGCGCCACGATTCACGAGTCGATCCGCAATCCTGACGTACGTATTTTCGCTTTCTCTGGTAACCAGCCCGTGACATAACTCGTCATAGATGATTTGGTGTGTTTCATGCCGATCTTCTGCCTCGGGAATTATCGCTTCCAGACCGGCGGAACGAAGTCGATCAGTATAGAAAGACTGCTCCATTGTGAATGCCGTTGCCATCAAACCCGGTCGCTCCAAGTCGGCTGACCGAATAGCTTCTGCGGTCGTTTCCGCAATGTGCAGCAATGGAATCCTGACTCCATTCATCATTTCGTCGGCGACCTTGTGCATCGTATTCGTCGCTAGGAGGATCACGCCCGCACCCGCTTGCTCAAGCGTCTTCGCATGAGTATTCAGGACGCGCCCTGCTTCTTCCCAGTCGCCGCTCATTTGAAGGGCCTCTATCGGAGCAAAGTCGAGGGACCGGATCAACAGCTCCGGGGAATGGAGGCCGCCCAATTCATCACGTACAAGCTGGCACAAAGTCGAGTAGTAGATCTGCGTTGATACAGCGGACATACCGCCGAGAACTCCGATTGTCTTCATAGCACCTCTATCTCCGGCGGTAACATTAGCGGGTCAGGTGTAGACTGCGTCGCAGTTGATAATCGTCTGGAATGTCGGGACACGTCGGCGAGCGACTTGCTTATTTCGACGATCGCTCCAAATTCGTCAGCAACCGCTCGGTCGATTCTAGCTTAACGTCCGCCTTGAAGTGCGAAGCGAATCTGTCGGAATCAGTAATCGGATGATCAGGCTGCGGGTACCTGCATTATCGACAGTAGCCGTTCGAAGTCGTTGGGGAATCAAAATCCCAAGGGCCGCTGAAGGGCAGAAGCTGGTCAACAAGAATCCGTGCGGAACCCGGATTTCTCGCCCAGCAATCGACCTATTTTCTGCGAAAACCAGTACAATCAGGGTTAACAGGGGAGCGAGCCGTCAGGCTCCATCGAGAAAGCCGCACTCACAAGGGTGCGGCTTTTTCATAAGCCAATCTCTCTTTTCATCTGAAGCAGTCATTCCATCGAGGCCCGGTACAGTGAGATCGACCCTGTTGCTGTCGATATCACTCTGACTTCTTTGACGCGCAAGAACCCAGCCGCTTCGATCTGCCCCGGCAGACAACCGTCAGCGTTCGGCTGCGTGTCCCGTACCCCATCGACAAGCTGAACCGTCAGCCGGAACAGCATTCGCATCAGTCGTGTTCGCTGAAGGCCATAGTCAGCGATGTACAGTTGTCCTTCCTGGGCCAAAACAGAATGCATGGCCGACAGGATCGACCTCTTCTCATCGACAGCGGTTTGATGAAGCACCAGACTGGAAACTACCTTTGAGAAATGCCCGATTTTCTGGGCCATCTTGCGGTCCAGGAATCCATTCTCCCACCTGACGTTTGCGCCGCTCTTCTCGGCTTTTCTTCGCGCGATCTCGAGTACACCCGGATCGGGGTCGAGACCAACCATTTCTGCTTCAGGCTCGATGCAACTCAACTGGGCGACTAAGGATCCTGTGCCACAGCCGACGTCCAGAATCCTGTCGCCCGGTTTTGGGTCAATTATCTCCAGGAGTTCAGTGCGCCAAAGTTGCTCGCGAGTCAGTAAACCGACCGCCAGGTCATAAACGGGCGTCAGGAATCGATACCCGAGCGCGGGCGTAAACTCTTTTTCGTTCATTTGAGTGCTTTGAGTCTACGAGTCATGACGACGGCGCTTCGGGTTATGAGCTGTCACTGGAGACCGTATCTGCCGAGCGGCCGCTGTTAATCGGCACCGCGTTTGGATCGTCTGGCGAAAGGCCTTGGCCGAACCCAAAACCAGCTGGCAACGACGGCGGCAGCAAAAACGGTATAGCAGACCACGAAAACCCACGCGGGCGCATGATAGTACAGAAGCGCTTCAAGCCAATGCGATATAAACGAGCCCGAGTATGCGATCTCGCCGGCCCGTCCCCGCAGCGCCATTTCCCAGGTCGTCAGCGGACAAATAACGCCAACCCAGGACTGTATCGCGACAATTCCAATTGCGGCCAGGTGTGCGAGTCGAAACCACGGATTTCGGACCCAGACCCAATCAAACGCTTTCCCGGCAAGGATAAGCACCAAGCCGATGACCACAAATGCAACGAATAAGACGTGACCGAAGAGAATCGCATCGGCGGCCAAAGCAAACAGGAAGCCGGATTCTATGAGCGCCACCTATTTGTCGTTCAGCCACGAAACTTCATTGAGACCTTCGGCCGATGACCCTGTCAATACGGCCGTGCCTCACTGAGTCGCTTCGGCCGAACCCGACCTGCCTTTGACGATATCCGTCGCCAGCGCCATCATCGACGTCAGCTCGCCGAGGTTGGCAGGGACTACGAAAGTATTGCCCGTTTTCGCGAGCCTGCCGAACTCGGCGATGTATTGTTCCGCAATGCGCAGCTGCATCGCCTCGGGGCCACCCTGGTCGATTACGGCATTCGCGACTCGGCGCAATCCCTCGGCCGTCGCGGTCGCAACCGCGAGAATCGCTTCGGCCTCGCCCTGCGCTTCATTGATCTGCTGCATCTTGACGGCCTCCGACTCCTTGATGACGCGCTGCTTCTCACCCTCTGCTTCATTGATCTTGGCGTCGCGCACACCCTCCGATGTAAGAATCACTGCGCGCTTTTCGCGCTCCGCGCGCATTTGCTTTTCCATCGCGGTCAAAACGTCGTGCGGCGGGTTGATGTTCTTGATTTCGTAACGCAACACCTTGACGCCCCAGGGGTCACTGGCCTTGTCGAGTTCGGCGACAACGTTCTGGTTGATCGTGCCCCTTTCCTCAAACGTCCGATCGAGATCGATCTTGCCGATCTCGCTACGCAGCGTCGTCTGCGCAAGCTGTGAAATAGCAAACATGTAATTGCCGATGCCATAGGACGCCCGTCCCGGGTCCAAAACCTGCATATACAACACGCCGTCTACCCCGACCTGTACGTTGTCCTTGGTAATACATACCTGCTCGGCTATGTCAGCGGCCTGTTCTTTGAGCGTGTGCTTGTAAGCAATCCGTTCGAGGAACGGAACCAGAATATGAAATCCCGCGTTTAGAGTCTTGCTGTACTTGCCGAGTCGTTCGATGACATAGGCGTTTTGCTGCGGCACGACCACCGCAGTCTTGAGCAGGATGATGATTGCGACAGCGACAATCGCCAATGAGACAATCAGGGAGTCCATATTCTGTTCCTTATTTGTTAGCTTTTAAGCCTTGATACGCAGCGTCAGCCCATCGACTTCGACAACGGTGGCACGCGCTCCCGCCGGTATTGGCTCCTCGCCGACGTTGCGCACCGTCCACTTCGTACCGCGATGTTCGATACGCGCTTCTGCACCGGGCAATAGCTCCGAATCGACGTTGATCGAGTCGCCGGAAAGGTTCGCCCGGAAGCCGACCGCGCCGCTACGAATCTTCTCATAGAGGCTCTTGCGAAACGTAAAGAACGAAACGAGAGAGAGAACTGCAAACGCCATCCATTGCGCCCATTCCGGCATTGCGATACCGAACAAGCCGGCCAGACCGACCAGTGCCGCGGATACGCCAAGAAAAACAAGGTAGAACTGAGCGTCGATTGCGAAAAGTTCTGCACCGAGTAAGACCGCGCCAAGAATCATCCAACCCCACCACGTCATTGACCGCCTCCGTTATCTGCAGGAGCACACTATATCGCGAATTCGGTTACTATCCACAGCGCCGACAGCTAAATCAGAAAAGGGGAGCCGTATGCAGGAAATCGTTGACTGGCTGAACGGGATTATCTGGAGCAACGCGCTCATTTTCCTGTGTCTTGCAACGGGCCTGTTCTTCTCGATACTGACACGATTCGTGCAGGTTCGGCTTTTCAAGGAAATGGTCCGCCTCTTGTTTGCCAGCAAGGAATCGGACCGCGGCATCTCGTCTTTTCAGGCACTCTCCGTTTCCCTATCGGGACGCGTGGGCACGGGAAACATCGCCGGCGTCGCAGCGGCCATCGGTTTCGGCGGGCCTGGCGCCGTGTTCTGGATGTGGGTCGTCGCATTCCTCGGTGCTTCCACGGCGTACGTCGAATCGGCCCTCGGCCAGATCTACAAGGAAGAAGACGAAGGCCAGTATCGCGGCGGGCCAGCTTATTACATAGAGAAAGCCATGGGCCAGAAGTGGTACGCGTGGATATTCGCCGTGACGACGATCATCGCTACGGGCCTCCTCTTACCCGGCGTGCAATCAAACAGCATCGGCAACGCGGCTGAACTCGCTTTCGGTGGAGAGACCGTCATCAATTTTCTTGGCGACAGCATCAGCGCGACGAAGATGACGACGGCAGTCATCGTGGTAACCGTTCTGGGTTTTATCATTTTTGGCGGCGTCAAACGTATCGCACATTTCACGCAGATCGTCGTACCGTTCATGGCGCTGGGGTATATCGTGATGGCGCTGGGCGTAATCGCGTTTCACATCGGCGACCTGCCTAAGATCATCGCTCTGATTGTCACAGACGCGTTCACGCCTATGGCCGGCGTTGGCGCCGCTATTGGCTGGGGCGTCAAGCGCGGTGTCTATTCGAACGAGGCTGGTCAGGGAACGGGACCGCATGCCGCATCGGCATCAGAGGTTGAACATCCCGCTCAGCAGGGCCTTGTTCAGGCGTTCTCGGTCTATGTGGATACGCTCTTCGTGTGCTCCGCCACCGCTTTCATGATTCTGATTACGAACCAATACTACGTAACAGGCGTTGAGGTCGTTGCGAGTGGTGGTGTACTCAGCAACGATATTCAGGCCAACAGCCCGGCATTCACACAGTATGCACTCGAATCGGTACTGGGAGGCTTCGGCAAAACCTTTGTCGCAGTGGCGCTGTTCTTCTTCGCTTTTACTACACTCCTGGCTTACTACTACATCGCCGAAACAAACGTGGCTTACATACGGCGCAGCATCCGCTTCCCGGGCGAGATCATCATATTGAAGCTCGCGCTGATGACGTCTGTCTTCTATGGAACCGTTCGCTCGGCCGACCTCGCGTGGGCGCTTGGCGACGTTGGCGTTGGCATCATGGCCTGGCTCAACATCATAGGAATCCTGATCCTGTTTCTCATGGGACGCCCCGCTCTTCGAGCGCTGTCGGATTACGAGGCGCAGCGCAATGCAGGGGTAACGACCTATACCTTCGAGCCCGGCAAGCTCGGCATCAAGAACGCGGATTTCTGGGAAAAGCGTTAAGAGCGAGGATGTAGGAGCGCTCCTACGGTCTGAATGAATCGCGCGCTGGGGCGCGCTCCTACGGGTTTAATATATCGCGCTGGGGCGCGCTCCTACGGCTATTTGTTCGGGAAATTCAACGCTTTCTTGTCCACCGCCAGCGCTGCTTCGTGCACTGCCTCCGCAAGGCTTGGATGAGCGTGAATGGTTCGTTGCAGGTCTTCGGTGTCGGGATCGATGCCGAGTATTTCATCGTCCTCCTTAGACGCGATGATCTTCACCATGCCCGCAGTCTGCTCCATCGCCTTGGCTCGGCCACTTGCCATGAACGGAAACGATCCGACCTTGTACGGACGGCCGCTGGCTTTGACCTCGGCCTCGGTCTTCCCGGTCCACGCAATTTCCGGGTGGGTGTAGAGCACCGAAGGGATGACATCATAGTTCATCTCGGCGACCTCGCCGGCAATGAGGTCGGCTGCCATGACGCCCTCTTCCGAACCCTTGTGGGCGAGCATCGGGCCACGTACACAGTCGCCCACCGCATAAACACCCTTGACGCGCGTCCGGCACGACTCGTTGACAACAATGAAGCCACGCTCATCGAGCTGAATTCCCGCATCGTCAGAAAAAAGGTCATCCGTATGCGGGCGACGGCCCACCGCCACGATGAGTTTTTCCACATCGATCGACTGCTCCCCAGACGAATCAGCGTAGCTGACGGTCACATTATTCTTGCTCTTGACCGCTTTGCTGACTTTCGCGCCCAGCCTGATATCCAATCCCTGCTTCTGAAATTCCTGCGCAGCCGCTTTGGCCACATCGCGATCGGCCATGAACAGAAAATCGTCCATCGCTTCCAATACCGTCACTTTCGAGCCGAGGCGCGCCCAGACGCTGCCCAGCTCAAGTCCGATGACGCCGGCGCCGACGACACCCAGCGTTTCGGGAACAGCCTCAATCTCGAGAGCATCCCAGGAATCGATGATCTGCACGCCGTCGAAGGGTGCTATCGGAAGTTCGATCGGCGACGAGCCGGATGCAAGCACCACGTGCTTGGCATCAATTGTCTCGACGTCGCCGGAAACCGGCGTGAATTCCACCTTTCTTCCGGCCAGAAGCTTGCCATGACCGACAAGGCCTTCCACCTTGTTGGCTTTGAAAAGGCCGGCTATTCCGCCCGTCAGCTGCCGAACAATACTTGCCCGACGCTTTTGCATCGTAGCAATGTCCATTGCCACGTCGCCGGTCTGGATGCCGTGTTTCTTGAATTCATGCTGTGCACGGTGATAAAGCTCCGAGGATTCGAGCAACGCTTTTGAAGGTATGCACCCTGCATTCAGGCAAGTTCCGCCAAACGCATACTTGCCGTCCCTGTTCTTCCATTCGTCGATACAGGCAACCGTCATGCCATGCTGCGCCGCTCTGATCGCTGCAATATAACCTGCGGGGCCGGCGCCAATTACTACGACATCGAAACTTCTGCTCATCAGTTCTAAATAATCCTTTGTGCCGGAGACAATCAGACCTGTAGCAGCAGGCGGCTCGGATCCTCCAGCTGCTCTTTGATTGTAACGAGAAACTGTACCGCCTCTTTACCGTCGATGATCCGATGATCGTACGTGACGGCGAGGTACATCATCGGCCGAGCCACGATTTCGCCGTCAATGACCATCGGTCGCTGCTGAATGTTATGCATGCCGAGAATAGCGCTCTGCGGCTGATTGAGAATCGGCGTCGACATCATCGAACCAAAAATACCGCCATTGGTTATCGTAAACGTGCCACCGGTCAGATCCTCCATACTGATCGTCCCGTCCTGCGCCCTCTTCGCAACCGCGTTTAGCTCCGCCTCGAATTCTGCAAAGCTCATCTGATCGACGTCGCGAATGACCGGCACCATCAGGCCGCGGTCGCTCGAAACCGCGATGCCGATGTCGTAGTAATTGTGGTAGACGATATCCGTGCCTTCGACCGATGCATTAACAACCGGGAATTTCTTTAGCGCCTCGACCGCCGCCATCGTAAAGAACGACATGAAGCCCAGCCGCACACCGTGTTTCTTCTCGAAAGCGTCACGATATCGGCTGCGAAGCGCCATCACTTCGGTCAGATCGACCTCATTGAACGTGGTCAACATCGCCGCAGTCTGTTGCGCTTCAACGAGCCTCTCGGCAATTCGGGCACGCAGACGCGTCATCGGTACCCGTTGTTCGGTCCGTTCGATTCCTGGGGTGACAACTTCGCCGGCCACCGCCGGAGTAGGGTCGCCGGGTGTTACGTTGCTGGTGTCATCAGCCTTGAGAAACGCCATGACGTCAGCCTTGGTCAGTCGGCCGTCCTTTCCGGTTCCCGTGACCATGGTGGCGTCGAGGTCGTGTTCATCCAGCAGTCGGCGCACGGCGGGACTGGTTTTAACGGGTCCACTGCTCTGCTTCGGCGCGGGTTCGACGGGTTTCTCCTCGGCCTTCTCGGGCGCCGGCACAGCCGCCGCCGCCTCGCCTTCCTCCAGAATAGCGAGCACGTCACCCGCCTCCACCGTCGCGCCATCCTCGGCGACAATTCGCAGCAGCGTCCCCGACGCGGGCGCGGGAACTTCGAGGACGACTTTATCGGTTTCGAGGTCCACCAGATTTTCGTCGCGGACAACTGACTCGCCGGTTTTCTTGTGCCAGCCGACCAGCGTCGCGTCTGTCACGGATTCAGGTAGCGGCGGCACCTTGATCTCTAGGGTCATTACGTCTTCCGTTTGGTTTTCTTAGGCTTGACTACTTTGCTCGCTTCACTCTTGATATCGAGCGCAGCTTCGACCAAGGCCTGTTGCTGCTGCAGGTGAATCTTGAAAATCCCGGAGGCCGGAGCGGCCGCCCCGGGCCTGCCTGCGTAGTAGAGCTGCTGGTCATTTTGCAGCGGTTCCTGCAGCCGATGCTTGATCTGGTACCAGGCGCCCTGGTTGAGCGGCTCCTCCTGACACCAGACGATCTCCTTGACATGGCGGTACTCGTTGACGAGGTCGGCATACTGGGTTATCGGGAACGGATACAGCTGCTCAATTCGTATAAGGGCAATGTCGTTGATCCCGTGTGCCTCACGCGCTTCGAGCAAATCGAAATACACCTTGCCGCTGCAGAAGACCAGCCGGCGAGTCTTATTCGTCGCGATCGCCTCTATTTCCGGGATGATCAGCTCGAAACGGCCGCTTGATAGTTCGGTCAATGGCGCCACCGACATCTTGTGCCGCAGCAGGCTTTTCGGGGTCATAACGATCAATGGCTTGCGGAAAGGACGAACCTGCTGGCGCCGTATCATGTGAAACATCTGCGCCGGCGTCGACGGCACGCAGACCTGGATATTGTGCTCGGCACACAGCTGCAGAAATCGTTCGAGACGCGCCGACGAGTGCTCGGGACCCTGTCCCTCGTAGCCGTGCGGCAGGAACATCGTCAGTCCGCACAAACGTCCCCATTTTGCCTCTCCCGAGCTGATGAACTGATCGATTACCACCTGTGCGCCGTTGACGAAATCGCCGAACTGGCCTTCCCAGATGACCAACGTTTTTGGTTCGGTGCTCGCGTAGCCGTATTCGAAGCCCAGGACGGCCTCCTCCGAAAGCAACGAGTCAATGACGCGAAACGCGTTCGGTCTCTCCACGAGATTGCTGAGCGGAACGTATTCACGATTATTCAGCTGGTTATGAAGCACCGCGTGACGGTGGAAGAACGTGCCGCGACCGCTGTCCTGCCCGACAAGCCGTACGTTGTGCCCTTCGACTAAAAGGGACGCATACGCCATCGTCTCGGCGAAGCCCCAGTCCATCGACGCTTCGCCTTTGGCCATCCTGACGCGCTCGTCCATGATGCGTTGAACCCGGCCGTGCGGACGAAGGTCCGGCGGGATTGTGGTGATCGCCTCGCCGAGGTACGCGACGGTCTTGGGGCTAAGCGTCGTGTCGACCGGTTCATCCCATTGCTTGTTGAGGTACGGCTGCCAATCCACGGTGAATGCGTCGCCAATCATGCCCAGCGCGGATTTTGGTACCGGCTCACCGCGATCGAGGCGATCGCGATAAGCATCCTGCAGTTCCGTCGCTTTGGTCGCCGAGATCAGCTGCCGGTCGGCCAGCTGATTGGCATACAGCTCGCGCGTCGTTTTGTGTTCGCGAATCTTGCCGTACATGATCGGCTGCGTGGCCGCAGGCTCGTCCGCCTCGTTATGGCCGTGCCGCCGGTAACAGACCAGGTCGATGACGACGTCCTTGTTAAATCTTTGACGGTACTTCAGCGCAAGCCGAGTCACATAAAGAACTGCCTCCGGATCATCGCCATTGACGTGAAAGATCGGCGCCTCGATCATTTTTGCGACATCGCTGCAGTAGTCGGTCGAGCGCGCATCCGATGGCCGGCTCGTCGTAAATCCGATCTGATTATTGACGACGATGTGCACGGTGCCGCCGGTGCGAAAACCGTTGGTCTGCGACATCTGAAATGTCTCGGTCACGACGCCCTGGCCGGCAAAGGCCGCATCGCCATGGATGAGTACCGGCAATACCTCCTGTCGTGCGTCGTCTCCGCGACGCTGCTGACGGGCGCGCACCGACCCTTCTACCACCGGATTGACGATTTCCAGGTGAGACGGGTTGAAGGCGAGCGCAATATGCACATTGCCACCCGGCGTCTTCATGTCGGCGGAGAATCCCTTGTGATACTTCACGTCTCCGGAGCCTTTGAGCTCCTCCGGGTCGTACTTGCCCTCAAACTCCTCAAAAAGTTCTTCAGGCGATTTCCCAAGAATGTTCACAAGGACATTGATACGGCCGCGATGCGCCATACCGATGACGATTTCCCGGATCCCGCTCGCACCGCCTTGCTGAATGAGGTCATCAAGCAGCGGTATCAGGCTCTCGCCGCCTTCCAGTGAGAAGCGCTTCTGACCGACATAACGCGTGTGAAGATAGCGCTCGATACCCTCTGCCGCCGTTAGATGTTCGAGAATCCAGATCCGCTCATCATCATCAAGCCAGTGGTTTGTCATTCCCTGCTCGAAGCGCTTGCGCAGCCACAATCGCTCGCGTGCGCGCGAAATGTGAGCAACCTCCGCGCCTATCTTGCCGCAGTAAATGCGCTTCAACAGGGACAGAATGTCTCGGAGCTTCATGCGGACGTTGCCGGTTCCCGCCAGTCCACCGGTAAAGAATTCGGTCTCCATATCGGCCTCGGACAAGCCGAGATAGTCGAGCTTCAGGACGCCGGGCATTCGCCGATCCATGATGCCCAAGGGATCGATATCGGCAATCTGGTGGCCGCGAAGACTGTAGACCTGAATGAGGCGGGAGACGGCTGCCTGTTTCTCTCCCGACGCCGATCCAACGGGCGCTCGAGCTTTTGACGTTACCTTTTTCCGCCCCTGCCGTGCCTCACGCAGAAGTTCTTCGCGAATAGTCGAGTGCACGACTTCGGCATCGGGGTCGCCCATCGCTTCGAAATACTCACGCCATCCGCCTGGCACAGAATCCGGATTATCGAGGTATTGCTCGTAGAGCTGTTCGACCGCGCTCGCATTACCGCCAAACAGCGGTGTCGAGGCTAGCTGCTCCTTTAGATAATTACCCATATTTTCAGAGCTTTACGCAATATTCTTGCGCGATATTCTAGGGGAAAGATAGTGGCGCTTACCGAAGCGCGCTAGTTTATCCCAAGCGCTCCGTATAGGGAATCATTTACGCTCGGCGCTAAAGCAATCGGAATAGATTGACCATCTCATAGCAAACGAGGCAGGCGTATGCACTGAAGAAGACGGTCAGGAACACACCGGTCCTGAAACGATTCAGGAAATGCGCCTTCGCGAGAAACACCAGCACAAATATTCCGAAGGCGGTCATCAGTAGCTTGGAACTGACAAAAAAACTGGTGCCATAGGCGAGAGCAGTCAGCATGATGGGATTGGCCTCGATCATGCCTCGCTGCAGTAGCTCCAATGTCAGAAATGCATCGGCACATGAGAGCAGCATGGTGCCGACAGAGAGGAAGAACAGCCACGGATGGTGTTTGTCGAGAAACACGACGTCGCTGTCGACGAATCGCCGGTGAGCGTGGCGCCGCGACAGGGCAAATCCATACACAACCGTTCGCCAGCTGAACTTTCGCCGCTCAAGGCTCAAACGCGAGTCCGCAATTGCGGTGCCACTATCCATCCTTGCTGCATCCCCCAATGCTAGTGTCCGCTCTTGTCAGAAATGACTTGTATCAAGAAGTGTTCCCCCCGCCGCCGATTCTTATTTTTCGGGCCTTCGATACAATATAAATCAAGTTGCGCCGCGACGCCGCATCAATTTCACATTGCCTGCGATTTTCCGTGTCGACCGCCGACGATCGTTGATATTATGTATCAAAGCTGGGTCGTCTGCGCTGCAGAATGCCTGTTGCCGGCCAGCGTATTCACGCGATAATGGCGCTCTCTGGCACGTGAATCGAAGCTGATAAGGAAACCGAATGAAAGGTTACACCGGCGTCATGGCAAGCGGCGAAGCCATCCACTACGTCGATCGAAAGCGATGGTTCTGGTTACTGTCGGTTGCCTATCCGCTGCAGCCATTTATCGCGATGTGGCTGCATTTCGAAACCGGCAATGAGCTTTGGTTTCTGCTACCGCTTTTCATCAGCTACGTCATTGCACCGATAGCGGACTGGGCCATCGGTGAAGACTACAATAACCCGCCCGAAGAAGTCGTTATGCAGCTCGAGCGGGATCCTTATTACCGGCGCCTGACCTATGCCGTCGTGCCGCTGCACTTCGTGACTCTGGTTGCCACTGTCTGGTATGGCACGTCACAATCGCTCAGCGTTTGGGGCTTCGTACTGCTCGCTGTGATCGCGGGTTTGACGGCCGGGCTCGCGATAAACACGGGACATGAACTCGGCCACAAGAACTCGAGACTCGAAAAGTGGCTTGCCAAAATTGTTCTGGCGGTTGCCGCCTACGGCCACTTTTCGGTGGAACATAACCGTGGCCACCACAGAGACGTCTCGACGCCATCGGACCCGGCGAGCGCTCGGATGGGCGAAAGTATTTACAGGTTTGCCCTCCGCGAAATTCCGGGTGGCTTCCGGCGAGCGTGGCAGGTCGAGAGAGAACGTCTGACGCTTCGCAATTTGCCAGTCTTGCACCCCAGTAACCCGATTCTGCAATCGTATGCCATCACTTTGGGACTCAGTCTGCTGCTGGTCCTTTTTTTCGGGTGGCCGGTCATCCCGTTCCTGATCATTCACAATCTGTTTGCCTACTGGCAGCTAACCAGCGCCAACTATGTCGAACACTACGGCCTGCTGCGAGAGCGGGACACCAGCGGCCGCTATGAGCGCTGCCGCCCCCACCACTCGTGGAACAGTAATCACATTCTCAGCAATCTCGTTTTGTTCCACCTCGAACGACACTCCGATCATCACGCGCATCCTCTGCGGCGCTACCAGTCCTTGCGGCATTTTGACAACCTGCCCAGGCTACCGAACGGCTATTTTGGTATGTACGTGTTGGCCTACATACCGTGGCTGTGGTTTCGCGTGATGGACAAACGGCTCATGGCGTTACCGCACGTCCGAGGCGATCTCGACAAGGTCAACATCGATCCTGATTCACGCGCGTCGATCTTACTTCAGTGGGGTCGCGACAAGATGATCCAGCCTTCAATTACGGACCCGCCGTCACGCTGACGATCGGTAACGTTTCTCGCAA
>CAMYMR010000054.1:0-17102 GCA_947259285.1 uncultured Woeseiaceae bacterium | reverse complement strand
AAGACTATGCTGCAGACCTTTCCTATCTGGTCGTGCCGACCACACTGCTCATTTTACTGTTCCCGATATGGCGCCAGTACCTGTCGTTTATCGTCAATCTATTTCGGCGCGACGTGCTGACGCCGGCTCTGATCTTGAACGCTTTCGTCGTCGGCTGCCTGCTGCGAGTGGCAGCCTGGTCGCAGCTCATCGCCGGCGTTGCGTTCGGCTGGTATTACAACCCTGATCCAACAGCGGTAATTGGACCCGCATTTGCGTTCAATTGCGCGGCGCCGCAGATGATAGCGCTGGGCGTTGTTGTCATGGTGATATTAGTGCCGTTTGTTGAGGAACTGATCAGTCGCGGCCTGATTCAATCCTGGCTCTCGCACCGCGGGGCCATAATTTCTATAAGCCTTTCGACACTCTTCTTCATGCTGTGGCACAGACCGTCGAGCTGGGGATTCGCTTTATTCGCAGGGCTGGTTCTGGGCATCCAGTATTGGCGAACAGGCGCGCTTTGGAGCTCGCTCATCAGTCACGCGACGGTAAATGCTTTGATTCAGTGGGACTGGCGCTGCCTGAATGTGCAGTGGAATCCACGTATGTCAGATTTGCCGGCACTCATGGCCGGCATTCCAGCATTAATGGCGTTAGTCGCGGCCGTTACTCTCATCATCGTGCTTCTGGCGAAAACGCCGGGGCGGCCGGCCGCCCCGGCAGAGCGAGTCACAGAGCGCTAGCGACCCGCTCAATGATGTGAGAAGTCGCTTCAACGAGCCCCTCGTAAATGTTGATGAGGTCTTGCCCGAGACTCTCCGAATCCTGTATTCCACCGAGGTCATTACCACCCTCCCCTGACTTACAGTCGTCGGCTCCCCCGGATACGTACTCCAATTCGCTCATTGTTAGCTCACGCATTTTCAATCTCCTTTTGAATTACTGTCGCAACGCGCGTCCTGCGCAGTATCAAACTAGCGCGACACCGTCCTTTACGCGCCTGACAAAAGGGAGGATTTCGTCAAGATTTGACATAATTTTCATGAAATCGCCGCGCTGTGATGCGTCGCACAGCGAGAACCGTGACGGCTGTATAACCTTCCGGCCAATAGACTACTCCGAGCTGGTATACCCATGAATCACCGTATTTGTATGGCGACGCTTGCCGCACTCACGCTCCTTGCATTTGGCACAGCGACGGCGGATGTTGGCGTGGGTCTCAAAGCTGGCACGCTCGGACTGGGTGTCGAAGGCCGCTGGAAGGCGCTGCCCTGGCTGGACGTGCGACTGGGCATTAACGGGTACGACTACGACGACAACGGAGCGCAGGCGGGAATCAACTATGATGCGACTTTGTCACTCGATTCCGTTTATGCGACTGGCAACTTCCATTTCCCGCTCAGTCCGTTTCGAGTGACTGCCGGCGTGGTCTCGAACGGCAACGAATTTGTTATGGCTAGCCAGGACACCGGCGGGTTGAGCATTGAAATCGGCAACGGGGCATTTGACCCGGCTGACGTCGGCACGCTGCAGAGCGTAACGTCGTTCGACAGCACGGCACCCTACCTTGGCGTCGGCTTTGACTTTGAGGTCTTTGGCAAAGTCGGGCTCAACCTCGATTTGGGCGTGCTGTGGCAGGGTGAGCCTTCGGTAACGCTTGAGGCCACTGGGCTCGAGACAGCGCCGGCGGCTATTCAGGACACCCTCACTGCAGAGCTCGAGACCGAACGGCTGGAACTTGAAGACGAGATGAGTGATTTCAAGGCCTGGCCGGTTCTCTCATTGGGATTCGTCTACAATTTCTAGAACGTGACCGTCAACGCCTCAGGACCTGCGATCCAGCAAGGTTGACAGACGGATCCCCAGTTGCAGGTACTTTAGCCGCAGTCTCGCCGGCCGAAATTTGCCACCCAGTCCCATTACGATAACGGGTAGCTTTGGCGCCCGGCCTTTGCCCATCCAGTCCGCTAGCTGTTTGCCAGCCCATGTCGCGGTGTTCACACCATTACCGTGGTAGCCGAAGCCGAAATAGACGCTTGGATCTTCGTCGAGTTGCCCAATCGACGGACTCAGGCGTCGCGTGTAGCAGATCAGGCCGTGCCAGCGGTATTCGATCTCAACGTTCGCCCACGCGGGCAGCATTCGATGCATGGTTCCGGCGATTTCGTCGTACGTCTGCCGCTCGCCACTCGTGTGACCTTTCGTGTGCCCTCTGCCGCCAAACAGAAAACGATTATCGGGCAAGAGTCGGTAGTAATTGAGGATGCGCCTGGAATTGATCGAAGGATGCTCGGTACGCCACGCCTGCGCCGCTTTCTCCTCCTCGGACAGCGGCCGCGTGACAACGATGGCGCTTACGACGGGAAGCGTGCGTGCATGAAACGTGCGGTTTAGCTGCTCCGGCATAAAACCATTCGTCGCGAACACCACACGACTTGCTTTCAGCGACCCACCGGCCGTGACGAGATTATGAAAACCGTCGTCTGTCTTGCCCCACTCGAGTACCTCGCTACGTGCGTGCAGTCTGGCACCGCGTCGCGCGGAAGCATTAGCGAGTCCTTTGCAGTATCTGAGCGGGTGCAAACCAAACGCGGGACGGATCACCATTGCCCCGAACTGTTCCGGCGAATCGTAGTAGCGTTCGCGCGACTCGTCGGCGCCGACGATTTGTGACTCGATACCCAGCGTCCCGGATAGCAATTCCTGCTCCTGCTGCAGCCGGCGGAACGCTTTCGACGTATGCGCAACCTCTACCTCCGCTGCACCGAATGCCTGGTAGTCGATGTCTTCATCTATGGCAATCTGGCGGACCAGCTCGATCGCTGAGACCTGAGACCGATAGAATTCTTTGGCATTGTCAACGCCGCGCATCTTGATCAGGTCGGCAGAGGACACACCTGTCCCGCCGATGCAACAGAAGCCGCCGTTGCGCCCGGATGCACCCCAGCCGAAGTGGCCAGCGTCCAGAACCCGTACGTCAATATCGTAGTCTCGCGCCAGGTGCAGGGCAGCCGACAGACCGGTATAGCCACCACCGATAATCGCTACGTCGCAGGATTCGGTGCCCTGCAACGGCGCCGCCGTTACCTCCACATCGTTCGCCGTGGCTTCCCAGTAACTCGGCTGCGGCGTATCGAACCGGTACAGGTTATCGTCGTACAGTCGCTTCACTGGCCGCATTCGACTAAACGGTTCTTGCTGCAATAGCCAGGATTGCATCGAGGCTCATATCGACGTCCGCTTCCGTTGTGGACCAGTTGCAGACGCTGATACGCATCGCCGAACGTCCCTGCCAAACGGTTGACCCGCACCAGCAGGTGCCATCTTTCTGGATGTCCGCGATGATCTTCCGATTCGCCGCATCATCGCCAAACGAAACCAGTACCTGGTTCAATACGACGTCGTTGAGCACCTCGAAACCCGCGGCCTGCAATCCGTCGGCGAATCGTTTCGCGTTCTGGCAGCAACGCTCGACCATTTCTGCTGCCCCCTCCCGGCCGAGCGACTTCAAGACTGCCCAGACGTCGACGCCGCGCGCGCGACGTGACAGCTCAGGCGTGTAATCCGACGGATTTCTAAAATCACTCTCGGTCATAAGGTAGGCAGCCGTAACCGACATTGCCGCTTTCAATGACAGCGCATCACGAACAAATGCAACGCCGCTATCGTAAGGAACATTCAGCCACTTGTGAGCATCCGTTGCCCACGAATCCGCCGCCTGAAAACCGGCGCAAAGATGCTCAAGGCGCGGTGATGCCGTCGCCCAAAGCCCGAAAGCGCCGTCAACATGTACCCAGGCTCCCGCAGGCTTGACCGCATCGCAAATATCGGCGACCGGATCGAACGCACCGGTATTGATATTGCCAGCCTGGGTGCAGACGATAGTGGGACCCTCTATCCGCGGCAGTTGAGTGGCGTCCATTCGGCCTTGGCGGTCGACAGGTACTCGAATGGCCGTCTCGCGCCCGAAGCCCAGCATACCGAGCGACTTGAAGACGGTCGGATGCGTCTCTTCACCCAGGATTATTGTGAGCGGCGGCGCTCCGATGAGGCCGTTAGCCTCGACGTCCCAACCGACGTCGGCGTACACACGGCTCCGCGCCGCGGCGATAGCCGTGAAGTTGGCTACTGTCGCGCCGGTCACGAAGGCTACACCCGAATCCGCGGGCAAGCCGAACAGATCCAGCATCCAGTTCATCGCTACACGCTCGAGGGTTGCGGTTGCTGCCGTCACTTCATGCATTACGGAATTCTGATCCCACGCAGTCGCAAGCCAGTTGCTCGCGACGGCCACCGGCATCGAGCCGCCTATGACAAAACCGAAAAATCGCGGACCGGTCATCGCCATCGCGGCCGGCGAACCGACGCGGTCCAGCAGTTCTAGCACTTCGCGGTCCGGTGTGCGTGTTGCCGGCATCGGTTCGATGAGCTCTTCAACTCGTGCAACCGCATCAGCGGACGGCGCGACGGACCGATCAACGCTCTGCTCGCGGTAGAGAATGCTCCTCCTGGCAGCATCCTCGAGCAGGCTACGCTGCGAATTGTCTTTACTCATTGTCCTTCAACCCCTGTTTTCTATTGCCGCACGATTCAGCAGCGGGTCCTTCCTGACGAGCAGCAGCGCCGCGCAAATGGCGACCAAAATCGGTATCGGCACCAGCATCAGCGTCCCCCAGCCAAAGAAATACATGATAGTGCCGGCCAGCAACGACGCAGTTGCCGACGTCCCGAATACCAGGAACTCGTTGACGGCCTGTGCTCGAAAACGTTCGGCCATCGAATACGTATACGTTAGCAACGTGGTACCGCCGACGTATAGAAAATTCCAGCCGATACCGAGCAGCACGAACGATACGGCGCGGGGGACGTACCTTGGCGCCACGCTTTCCGCCGCTGCGTAACGGTACTGCTGCGTGAAACCCATATTGACGCCGAACAGCATCGTCGACAGCGTAAACAAGGCGAAGCTCGAATGCTGTATCGCCAGCACGGCTACCATAACGGCAACCGCGGCGCAGATGGATGAGATGGCGAATCCTTTGCGTCGTCCAATCTTGCGCATCAGCATCGTGGCCGGTACCGTCGTGGCTGCAATTGCGACCACCATCATCGATAATGGCAACGTCGCAAAAGCTTTGTTCGTTGCAAGCGTGGACCCGATAATCCCGCCCAGCGTCACCATGACGATCGAGCCCGTTGCGGAAATCAGTTGGCACGTGACCAGGATACTCAGGTTACGAACTTGCATTGAGTGCATCGATGCGGATGACGATGGCCGCATTCTCACATATTCCCGGCCGACACGCTGACGGTATCGGCCGAGCCGACCCGGAGGCGCCGTGGACGTCTTGACTATCTCAAATCGACTCAGTATTCCGATGTCCGAGATCGAACTGTCAGCCGTCCGGTCGCAGGGAGCCGGCGGCCAGAACGTCAATAAGGTTGCGACTGCAATTCATTTGCGCTTCGACATTCGAAACAGCGGCGCGCTGAGCGACTCTCAGAAAGAGCGGCTTTTGTCGACGAAGGACCACCGCATTAACTCGGACGGGATCGTGGTTATCAAAGCGCAGCGATTTCGCAGCCAGGAGAGAAACAGACAGGCGGCGTTACAGCGATTGGCCACCCTGCTTGCAGAAGCGACCCATAAATCGAAGCAAAGAATACCGACCCGCCCTGGAAAAAAAGCCACACAAAAACGGCTTGATGCGAAGAGTCGCCGCAGCGCGATCAAGAAATCACGGGGCCGACCAAGTGAGGATTAGAGCCTGTAAACACTCGCCAGATCGCTACCTGGCTGTCGAAACTACCTGACGGGTGTTTACAGGCGCTCGTCTGCCGGGCAGCTCGCCTTCTCGCCGTCGTACGTGCAGCCGGCTGTCTCCCAGTAGTCGACGACACCCAATTGCTCGAGCAGTGGCATAAAATCGGGATGATCGCGCAGCGCCTGCAGTTCCGGGGCAAACAACAGGTCCATCTGGAACCACTCGCCGGGCTCTTCGAGGCGGCGCGCGACGGCCATCGCGCCATCGACATCGCCCAGCATCGTCCTTGCGGTCACCAGGACTTCCGGTTCGATTATGGCACCGCCCGAAACTCGGTCCAGCGCCGCCAGCGCCTCCTCCGCAAGTGCGGGATCGCTGAATGCGGAGAATACCGGCCGTATCCAGTCCGCATTCAGCTGTGCCATCCGGGCACTCGCAACGGCTGTTTCCTGGGCCTCCGATATCCGTCCCTCACGGATCAGGAGTAGCGCATACGCCAGCAGGTGCATCGGTCCACTACCGCCGAGGTCTTCCGCGCGGCGGAAAAACTCGTGCGCTTTCTCAGACTCGCCCAGCCAGGTATACACTATTGCGACGCGGCTATTTATGACCCCGTTGTCGGGATCGATGGCTTCGCCTGCCAGTGCCTGCAGCAGTGCATCGTCCAGACGACCGACGCTGTTTAGCATTCGCGAGTACCAGTTGAATGCCGTTGAGTCGACCGGCCGAGCCGAGATAGCGCGACGATAAGCCGCCTCCGCTGCAGACCATCTTTTCTCCTGGTGATACGCGCTCCCGTATATCGCACTAGCGGCATCCGCGATGTGATTATCGACCGCGATGCCCTTTTCAACGATCTGTATTGCAGCACGATCGGTTTCTTGCACAGGCAGGTTTCGGTAATACGGCATAAGCGCATACGCGGTCGCCAGCGAGAGGTATGCCGGGCCGAACTTTTCATCCAGCCTTATCGATTCCTGGAAAAGACGAATCGCGTTCTCGAGGTTATCCGCCTCGCCCCGGTGCTCCAGAGCATACATGCCACGCATGTAGTGGTTGTAGGCCGCCGGATCCGGTGTGTAGGCGGCCGTCGCATCAGGTACCGGCGTACCGATCAAATCATGCAACACTTCTGTCGCCAGTCGCTCCTGCAGCGAGAAAATCCGCTGTAAGTCGCCGTCGACTTCACCAGACCCGATCGTTACATTATCAGCACCCCTCGAAATCAGATAGGTGATTTTCAGCTTTGATTCCTGCAGCTGCACTGCGCCCGACAGCACGGTGTCCACGTCGAGACGTTCGGCAATCTGCGAAGGTTCCGCAACATATCGGACGCGCGTGTTCTTGATGACAAGGCCGGGACTCTCCGATAGCCGTCGGGCAAGCACGTTCTTAATGCCGTCCACGATGTACTGATTTGTCGGGTCGCCGCTCAGATTCTCGATCGGTAGAACGGCGATCGCATGAATGCCCGTATCCGGACCCGGTGAGCGCATCGTTAGCGCGATGGTCAGTAGAAAACCTGCCGCCATTATCGCGGCAACTATGCGCCAAAGGCGCGCGCTGGACGCCGGCGCCTCACCGTCTTGTGGCCGCAACGTTTCACGCTCTTTATGGAGTTCGACCGGCTGCATCAGGCGGTAGCCGCGACGCTGCAACGTCTCTACGTACCGGTGCGGCCTGGCCCGATCATCGAGATGCCCGCGAAGCTGCGACAGACAGCGATTGATCGGCTCATCGCTGGTCGGACGGCCATCCCAGACTTCGTTTACCAGGTCGTCCCGGGTAACCAGGTTCCCGCCACGACTGGCAAGCGAGAGAAGTACCGCAAAAACCTTTGGCTCCGGGCGCTCTTCCTGGTCGCCCCGGCGCAGGACACCGTGTCCCGGAAGGACTTCCCACTCCCCTACAGTGAATCCCTCGAAGAGATCTTCTTTGCTTGGCATCGCGGCAACTTTATCCGAATACGGCGCTTGATTAAGAATTGCTACCTAGTTACCATGTTACCTTAATAACACACTGGAGGCTGGGCCCGTGCCCCAACATACGATCAAGCGAACGCAGACAGGCGTGCGAATCGAGTCCACGTTACTAAAGGTATTAAAAGGGCTCGCTGAATACACCGACCTGTCACTCGGCGATCTCCTCGAAGGGATCGTTCTTCACGCGTTCGAAGGCAAAGCGCCATTCTCACCTGAGACGAGAGAGGTCATCGAGCAACTGAAGCAGGTCTATGGCTGTGAGCTGACAGCGTCAGACAGCCACCGACTGCATGAAGGAGATGATTGATGTCCTCATTGGAGCAGAGCTTTTCGATCGAACGGTTTGAATACGGCGACATCGAAGCGGACCTGTTCGATCACGAGGCGCATGTCTACGTCGCCTGGCTTTTCGTTACGAAATTCGACCTGGCCGAGGCGGTTTCCCGGTTCGAAAGCGGCCTTCGCCGTCTCACGAGGAAGCTCGGCGTACCGAACAAGTATCACGCGACGATAACCTGGTTTTTCATGCTGCTCATTGCCGAACGATCGCATGAAAACGAGGGTTGGTCTGCCTTCAAAGCGCGAAATACGGATTTGATTTCGCAAAGCAAGACAATGCTGGATCGCTACTACAGCAAGGAACGGCTGTCCTCGGACACGGCGCGAAATCAGTTCGTACTCCCGGACAGATTGCCGGCTTAGAACAGCCCTTCGATCCGGCCCTCGTCGTTTACACGAATCGCGTTTGCCGCGGGTACGCGTGGCAAGCCGGGCATGGTCATGATGGCGCCACACACGACGACGATAAACTCGGCGCCGGCAGATAGCCGAATCTCCCGAATCTTGACATGATGCCCGGACGGCGCGCCCAGCAGGTTCGGGTCCGTCGAGAAACTGTACTGCGTCTTGGCCATGCAGATCGGGTACATGCCCCGGCCTTCGCGCTGCAGCCTGGCGAATTCATCGCGGACCTTCTTGTCAGCGATAATGTCTTCGGCGCCGTACATCTCCTTGGCAATTGTCGCTGTCTTCTGCCACAGACTGAGATCATCGTCGTACAAGGTGCGAAACTGGGCTGCACCGCTGTCGCAAAGTTCGACAACGTGCTCGGCAAGGGCCGTCGCACCGGCACCACCGTCGGCCCAGTGCGTGCAATCGATCGCCTTGACGCCATATTTGCTCGAGTATTCGCGAACGACGTCGACTTCCGCATCGGTATCTGCCGTGTAGCGGTTGATCGCCACGATCACCGGAACGCCGAATTTACCGAGATTCCGAATGTGACGCTCAAGGTTCTTGCATCCCACTTTGAGCGCCTCGATGTTCTCCTCACCGAGATTGGTCTTCGCCACGCCGCCCTGCATTTTTAGCGCCTTTATCGTTGCAACCAGGACGACGGCATCAGGTCTGAGGCCTGCTTTTCGGCACTTGATATTGAAAAACTTCTCAGCGCCGAGGTCAGCACCGAAGCCAGCCTCCGTTATAACGTAATCCGACATCTTCAGACCGGTCCTGGTCGCGACAACAGAGTTGCAACCGTGTGCGATATTGGCGAACGGCCCGCCATGCATTAACGCCGGGTTGTTCTCCATCGTCTGCACCAGATTTGGCTGGAAGGCATCGCGTAACAGTGCGGTCATCGCACCGTCAGCACCGAGTTCTTTGACGGTTACCGGCTCGTTTTGCCGCGTATACCCGAGCACGATTTTGCCGAGCCTTGCCTCGAGATCCTTCAGATCTGTCGCGAGACAGAAAATCGCCATGATTTCCGAGGCGACCGTAATATCGAACCCGGCTTCGCGTACTACGCCGTTGTGGTAACCACCAAGCCCGGAGGTTACCGATCTTAGCGCGCGATCATTCATATCGACGACGCGTCGCCAGGTTACGCGGCGCGGATCGATGTTGAGCTGGTTTTCCCAATGCATGTGGTTGTCGATCAGCGCGGCCAACAGGTTGTTCGCCGCACCGATAGCGTGGAAGTCGCCGGTGAAATGCAGATTGATATCGGCCATTGGAACGACCTGCGCGTAACCACCGCCAGCTGCGCCGCCCTTCATTCCGAAACACGGTCCCAGGCTCGGCTCGCGCAGACAGATGATCGCGTTCTTGCCAATCTTGTTGAGGGCATCGCCCAAGCCAACCGTGGTGGTCGTCTTACCCTCGCCAGCAGGGGTCGGCGATACGGCCGTAACCAGGATGAGTTTGCCGTCGTCGCCGTTTCCCAGGGAATTGATGAAGTCCCCACTGATCTTTGCCTTGTCATTTCCGTAAGGGATTAATGCGTCCGCCGGCACTCCGAGCTTCTCGGCGATCTCCTGAATTGGCTTGACCTCGGCACTTTGGGCAATCTCAATGTCACTTTTTACAGCCACGATGCGTCCTTTTAAAAAAGGGTAGAGTAGCCATAAATTCTAACGCAATCGCTCTTTCGTAGTGTCGCGCACACGTCGTGGATTGTGCCTATCCAGTTCGCGGAACTCCGGGCATAACAGGCTCATGTGCAATTGCTGCGACGGTATTGCGCCTTCGAACTCTCCGCGGACGGGCCGTCTTGCGTCCGCGAATACCGCGCCCAGGGCAGCCTCGGATTCACCGCACTGAGCGGCACAGAATCGCCGATACAATCCAGCGTGGGAATTTCTTCCTAATAATACTTTAGGAAAATCAATAGCTAATTGCTTTAATTGCGTGTCAATTCTCGAAAATTATTTCGGCTCCAACCCACGCCTTTTCGATTGCCCTCGGGATGGCTCGAAGCACAAGGCTGCCGTTTGAGCATTGGATCGAAGCAGACATTACGATGCCGACAACCAGCGTCGCTGACCAGACACAGCTGCTAGAATCGGTTCACGAGAGCCAGGGGTGAAAACTTGACGATCAATCGCAGCGCGCTGTTCCAGTTCTTCAAATACACCGTCTACGTGCTGCTCGCGATGAACGTCTACTGGTTTTTTGACGAGGAAACGGCCGCCGCTAGCCTGCAATTCTCAGGCGGTATCGCCGCAGTCGACCTGATCGAGGCCTTCTCGGCCACTATCGACACGGCAGCCTGGGTCGTATTGCTGCTAATGT
This sequence comes from uncultured Woeseiaceae bacterium, assembly GCA_947259285.1. GTDB lineage: Bacteria > Pseudomonadota > Gammaproteobacteria > Steroidobacterales > Woeseiaceae > UBA1847. The sequence continues at coordinate 6,301 of CAMYMR010000054.1, read as the reverse complement.
TCGAATTGGAAACCTATGTCCTCGAGGATCAGCGCTTCACGCCACCGGTCAAGTGGAGCCTGCACGGGCTGCGGGCATTGTGCTACGGGTTCATCGTCTACGCGTTTTACGGCTACATCCAGAACCTGGGCTTTCATTACGAGATGACGATGCTCGCGGGCGTCACGGACCCCTGCTCGCTGCTGCCTGATCGGTGGTCCTGGGCAGTTACGCTGGACGAATACGCGGACATCAGCGCCGCCAACTGTGGGACCCTCTCGGCGTCATCCACTTTCTACCAGTTCAATGGAATGGCGGCAATCGTTGACCTTGAAGGCCTCCAGGACATTCGATACCTCGCCTGGGTCGATGTAATTAATGCGGCAGTCTGGCTGCTCGTCGTTCTGGTCCTCGAAATCGACGTTCGTCTGCAGGAGCGCAATCGCTTTGAGGGGCTTGCCTTGCGATTGAGCAACGTCGTCAAGTTCGTGCTGTATTCGATTCTGTTTCTCGCGGCAATCTACTGGGGTTTGAAGGGCGACTTCGTGGATTTTTGGGACGCTTTTCTTTGGCTCGTCGCATTTATCTTCATTGAGCTCAATGTCTTCGAGTGGCGCCAGGAAGAACAGGCGACCCATGCCGCAATCAGCTGAGCATCAGAGAATAATAACGCCGGCCTCGCCCGAGACCCTGCTCGCTGACTTTAAGGAACGATTTCCAGCGCCGTATTGTCGGCCGCCTGCCCCGCGAGTTCGGCATCCTTCACCTTCAGACGAACAAGCGTGAGTTCCTCGCTCAGGTTCATAAGGTAGGGACGCCAGCGGTCTGTCTCGTCGCGTCGATAATAGCCCGACACCGCCCAGCCCGGAGCTTCAGCGTAGACGTAGACCTTGCCGACTTTGCGATCGGGTGACAGCGGATCCACTATCTGGAGTGCATCGGACGCGACAATCGTGGTAAGCAGCGAGCGAGAAACCTGAACAACCTGCTCTTCCTGGGCCCTTTCGATACGCGGCGCGGGATTGGTGATCCAACGATAAGCGAAGACGGCGACGGCCAGACCCACTGCCAGCGAGAACACGGCACGTCCGACTCGGTGATTCATGGTCAGTCGATTCCAATGAGTTTGTGTGTCTGTACGCTCAGCTTCCACAGCGGATTCAAGAGACAGTAGTCGATCGCTCGCCGCGTGTTGGCCTCACGCTCCGGGCTGTCGAGCGGCTGCAAAAAGAAGTAATCGAACTGCAGATTCTCAAATTCTTCGGGCTGCGCCTCGGCCTCGACTTGCGGATACACGAGTTTCAGTTCGTTACCCGTGGTCTGCACTACTCGCGCATCGGCTTTCGGACTGATGCAAAGCCAGTCAATACCCTCGGGGGCCGCAATGGTGCCATTGCTCTCGACACCCACCTCGAAACCGGCGTCGTGTAGGGCCTCGACGGCGCTCGCATCGAGCTGTAACAGGGGCTCGCCACCGGTGCAGACGACGTATGGCTTCGCTTGAAGCGCATGGTCGGGCCATGCCATTCGCACGGCCTCCGCCAGATCTGCTGCGCTTTCGAACTTGCCGCCGCCGGGGCCGTCCGTGCCGACGAAATCCGTGTCACAGAATTGGCACACTGACTCCGCGCGGTCTGCTTCGCGTCCCGACCAAAGGTTGCATCCTGCGAACCGAAGAAAGACAGCCGGCCTTCCCGTCTGAGCGCCCTCGCCCTGCAGCGTGTAGTAGATTTCTTTAACCGAGTATGTCATTTCGATTGCAGCAGCGGATCGTCGATGCCTGCCTCGAGAAAACCCTTCGCGCGAAGCTCGCAGGCCGGGCATCGCCCGCACGGCGGACGCTGTCCGTTGTAGCACGTATGCGTGAGCGCCATAGCCGGCAAACCACCGAGATCCCTGGCCAGCTCGACCGTCTGCCGCTTGGACAGGTGCATCAGTGGCGTATGAATGACCACGTCGCATTCCATGCCGAGTCGCAGGGTCTCCTGCAAAGCACGGATCGTTTCCTCCCGACAGTCCGGGTAGCCGCTGTAATCGGTCTGCGCAACACCCGTGACGATCTGCGTTATGCCGCGCTGGTACGCGAAAGCGGCGGAAAAAGTCAGAAACACCAGGTTACGACCCGGGACGAAGGTATTGGGCAGCTCACCGCTGGTCGACGACCCCAGTTCGACGGGGATGCCGCTGTCAGTCAGTGCGTCTCCGCCCAGCGCCGAGAACGTGTTGATCGGCAGGCGGACATTGCGAACGCCGGCGTGTTCCGCGATGCGCGTCGCACACTCGAGTTCAATACGATGTCGCTGACCGTAGTCAAAAGTGAGCGTAACGACGTTGTCACGGCCGAAGCGGTCAATCGCCCAGTAGAGGCAGGTCGTAGAGTCCTGTCCGCCGGACAGAACCACCAGTGCATTCTCGCCGGTTGTGTCCATACAGTTAGCTATCTTCCTTATTCGGCGGCGAGACGTTCTCGACTTCGCTCCAATCCTGGGGCTCTTGCTCGAGCAGGTAATCCGCAGTCAGTTCTTCGGAGATCTGCATGAGCTTCGCCGCCATTGCCATGTCGTGCATATGGCTGGGTTCTGCAATCGTAATCGCATTGCAGTCCTCGAAATAGTGACCGCTGACGGCATCGAGTGCCGGGCTGGTGGCGACGTAACAGTTAGTCGCCGCGCCCTGAGGTATTGTCTTACCGGCAATCCGGGTTAGAAGGCCAAAGCCAAATCGCGTGACCGGATTGAGATTGCGGTCAATGTCAGTGTTAATGACACCGGGGTGTAGCGAATTGCTCGTAATGCCCGTACCGCGCAACAGCTCCGCGAGACGTAACGAAAACAGCACGTTGGCAAGCTTGGATTGGCCGTAAGCGGCCGAGTCGCTGTAAGCTCGAGACATTCCGAGATCGTCGAAATCGATGCCGACCGACGGTGCACCACGATAAGCCGCTCGGCTTGCAACGACCACGATCCTGCCCTGCTCAGACAGGAACAAACGATCGAGCAAGCGATTGACGAGTACAAAGTGTCCGAGATGGTTCACAACGAAATGCTTTTCGACGCCGTTAATCAGCTGCCGTTGGTTGCCACCACCACGATAGCCCGCGTTACAAACAAGCATATCGATCGGCATGCTCAACGAGCGCACCGTTTCGGCGCAGGCAACGACAGACTCGAAATCCGACAGCTCGAGTTTCGCCGGTGTGGCCTGGCCATCGACTTTGCTGCAGGCCGCCCGTGCTTTCTCGAGTGATCGGCTGGTGCCGACCACATGGGCGCCGCGCTTCGCCAGGACTCGCATCGTCTCAAATCCGATACCCGAAGTGCAGCCGCTTACTACCGCGAGCTTGCCCGAAAGATCGATACCCTCCGTCACCTCCTCTGCCGTCGAGTCCCTGTTAAACGGGCTGCTCGGAATGCCCTCAACGGCGACCTTTTCAACGCCGTCGCAGGCAGCCACCTGCGAGACCGTCACGGCGGCGCCCGCATACCCCAGAAATTGTCTGCGACTAACCGTCATCGCCAAACAGCCCGGCCAGTGCTTCTTTCGCCGCGTCGGCTTCCGATTTTCGATTTGGGTCGAACGCGGCCTCCGACGGCTTGAACCAGTCGCAGAAATTGCTGCGTTCCTTTTCCGTAACGTCCTCCGCACCGTCTTCGCGACACTGCCGCGGAACTGCGCGATCAAAATACAGGCACATCTTGCATACGTGCAGATCGGCACTGCATTCGGGACATTGATCTCGCCTCGATAACGGCAACGAAAGGGCGCTTAATGCAGCCCCACATCGATAGCAGGCGATTTTATGCGACATACGAGCCTCCGGACCATTGGAGCTTCGCTCAGTATACCGTCTCAGTCACGCTGGCTCGGCACGAACTCGTTCATGACGGCGTCTCTCAGAATATTCGGTGGCAGCATGCCCTGTGCAAGAATGAAGTCGTGATAGGCCTTTTGATCGAAATCCTCGCGCAGCTGCAACTCCGTCTGCGTGCGTAAGGCCTGCATCTTGTTGTAGCCGTAATAGTACGCGGTTGCCTGACCAGGCATGCGGTACGTGTAACGCTCAACCTCATTTTGCGCCCACTTTTCGCCCAGGGCGATATCATTGATCATCAGACTCTTTGCGTCATCCGGCGATATCAGCCCCAGATTCAGCATGGGATCAAGAAACATTCTCGCAGCTCGTACCAGACGATATTGCAGACTGATCAGCTGCCCCTCCAGTGGCAAGTACGGGCGAACGATTGCCTCGGCGTAAAGCCCCCAGCCCTCAACATTCGCGCTGTTAAACGCGAAAATCGCACGCGCCGTATCTCATGTCCCGGGCGAGCTTCATGCGCGGTCAGCGTCCAGGCGCCCGCTTCGTAAGTGTCATCTGTTTGCTGCCAGCTGCCATCATTATTCTGTTTCAGCAGCGGAATCACGAACGACGGGTACTCGCCGGTATTTCCAAGCATGCGCGGCACATCCAGATGCGGCGCCGGCTGAGCCGCCGTTTCCGCAGCGGACGCAATGCGTATCCCGGCATCTCGAGCAGGTAGCGTGATGATATTCTCGCGAACAATTATTTCTTCGATATCGCGCAGTACACCGTGGTAATGATCGAGAAGCTTATCGCCATCGATAGCACCGTCTCGTTTGAGTAACGCGATGACCTCCCGATAGTCCTTGGTATCGTAGCCCTTCTCGGCTGCAACCCGAGGCGCAAGTGCCTCCATCTCATTGCGAATATCCATATAACCTTTGGTCGCCTGTTCGATCAGGTCCAGCGGTGCTGCGTGAACGCCCCAGTTACGCAGCGCGTCCTCATACAACGCCGCGGGCAAACGGTAGTTATCGCGCGCACGCGGCAAGATCTCGGCTCGTACCCAGTCGTTATATTCGCGTAGCTGCTTCGACAGCGCCTCGTAGCTTTCCCGCCAACCAACAAGATCCGTGCCCGACAGTAATTCTTCGATGCCGGTAATGAATGTTTCCGCTCTCTCCAGGTCCTGCTCGACTTCACCCCGGTACGGGCCCACCAGGCTGCTCGCATCGAAGCGTTCACTCGAACGGTCTTTGGCGAGCTGCGTAAGCGGAATGTAACCTTCGACGAGACCTGCATATTTCTCCAGGCGAGTGACGACCGCTGGGTAACGCTCACGAGGTATCTGCGGATCGATCAGTCCACGCACGCCGTAGAAGACTGTTTGGCTTATGTTGTAGTACGGCAACAGCAGGCTGTGGTTCAGCGCAGAGCTTCGAATGCTGTCTTTAACCGCCTGAATCAGAATACCGAGGTCCTGCCTGACCCTGTAGTCGGATTCATTCTCTAGACGCTTTTCCAGCTCCGCGAGCAGATCTTCGGCCGCTGCGTTGCCGCGCTCCACGATGCCGGGACCGAGGTCCAGTATCTGCTCGTCGAGTCCATCGACACCCATGCTACCCGCGCCTTCGGGGCTGAACCTAGCCAGTACGCTCAGAACGAGATCGGCATGCTCGTTGCTCTTTTCGACCCAGTCTGACTCAGCGGCGATGACGGGAACCGCGCTCGATACGACGACGAGGAGAATAGTCGGGATCAGATTTTGCATGCGTTTGCTCTCCGATATTGGCGTTCGTTTAGCCGTAGATGCGCGTTGGACGGAAATGGATGCAGGCCGCTTAAAGAATCATCAACACCTTTGTGCCGCGAACATTGCCCGATCGCAGATCTCGAAGCGCCTGATTTGCCTGCTCCAGCGGATAAGCTTGGGTCTCGACGCGCAAGGGTATTTCGGCCGCTATCGGCAGGAATTCTTCGATATCCGCGTGCGTGACGTTGGCAACCGACTTGACTTCCTTTTCCAGCCAGAGATGGTCTTCATAGCGAATCTCCGCCATAAGGTGACGATCCCCGTCTTCCTTGCGAATCGCATTGATCACGAGCCGGCCTCCTGGCCGCAAATTTTCCAACGCAGCTAGCACCGGCTTCCAGGCAGGCGTCGTGTCAATAATGGCGTGCGGCGCCTGCGGTGGCCTGTCACTCGTGTCACCAGCCCAATCGGCGCCCAGTTCCAGCGCAAACGCGCGTTCGGTTTCACTGCGAGCGAACACGAATACTTTGCCGTTCGGATAGAGATGCTTGGCCAGCTGAAGAACCAGGTGTCCAGACCCCCCAAATCCGGTCAGTCCCAACACTTCGCCGTCGCGAATATCGGCAAGTCGCAACGATCGATAACCAACTGCCCCGGCGCATAGCAGCGGCGCCGCTTCTGCATCTGTGAACACATCGGGAATCGGGTATGCGTATTGCTCCGCTACAACCATAAACTCGGCATAGCCGCCATCAGCATCGCGACCAGTC
>CAMYMR010000053.1:15419-30556 GCA_947259285.1 uncultured Woeseiaceae bacterium | reverse complement strand
ACGCCCTCGCTGCGGCGCGTGTAGGTATCGCGGGCGTGATCCAGCGCCATCTGGTCATCCGCCGCATGCAGGCTACCGGCGTGCCGGTGGCTCAACCCGCCGCGACTGCGAATAAAGACCTCATACAGTGGCCATTCTTTGTCTGTCATAGATGTCTCCCTTGGGAGCTTGCTGTTGTGGGAGCGGCTTGCCCCATTTGGCGACATCGCGAGCCGCGATCGCCGCAAGGTCCCTCTCGCACATCCCTGTGGTTAACTCGGGCCTGCACCCCTCGGCCCTTCGGGCCAACGCCATCGGCGTTGTTCAAAGCCGCTCCCGCGGCTTTGTCGGGACATAAGGCCATCGTGGCCAAAATACCGCTCCTAGGCCGCCTTCGCGGCCTGTTTTTCTGCGTAGGCGCGCGCCGCTTCGCGCACCCATGCACCATCGTCATGTGCCTTTCTGCGTTTTTGCATCCGCTCTCTGTTACACGGCCCGTTGCCGGCGATGACGTCAAAGAACTCCCGCCAGTCGATCTCGGAGAAGCGGTAATGACCCGACGCCTCGTCGAACTCGAGGTCGTCGTCGGGAACCCGGAGGCCCAGGAAATCGGCCTGCTGGACAGTCACATCCACAAACTTCTGACGCAGCTCATCGTTGCTGAATCGCTTGATCTTCCAGGCCATCGACTGCGCCGAATGTTTGGACTCCGAGTCATTGGGACCGAACATCATCAGCGACGGCCACCAGAATCGATTCAGCGCATCCTGTGCCATTGCTCTTTGTTCGTCGCTGCCGCGACACAGTGTCAGCATGATGTCGAAGCCCTGGCGCTGGTGAAAACTCTCTTCCTTGCAGACACGGATCATCGCTCTGGCGTAAGGCCCGTAGGAACATCGGCACAGCGGAATCTGGTTCATGATGGCGGCGCCATCGACAAGCCATCCGATTGCGCCGATATCGGCCCAGGTCAACGTCGGATAATTGAAGATGCTCGAATACTTGGCCTTACCCGACAGCAGGCCGGCGACCATCTGGTCGCGTGACACGCCCAGGGTCTCGGCGGCGCTGTACAGGTATAGCCCGTGGCCTGCCTCATCCTGGATCTTGGCCAACAGGATTGCCTTGCGTTTCAGTGACGGTGCGCGAGTCAGCCAGTTGCCCTCGGGCTGCATGCCGATGATTTCGGAATGGGCATGCTGCGAGATCTGCCGAATCAGCGTGCGGCGATAGGCCTCGGGCATCCAGTCCTTGGCTTCAATCTTCTCCTCCGCATCAATACGTGCCTGAAATGCCGCAAGCTGCTCGGGCGTTTCCGACTGCTTGGTACGCGCGGTCTTGTTGTCTGCCTGGTCCAGGCCCTGTGTATACATGCAACTTACCCGATCTAGAACAACATTAATGTGACACGGTTTTCTCTATGTTTCAATGGTGTCTGTATCATCTTCGTCGACGAGCAGCGGCTCATTCCTGCTTACCGCGCGTCCTCGGAAGAGCGCGACAATCTCACCATCCTGGTTTTCGACCGTGACGACATAATAAGCACCGCGTCGCCCCCTGTACTCCTCCCTGGCAGTCGCCCGCAGCGAATCTCCGAGTCGGGCGGGACGCAGAAACTCGATGCTCGCCGACGCGGCAAAGGTCACACGATCATAGGCGTTGCAGGCGAACGCGAAGGCTGAGTCGGCAAGCGCAAACACCATCCCGCCATGGCAGATGTCGAAGCCGTTGACCATGTCATTGCGGACGTCCATGCGTGCAGTAGCGCTGCCTGCCTTGCGGATTTCTATTTTCATGCCCAGCGCTTTGGAGGCCTTGTCTCCGGCCCACATCGTCTGAGCGCAACGCTTTGCGGTTGCCAGCTGACTCATTGACTTCAAGCTCCCTCGAGGGTTGGCGATAACAGGCCACCGAATCGCTTCATGAAAGAAGTCGTCGGTGGCGGCAAGGGACCGTCTGCCGTCTCCAGCGTTTGGTCCAGGTAAGAGTCGGCGCCCGCATGCACGATGCGATACAGATTGCGACACAGCTGGTAAGCGGCCGCGCCGTGCCAGCTGGCCGGCAGCAGTTCGGTCGGCAGCTTCGGGTCGCGCAACAACACCTTGCGATATTCCTGGATAAGCAGCGTGCGGACGATAAACGCTGATTCCTCGGACAGTTTCCTGGTTCCGGACAGCGCCTTCATCACGGGTCGAAAGGCTTCTGTAAACGCCCGGTATCGCGCGTCGATCTCGTCGAGGCTCCAGCAGTTTCGGGTCAGTTCGCGCATCGCCGCCTCGCTCTTGACGGTACGGCCGCGCATGACAACCAGCCGGTCCGTCACCCCGAGGCGCTTGATGATTACGTCGAGTTCAGCGAGATCCGGCGATGGGTGCGCCATGACGTTAGCCGACATGGATCCAAAGCCCAACCAGCCACACTCCTTGCGAACGATCTCCCTGGCATCGGTCTCCAGTGACGACAGTAGCAGCAGGCACCACTCCCCGTCCCAGTGGGTCGTCGGCGTACCGTAGATCCGGTTGGTCGCCTGCTCGAAGCGTTCGCGGCCTTGCTCGGTCAGGCTGTAATAGGAACGTCGGCCGAGCTGCGTCGACTCCAGCCAACCGTCTTTTGCCAGGCGAAATACAGAGGTGCGCACAAGACGCTCACTGACGCCGAAGGGCGCCATCACCTTGATGAGGCTGCCGAGCCATACCGTTCCGCCGCGCGGTGCGATGGCGTCGCCAAATACGGTGGTGATCAGCGACCCGGCTCGCAGCGTCGGTCGTGAGCGAAACTCGTCGACGAGTTTTCGACAGGCATCTTCGGCAGTCATGCGACGTCACTTGCTTTCATACCGCCTGACCGTACAATCTGATACGGAATAATTCAAATTCTTCGCTAAAGTGTATCCTTCAATCACCCGGAGACCCGGTATGAAGCTCGGTAACCTAGTCCAAGACCAGTGGGTCGACGGTGACGGCGACGGCACGCTATTGACGAGCGCGGTCAGCGGCAAGCCGCTCGCCAGCATTACCAGCAGCGGCCTCGATTTTGCAGCGATGCTCGACCACGCACGCCGCGTCGGCGGCAGCAACCTCAGGCGTTATACGTTTCACGAGCGCGGCGAGATGCTGAAGGCGCTCGCGAAATTCCTGATGGAGCACAAGGCCGAGTTCTATCAGCTTTCCAGCGAAACCGGAGCAACGAGAAACGACAGCTGGATCGACATCGACGGCGGCATCTCAACGCTGTTCGTGTTCTCGAGCAAGGGACGGCGCGAAATGCCGAACGACCGTGTCTATCTCGATGGACAGCCGGAGAGCCTCTCGAAGAACGGCACGTTCGTCGGCCAGCATATCTTTACGCCGAAGCTCGGCGCGGCGATACACATAAATGCCTTCAATTTTCCCTGCTGGGGGATGCTGGAGAAACTCGCGCCGACACTGCTCGCCGGCGTGCCCGCGATCGTCAAGCCGGCCTCCAGCACCGCCTACCTGACCGAACTCATGGTCCGACGAATACTGGATTCCGGCCTGTTGCCAGAGGGTGCGCTGCAGCTGATCTGCGGATCGGTTGGCGATCTCTTCGACCACCTTGACTGTCAGGACACGATAGCGTTTACCGGCTCGAAAGCGACCGCCGAATTCCTGCAACAGCACCCGCGGGTCGTCGGCGAGTCGGTCGCTTTCACTGCGGAGACAGACTCTTTGAACGCCTCGATTCTTGGTCCCGACGCGGTCCCGGGAACCCCGGAATTCGATCTGTATGTCAAGGAAGTGACGCGAGAGATGATCAGCAAAGCGGGCCAGAAGTGCACCGCAATTCGTCGCATCATCGCGCCGGCGGCAACCGCCGGCGACCTTGTGGAGGCACTCGCCGCAGCATTGGGCAAAATCCGAATCGGGAATCCTGCGATCAAGGACGTGGATATGGGCGCCCTTGCCAGTCAGGGTCAAAGAGACGAGGTACGTGCACGTGTCAAGGATCTTGCGCGAGAGGCCGACATCGTCTTCGGCGGCGACCGGGAATTTGAACTCGTCGACGCGGACGTAGCCAAGGGCGCGTTCTTTATGCCGACCCTGCTGCACTGCGAGAAGCCTTTAAGCGCGTCGGCCGTGCACTCCGTGGAAGCATTCGGTCCGGTGAGCACCGTCATCCCCTACGAGAACCCGGAAGAAGCGATAGAACTGTCGCGCCGTGGTGAAGGAAGCCTGGTGGGCTCGATCGTCACGAACGATGACTCGATCGCGCGCGAGCTGATCCTCGGCACGGCTGCGTATCACGGCCGCATGCTCGTTATCAACCGGCACTGTGCCAGTGAATCCACGGGTCACGGTTCGCCGCTACCGCACCTGGTCCACGGCGGACCGGGGCGGGCTGGCGGCGGCGAGGAAATGGGCGGCATTCGCGGCGTGTTGCATTACATGCAGCGAACGGCAATCCAGGGTTCGCCGCAGACGCTGTCGGTTATCGGCAATCGATGGATCAAGGGCGCTCAGCAAACCGAGAGCGATGTGCATCCGTTCCGCAAGACATTCGAGCAACTCGCGCTGGGCGACACGCTCGTAACGGCTGCCCGGGAGGTCACGCTCGATGATATACAGCACTTTGCCGATTTCACGGGCGATAACTTCTACGCACATACCGACGAAGAGGCGGCCGCGAAGAACCCGTTCTTCGACGGCCGCGTGGCGCACGGCTACCTGATCGTCTCTTTCGCCGCGGGTCTGTTCGTCGATCCCGACTTCGGCCCGGTCCTGGCAAACTATGGCGTCGACGACCTGCGATTTGCCAAACCCGTCAACTACGGAGACACGCTTGGAGTTCGGTTGACCTGCAAACAGAAGACGCTACGCGCGGGAACCGGCTACGGTGAAGTCCGGTGGGACACCGAGGTGACCAATCAGGACGATGAGGTCGTCGCGCAGTACGATGTCCTGACCATGGTTGCGACTGACGAACACTGGGCTTCCGTTTCGTAGGAAGCGACCCGGCGATTGATCGCGGCTTGGTCGCTCTCGCACATCCGTGCGGTTAACTCGGGCCTGCGCCCCTCGGCCCTTCGGGCCAACGCCATCGGCGTTGTTCAAAGCCGCTCCCGCGGCTTTGTCGCGACAAAAGGCCGTCCTGGCCGAAATACCGCTGCTACAGGTCGCGAAAAGGTAACGCCGTATCCGCCTTGATTTCTTTCAGCACAATGTTCGAGCGAACCTGCGACACCCCCGGCAGCTTGAAGATAAAGTCGTCAAGAAAGTGGTTATAGGCGTCAATATCCTCGACGACGACGCGCAGGTGAAAGTCTGCTTCGCCGCTCGTCGCGAAGCACTCGAGGATCTCCGGGTGACGAAGCACTTCTCGGATAAAGCGATCCACGTTCTCCTGCTCGTGCCGCGCGAGTGATACGTGCACGACCGACGATAATCCGAAGCCTGCCTTGCGATTATTCACGATGACGGCGTAGCGATCGATGATGCCGGATTCCTCGAGACTCTTGACCCTGCGCCAGCAGGCCGAGCTGGACATGCCGACGCGTTCCCCGAGTTCCTGCATCGTCAGTCGACTGTCGCGCTGCAGCTCATCCAGGATTTGTCGATCTTTGCGCTCCAGCATGATTTGTCGCCTACGGATTTATGGATGGGCTATTTTTTCATATTCCTATACTTTTCGGTAAATTATTTCGTTTTAGGCCAGGATATCGGCATGATTGGGATCGGCTCTCGGACCTGATCTGCGACAATATTGGCTTCCATCGCGTCGTCCAATCCGTATGTCAGAGCCTGCTATTACGAATCCCCACTATCCGCTCGACAACTACGAGCTTGCCGATCGCTACCGGCGCGAATCCGGGCGCGTATTGCTGACCGGCACGCAGGCACTCGTCCGCATTCCGCTCATGCAGCGCACGCTGGACAAGGCGGCAGGTCTGAATACGGCCGGGTTCATCAGCGGATATCGTGGCTCGCCGCTGGGCATGGTCGATCAGGAGCTCTGGCGAGCGAAGCAATTTTTGAAGGAAAGCAACATCGAGTTCTTGCCCGCCGTCAACGAGGACCTGGCGGCGACGGCCGTACTCGGCTCACAGCAGGTTGAAACCGATCCGAATCGAACCGTCGACGGTGTGTTCGGCATCTGGTACGGCAAAGGCCCCGGCGTCGATCGGGCGGGTGATGCGCTGAAACACGGCAACGCCTACGGCAGCTCGCCGAACGGTGGCGCCCTCGTCGTCGCCGGCGATGACCATGGCTGCATTTCCTCGTCGATGCCGCATCAATCGGATGTAGCGTTCCTGACTTTCATGATGCCGCATCTCAATCCGGCAAACGTGGCCGAGTACCTCGAGTTTGGCCTGTACGGCATCGCGCTGTCCCGCTACTCGGGAATGTGGGTGGGTTTCAAGGCAATATCAGAAACTGTCGAATCGGCGATGTCGATCGAGCTGCCTCCGTATCCGCAGTTCAATACCCCGACCAATTTCACGCCACCCGCGACAGGCCTGCACTATCGCTGGCCGGACTTTCCCGGTCCGCAAATCGAGGAACGGCTTGAAGCGAAGAAGGCGGCGACGCTGGCTTTTGCAGCGGCCAATCCGATTGACCGCAAAATATTCGACGTGCCCGACGCGCGTTTCGGCATTGTCACGACGGGCAAGGGGCACCTGGACCTGATGGAGGCGCTGCGGCTGCTTGGCATAGACGCGGCCGAAGCACGGCGGATCGGCATCGATGTCTACAAGGTCGGCATGGTCTGGCCACTCGAGCCGCAGGGCGCACTCGACTTCGTGCAGCGCAAACACGAGGTGCTCGTGGTCGAGGAGAAGCGCGGCATTATCGAGAGCCAGTTCAAGGAATATTTCTACGACTACCCGGGGAGGAAACCGCTGCGCATGGTCGGCAAGGCCGACGAGACCGGAGAGCGGCTGGTCCCGTGGGTCGGCGAACTGTCGCCGCTGCAGCTCGCGCCGATCGTGGCCAGTCGTCTGGACCGCGAGTTCGGCGGCCGACGATTCACCGAAAGAGCCGAGCAGCTGCGGCAACGGTCCGGGTCGGTCATCGATATCGGCGGCACCCGGCGCATGCCCTACTTCTGTTCTGGCTGCCCGCACAATACGTCCACCAGGGTGCCGGAAGGCTCGCGGGCACTCGCGGGAATCGGCTGCCACTTTATGGCGAGCTGGATGGACCGTGATACCGACGGGCTGATCCAGATGGGCGGCGAAGGCGTCAACTGGATTCCACGATCGCGGTTCAACGGTGGCGAGCATATCTTCCAGAATCTCGGTGACGGTACCTTCTACCACTCCGGGTCGCTCGCCATTCGTCAGGCCGTTGCCGCGGGCACCAACATTACCTACAAGATTCTCTACAATGACGCCGTCGCGATGACGGGCGGGCAACCCATCGACGGACCCGTTTCGATCCAGTCCATTGCGCACGCCGTGCGCTCGGAAGGCGTGCAGCGTATTGCACTCGTCTCTGACGAACCGGAGCTGTTCGACAAGAAAGCGTTCCCCGCAGGAATGTCGATCTCGCATCGCCGCGAGATGGATGCGATTCAGCGCGAGCTCCGCGACATCCCGGGCGTCAGCGTGCTCATCTATGCGCAGACCTGTGCAACCGAAAGACGGCGGCGCCGCAAACGCGGCAAGATGGAAGAACCCCGCAAACGCGTCGTGATCAACGAACTGGTCTGCGAGGGCTGCGGCGACTGTTCGGTGGAGTCCAACTGCCTGTCCGTGGTGCCGAAAGAGACGCCGTTCGGTCGGAAGCGCCAGATCGATCAGAACAGCTGCAACAAGGACTACTCCTGTTTGAACGGCTTCTGCCCGAGCTTCGTTACGGTCGAAGGTGACCTGACGAGCCGACAAGAACGTACTGCCAAGACTGCAGATTACGAAGCGCTTGCCGGGTCGCTGCCATCGCCCCAGATTCCCGCGGTCGACGCCGGCTACGACCTGTTGGTGACCGGTGTTGGCGGCACCGGTGTGATTACGGTTGGCGCCTTGATCACGATGGCTGCCCACCTGGAAGGCAAAGGTGCTTCAGAGCTCGACTTCATGGGCTTCTCGCAGAAATTCGGCCCGGTCCTGAGCTATCTGCGGATCGCCACGGAACCCGCCGACATCAACCAGGTGCGCATCGAGCCGGCGCATGCCGACGCGCTGATTGGCGGCGACCTGGTGGTCAGTTCCTCATCGAAGGCATCGATCACCTACCAGCACGACAAGACCCGTGCTCTGGTAAACACCGCCGAGATAATGACGGGTGATTTCATTCGACACCGTGATGCGAACCTGCGCGGCGGCGACCGCATCGCGGCGATCGCCGACGCTGTCGGGAACGATAATCTCACCACGCTCGACGCCAACGCGCTGGCGGCCAGTCTCATGGGCGACACGATCTATGCAAACGTGCTGCTGCTCGGCAGCGCGTGGCAGCTTGGCCTGGTTCCTGTATCGCTGAAGGCGCTGCTGCGTGCCATCGAATTGAACGGCATCAAGATCGAGGCGAACATCAAAGCGTTCAATTTGGGAAGAATTGCCGTAGTGAATCCGGAAGCCCTCAGCAACCCCCCCGGCAACGCCGAATCCGAAGTCACGGCAGCGCTGGACGGGATGCTCGCATTGCGGCGCAACTTCCTCGTGGACTATCAGGATGAAGCGCTGGCCGAACGATTCGAATCGCTGGTCGAAAGGACGCGTGCCGTTGAAGCCGGCCTGTCCGACGATACCGAACTGACGGAAGCGGTCGCCAGGAGCTACTTCAGGCTCCTGAGTTACAAGGACGAGTACGAAGTCGCGCGACTGCACAGCCGTGCAGAATTTCTCGACGCTGTACGGCATGACTTTGGCAATAAGGCCAGGCTGCGCTTCCACCTTGCGCCGCCGATTCTGAACTCGGGTGTCGACGCACGAGGCCGGCCTCTGAAGAAGGAATTTGGCGCATGGATACTGCCTGTTTTTCGACTGCTCGCAAAAATGCGTCGCCTGCGCGGTACGGCGTTCGACGTGTTCGGCAAGACGGCTGAACGGCGTATGGAGCGCGCGCTGATCAGCGAATTCGAAAGCCGGGTCGACGAACTGCTGCAAGTAGCGCGCCCACAGAACCTTGCGGAAATCAGCGCGATTGTTCGCCGTTACCTGGATATCCGGGGCTACGGTCCCGTCAAGGAGGCGTCTGTTAGCGATGTTCGGGCTGCGATCGAAACGGCCGTAAGCGATTTGCTCGGCGAGATCCGCAGGGCGGCCTAGGGATCCCGGCTCAGGCATGCGAACATGCCGCTATGACCGAAATCCGCTACGAGTTCGATACGCGGCCTGACGAGGGCGAGACTATGCCGGTGGCCGACGACATCGTCTGGCTGCGCATGCCGCTACCGTTTTCCCTGAAGCACATCAACCTGTGGCTGCTGCGCGATCGCGCCGGCTGGGTCATTATCGATACCGGCGTCGATACCAAGACCAGCCGCGGCGTCTGGCGCGACACATTTTCGGGCGCGATGAATGGCGACCCTGCAAGTCACATTGTCGCGACCCACCTGCACCCGGATCATGTTGGCTGCGCGGGGTGGCTCGTTCATCATTTCGACGTCGACCTTTGGATGACACGCGACGAGTACATGTTATGCAGGATCCTCATCGCCGACACCGGACGCAGCGCCCCGGACGAGGGCGTACGATTTTACACTGGCGCCGGTTTTACCGACGAGCAGGTGGAATCGTACAAGAGCCGCTTCGGTATGTTCGGCAAGCTCGTACACCCGCTTCCCGAAGCGTTCAAACGGATGTCGGATGGCGACGTCCTGGATTTTGGGGGAGCTCGTTGGGAGGTGATTGTCGGCAGCGGCCATTCTCCGGAACACGCCTGTCTATATAATGAGGAGCAGAACATCCTGATTGCCGGTGATCAGCTGCTGCCCACCATTTCATCGAACGTGAGCGTCTGGCCGACCGAACCCCTGGCAAACCCGCTCAGGGACTGGTTCCTGTCGCTCGAGAAACTCGAGCGGCGACTGCCGAGTGACGTGCTGGTACTGCCGGCGCATGGCAAGCCATTCCGGGGTGCGCATCATCGTCTGCGGCAGCTGGCGCAGGACCACCAGGATCGGCTGGACACGCTCCTTACGGCCTGCGGGCAGCCGATGCGTGTTACCGACCTGTTCGCATCGCTTTACAGTACTGCGATCGACGATAACAACCGCATCATGGCGACCGGCGAGGCGATCTCCCACCTGAACTACCTCTGCGAGCGCGGCGACATGGCGGCCGATACCGGATCCGATCACGTTACCTGGTATCGTCGCGTTTGAGTCTATTCAGGCTCGGAATCCAAACGCGGGCCCGATGTGCATCGAAAGCACCAGGAAGACGCCGGCCAAAAGAAACATCTTCACCAAATTGCATATCGTCTGTACGAGAAGCATGCCGATCGCCGACGCTTCCGCGGGCAGACCTTCGAGCAGGCCTGCGATTGAGTAAACGATGGTATCGATGATCTGTCCGTCGGAAAGGACAACCTCGATGGTACGCGCAAATCCAACCAGCAGTGCTGCAGGCGTCATGGCCGCCGCACCCTCGATAAATACCCGGCTGGTCTCGCCGGCCGGGATACGCGAGATAGCGGCCGCCAGCAGGCCGATGCCGAGGAAGATCGCGTTCAGTTAGGTTCCGGCAACGACGACGCTTCGGCTCGGCTCATCGGGCACCGGAACGCGGTCGAAACTGCCGTGCGGAATCGCATAAGACAACAGCTGTGCTACGACGATGAACGAAAAGATAAGTACGAGCGAGTCGATCGACCAACTGCGCTTTGGCATGAATTCCGGACCTGGTTCAAGTATGTCGTCCGCGAAGCCTAGCGAAGCATGCTCATGCGCGCAAAAAAAAGCCGGCGGTGACATCACCGCCGGCCCGTTTTATTTTTGCTTCACGTCGCGTTGCGGCGATGCTGGCGACGATTGACACGCTTGTTTAACTGCTGGCCTCGACGGTCGAGGCGTCGATCAACACGCTCGCCCTTGTTGTCGAGCCGTTGATCGATGCGATCGCCTTTTCGATCCAGCCTGCCGTCTATGCGGTCGCCTTTGCGGTCCAGTCGCTCGGACAATCGATCGCGCCCGGCGTCGGCTGCCCGATCCGATTTCCGATCAAGTCGTTCATCGATGCGGTCGCCTTTGTTGTCTAGGCGACGGTCAACGCGGTCGCCCTTATTGTCCAGGCGGTTCTCGATTCGATCGCCGCGATCGTCCAGGCGCTGTTCAACCCTGTCGCCTGGGTCCGCCACTACCGCTGATGACAGCAGTAATGTGGCAACAATTGAATACGTCAGTTTTCGTGAATCCATGATCAATCTCCCAGTGTCCCTACCAATAGTGTCGTTTCAGTACTAAAAACGGGCAGGCAGGAAATCCGTTGACGGAAGATCCGGACTAAAAAATGCTTATTGTTAAGTCGACGCCGACGGCAGCGGGGTCTTTAAGGAGACCGGACGACGCCCTCGGCCAGGCAAGCTCGAGGGGCGTCGCCGGCGCCTGAAGCTCAGGCCTCAGGTCTGATCGTCGGTACTCGCTCTTGCCGCACACTCGGCGACACTCTTCATGCCGTTGTTGCATCCCGACTCAGACGCATAGCTCTGGCTGGTACCAACGACTTGACCGTTGGAGGCGGTTACGTTGAAGCGGAATTTCCCGGAAGGCGTCGTCTTCTTGACAAAGCGATCCGGGTTTTGAGAATTCTTCTTGACCGACTCGACCCCATTCAGGCAGCTCGTCTTTGCTTTGTAACCCTCACTGCTGAGAATGTTTTGACCGTTGGCGGCTTTGAGGCGGAAGCGAAACTCACCCGCTTTGTCTTTATAGACTTCGAACTTTCCTGGCATCTTCTTCTCCTTAAAAGATCGTTGTGATTATCGACCTGCTGATTATTCTATTATTGAGCACTTGCTAAAATTACTTGACGATGAACGTCACTTTCATCGTTACCCGGTATTCGGCCACCTCGCCGTCGTCAACGACGACCTTTTGCTCCTTGACCCAGGCTCCTTCGATATTGTCCACGGATTTACTCATTTTGCGAATACCCTGACGAATCGCGTCTTCAAAACTCTTCGAAGAGGCGGCGGTGATTTCGGATGTCTTTGCAACACTCATCGTTATTGTCTCCTGTTTCGTATGCGTGTGTCGTTATATCATTGTTTTATTCGCAACTCACCGCTACCGGGACCTTTCTCGGTGTGCGATGTCAGGCGGTTTTTATCCTGACTGCCCCACAGCCTCGGCCCGACCTTCAAAGAGTCACCGGCAAGGCATCGAATGGCGTCGATCTAACCGCCACCTGTGTCGATGATTGCCAGGGTGTATTTGGGAATATACCTATGTTTGCGCATCCGCGTCGCGCTGATGGTAGAATCCGGCGCACAGTGCGGGGGCGGTGTCTTTGGCGCGTTCGCGCTCGGCTGATTTTGCAGCCGGTTTGATTAGGACCGACATCGCCGTAGTTTACGTCGATATCGGGGACAAACACTACGGAGCTAATTGTTATGAGAATTCTTACATGCGTTGTCACGGCGATCGTATTCGGTCTGCTTGCCACCAGCAACGCTTTCGCAGAGGCAGAGCCTGGACAAGGCTATTTTTCTGCAATGGGTTCCTACGTCGACGATGACAAGGACCGCGGCGTCGAGGACGACATTACGGGCGGTCAATTTGGCTTCGGCTACGTGTTGAATGATGCCTACAATATCGAGGCAGTCTTCTCAGCCTACTGGCCCGACGGCGATGAGCCTTTGCCCGATCAGGAACAGCTCGCGGCCGGTCTGGAGCTGCAGCGAGTATTTCGCCGAGCCGAGCGTTTTAGCCCGTATATACATATCGGCGCGGGGTACATGAACCTGGACGTAGCGGGCTTAGAGGAGCAGGAAGGTGCGATGTATACCGGCGGAGCTGGTTTCTTGCTCGATATGTTCGATTCCAATATCGCGCTCCGCGGTGAGTGGAAGGTGCGCTTTGACCGGGCTTCTGACGATCGTAACCGGCAGGACCATCTTTTTAGCGTGGGCTTCCAGATTCCCTTCGGCGCAGGCACGCCGAAATTTGTGGACTCCGACGGCGACGGCGTGGCCGACGGCATCGATCGCTGCCCGAATACGCCTGCAGGCACGCGTGTTGACGCGTATGGCTGCGAAGTCGACAGCGACGGCGACGGCGTCAAAGACTCGATGGACAAATGTCCGGGCACGCCCAGAGGCGTTTCGGTCGATTCCGATGGTTGCCCGATGGACAGCGACGGCGACGGCGTAACCGATGACAAGGACAAATGCCCGAATACGGTCAGCGGCGCGAAAGTCGGCGCTGATGGTTGCGAACTCGATGGTGATAACGACGGGGTGGTCGATCGCCTGGATGAATGCCCGGACAGCGCTCCCGGCGTGCAGGTCGACATTAAGGGCTGCGAGATCAAGGACGTAATCCGGCTTCCGGGTGTTAACTTCGAGAGCAACTCGGACCGGCTGCAGCCCGGCGCGACGAATGTGCTCGATGACGCCGTTGCGACGCTGAAGAAGAATCCGACGATTACTTTCGAGGTCGCCGGACATACCGACAGCGATGGATCCGCCGAGTACAACGAGGGTCTGTCGGCACGCCGTGCGACTACGGTGCGTGACTACCTGGCCTCTAACGGCATCGCGGAAAACCGCATGACGGTGCGTGGCTACGGCGAAGCTGAGCCGATCGCCGATAACGGTACAAGAGAGGGCAAGGCGCAGAATCGCCGCGTCGTCTTGCGGATCATCGAACGCTAGACAAAGGTTCACAATCAGGGCGGGCAGCCTAGCTCGCCCGCCGTAATACGAAAGCGCGCGCAGTCTCAGGCTGCGCGCGTTTTTGTCCCGCCGGGCGACGGCCCCGGACAAAACCAGGGGCACGCGACCCAAGCTTGTGATACTTTGCCCGCCGTCTGCTTACTGCGTTGAGTCCCTCGATGCCATTATTCAAGCGAACATTGAGCGAATTCCTGTTTCGCCGTTTCATGCTCAAACACTATGCGTCCAACCTGCTGGTCGATATGAACCTGGAGGCCAAGAAGAGTACGCTGGAATACATCAAGGCGAACATGGTCGATGCGCCTTATTTCGAGAAGCACCGTGCGCTGGTCGAGTACGCTCTCAGCTGCGTCGACAAGGTTGGCCTGACGCTGGAGTTTGGCGTAGGGCGCGGCAAGTCCATGCGCTGGATTGCACCGAAGGTGGCGGCGACGGTACACGGCTTCGATTCGTTCGAAGGAATCCAGGAGCACTGGAATGGCAATCCGATCGGCGCGTTTGCGCAGAACAAAATGCCGAAAGTGCCCGACAACGTGCAGTTTCATGTCGGCTATTTCGACGCAACACTGCCCGGGTTCCTGGAAACACATGCCGATCCCGTAGCGTTCCTGCATGTCGACTGTGATCTTTACTCGTCGACAGTCACCATTTTCGAGGCCCTCGGTAGCCGACTGCAGCCGGGAGCAATCGTATTATTTGATGAGTACTACAACTTCCATCGGTGGCAACAGCATGAGTTTCGCGCCTTCCAGGAGTTCGTCGGGCGGACCGGGGTTCGCTACGAGTACGTCGCATTCTCGGTCACCGGCCAGCAGGTAGCTGTTCGCATTCTCGAAAACCCCGCCTACTCCGGCTAGGGGTGCCGTATGGCCATACGTGCACTGTGCGTCACGGAAAGCGCCGACCGTCCCACGATTGCCAGCTTCATTGGCATGCGCGAGGCCGGCATCGACATAACCGTCGTCTGCCCTTCTGATCACCCCAATAACCGGGTCCTGCGCGAAGCCGGTGTGCCAACAGTGGATATTCGGCTGCTCAAGAACTTCGACAAGGCCGGCATCGCAGCGCTGCGCGCGGAACTCATCAGGGGCCGCTACCACATCATGCACACCTTCAATAACAAGGCGGTTAGCAACGGGTTGCGGGCCTGCAAGGGTCTACCGGTCAAGATCGTCTGTTACCGGGGTATCGTTGGTGCGGTCGGCTTCCTCGACCCTATGTCGTGGATGCGCTACCTGAATCCACGTATCGACCGCATTGTCTGCGTGGCCGATGCGATTCGACGTCATTTCTTGCAGATGCGGCCGGCCTTTTTGCGCATGCCGCCGACGCGTCCTGTGACGATTCACAAAGGACACA
>CAMYMR010000053.1:0-15345 GCA_947259285.1 uncultured Woeseiaceae bacterium | reverse complement strand
CAAGCTCAGCCGCCGGATCGAGAGCAGCCGCGTGAGCGAGCGTATCCACCGGTCCGGCTTTCGCACCGACGCGCCAGCAATCAGCGCTGCCTGTGATGTCTTCTGCCTGCCTTCAACGAAGCGCGAAGGGCTGGCACGCTCGGTGATCGAAGCGATGGCGTATCGTGTTCCTCCCATCGTCACGGACAGTGGCGGCAGCCCCGAGCTGGTTGTCGACGGCGTGTCGGGATTCGTCGTGCCGCCGCGAGATGCCCGGTCTATTGCCGACGCAATCGAAAAGCTGTTTCGAGATCCGGAGCTGCGACGCCGCATGGGCGACGCGGCTCGCGAGCGCATTGCCACCGATTTCCGCAATGAGGATACGGTGCTGAAGACGATCGCGCTCTACGAGGAACTGGTGCCCGATCCCGACTGACGGCCGGTTGCGAGGTCCGCGCAAATACACGATTATTGCTGTGCTACGCGCATCACTGGGGGGATGAGCGATGACGGACACCGATCAATCCGAGATCAATCGCGACGAGCTACCGTTTGTTGCGCCCTGCAGGGAACTTTCGCCATGGGCGCCTTTTCGCTGGGTGAAGCGCGGCGTATCTGACCTGATACTCGCGCCCCAACAGAGCCTGGCGTACGGCCTGGTTGTCGCTGTCCTGATTGCAGTCGTCAGTCTTCTGGCCTGGTTTCGCGGTAGCCAGTGGATCATGTTTGCGATGATAGGAGGGTTCGTCTTCCTGGCACCGCTGACCTGCATCGGGCTCTACGCGATTAGCGCGCAGCTGGAGCGTGGCCAGCAGCCGTTGATGGCACGCAGTATTCGTGCCGCGTTCAAGCGTCACGTCGGTAACGAGATGATTTTTGCGCTCGCCCTGCTGGTTGTTTTCCTGATATGGGCGCGCTCGGCGGTAATGGTGACCGTGTTCTTCCCGACCGAAGGCGAAGCAACCGCCGCCGAACTGGCACGATACCTGGGGTTCGGCTCCATGATCGGCGCAGTATTTGCCGCCGTTACATTCTCTGCCAGTGCTTTTTCACTGCCTATGATCATGCATCGCGATGTCGACAGCGTTACGGCAATCGTTACGTCGATCAATGCAGTTCTACGCAACAAGTTTGCGATGGTTGTCTGGTTGACGATCATCGTGGTGCTCCTGCTGCTCGGCGTCGCTACCGCGTTTGTGGGACTCATCCCCATTATTCCGCTGATCGGTTACGCGGCCTGGCACGGCTACCTGGAGACGATTGACGCGGATGAGTTCCCACGGCATACAGAGGGCATCACCGCGACACCCCGAACAGAGCGAGGCGACTACGAGGAAAGTTCCAGCACGCAGTAGGCGGCACCCAGTAGCCCGGGCTGGTCGTAGGTGATCAGCCGCGTCGGAGTTTGCTCCATCAATGCGCGGCGCCGGCCCTTGCCTTCGAAGGCACGGCGAAACCGACTTTTTTCCAACAGCTCCGGGTAGCGTTTCGCAATGCCCCCGGCTATATAGACGCCGTCGACGGCGCCGAGCGTCAACGCCACGTCGCCCGCAACCTGCCCAAGCAACTCGAAGAACACATCGACCGCCTCATCGGCGAGGTTGCCTGGGCCACGCTCCGCAAAGATCTGTGCGGCAGACAGCCTCGGGCCGGATTCCCCGCGGATTATCCGCAGGGCCCGGTGAATATTCTCCAGGCCAGAGCCGGCGATCACCCGCTCGGCTGAAACCCGATCGAACCTGTCGCGCAGGACTTTGAGTATCTCGACCTGCAGAGCGGTCTCAGGCGCAAAACCAACGTGGCCGCCTTCGCCGGTAATCGGAACAAGTGTATTGCCGCGGCGACAAAGGCCGGCAACGCCGAGGCCCGTTCCAGGACCCAGGATCGCAACATCGAAATTCTCTTTGGGTAAGGACTGACGGTCGTCCGGTCCTATCGAGCACACCTCAGCCTTGGTGAGCAGGGGGATCGAATACGCGATTGCCGTAAAATCATTCAGCAGTCGGACCGCATCGATGCCGAAGTCCTTGCGGGTATCGGCGGCGGAGATATCCCAGTGGTTGTTCGTAATCTTGACGGTCTCGTCGATGACGGGCCCGGCCGCTGCCAGGCAAACGGCATCTGGCGTCTCTGCCTTCGTTACCGCGAGGTAGTGGCCGATTGCGTCATCGGCCGATGCGAAGTCCTCGCATTGGAGCTCGAGGACACCATGAAAACCGGGCCTGTCCGGCGTTGCCAGGGCAAAGCGTGCATTGGTGCCGCCAATGTCACCGATCAACAAGCAGCGTTCGTTCATGCCCTGGCTTCCCGTAGTGACGATCCGGCGCGCGGCCGTGTGAATATGCTCTCATACGCCGAGGTTAGCTGCATCTTCGTTCGACGCGCCTTCAGCGAACGCCGAACAGGCTGGCGCCCTGCTCCGCGCCACCGGCCCTTTCGCGGAACGCGGCAAACAGTTCACGGCCCATGCCCACCTGGCGATCGCACTCGAATGCCGGTGTCGCTCGTGACTCGAAATCACCGTCATCGATACAGCTGAGTACGCCGTTTTCGGCATCAATGCTGATCACATCGCCGTCCCGTATCCTGGCGACCGGGCCACCATCGATCGCTTCCGGCGTGACATGTATCGCCGATAGTACTTTGCCGGATGCACCGGACATGCGGCCGTCGGTGACCAGCGCAACCTTGAAACCGCGGTTAGTACGCCGAGATACGGTGTCAGCTTGTGCAGCTCCGGCATGCCGTTGGCACACGGGCCCTGATAACGAACGACGGCCACGAAGTCCCGCTCAAGCTCGCCGTTGTTGAACGCGTCGACAAACGCCTGTTGAGAATGGAAGACGCGTGCGGGCGCCTCGATGGAATGGTGCGCGGCGTCGACGGCCGATATCTTGACGATGGCACGCCCGAGATTGCCGGTTACGAGACGCAAGCCGCCCTCCGGGCTGAACGGATTGGCGCAGGGTCGCAGGATATCGGCGTCCAGGCTGGTTGCCTGAACATCGGCCCACTCGAGATTGCCATTTACGATCTTTGGTTCCCGGCAGAAATGCTTAAGCCCCGGTCCGAGAATAGTGTTCACATCCTCATGCAGCAGTCCGTTGTCGAGCAGATCGGAAATCAGAAAACCGAGCCCGCCGGCCGCGTGAAAATGATTGACGTCCGCCGCACCGTTCGGATAGACCCGCGACAATTGCGGCACCGCCTGCGAGAGTTCCGAGAAATCCTGCCAGTCGATCTGGATGCCTGCGGCGGCGGCGATGGCGACCAGGTGAATCGTGTGGTTGGTCGAACCGCCGGTTGCAAGCAACCCGACAATGCCGTTGACAATCGCCTTCTCGTCGAGGACCTCTGCGAGAGGCCGGTAATCATTACCAAGATTCGTTGCTTCCAGCACCGTCTGCACCGCGCCCTGGGTCAGATGATCGCGTAACTCGGTACCTGGATTCACGAAAGAGCCGCCGGGGAGCTGCAGTCCCATGAACTCCATGAGCATCTGGTTGGTATTGGCGGTACCGTAAAACGTGCAGGTGCCGGGCGCATGATAGGCCGCGGATTCGGCCTCGAGAAGTTCCTTGCGACCGATCTTGCCGGCCGCGTATTGCTCCCGGACGCGTGCTTTTTCCTTGTTTCCAAGGCCGGACACCATCGGCCCGGCAGGCACGAATACAACGGGAAGATGTCCGAATGACAGCGCACCGATCAAAAGGCCCGGTACGATCTTGTCGCAGATCCCCAGGCATAGAGCCGCATCGAACATGTTGTGCGACAGCGATACCGCGGTCGACAGCGCGATCACGTCCCGGCTGAACAGCGACAGGTCCATGCTGTCGGTGCCCTGCGTTACGCCGTCGCACATCGCAGGAACGCCGCCAGCAAACTGTGCGACGGCACCGTGTCGGGCGGCCGCTTTTCTGATCAGGGCCGGGTAGGTTTCGAACGGCTGGTGGGCACTCAACATGTCGTTATAGGCCGAGACGATCCCGATATTCGGCACGACGTTGCCCTTCAGCGCCTGCTTGTCCTCGCTCCCGCAGGCGGCAAAACCGTGCGCCAGATTGCTGCAGGCCAGTCCGCCACGCGTGGGACCGTCGGTCGCCGCCGCGTGCATTCGTGCCAGATAATCGGCGCGGGTTCGCGCGCTGCGACTTACGATGCGATCGGTAACGGCTTCGATAACAGGGTTCACTTGTCCAGGATCTCCATCATGGCGCCCAGAAAAGCCTTACCGGAGCGCGCTTTTGTCGTAACAGGCGTGATACCGGATAGCCATTGGCAGACGCTTTGGCCTCCTCGTAGACCTGTAACTTTTCTTCGCCAAAGAAGAGCAGCACGACTTCGTCGCTGCGTGAAATGCCCGCCAGCGTCATGCTGATTCGCGCGTGCGGGCTCGCCGCGGTCGTGACGGGTATATATAAGCGGCCACATTCGACGTCGAGCCCCAGCTCCAGCTGTTCCGCATCCGGGAAAAGCGAGGCGAAATGCCCGTCGGTGCCCATGCCGATCAGCGAGCAGGAGAACGGCAGTACCGGCAGGGGGTCCTGCAGGACGTCACAGCGTTCCTCAGGCGTCACATCGTCGGCGTAAACAGGCAACAACTGGGCGGATGAAGCCCGGTCGACCAGCAACGTTTGGCGCACCAGCTTCTCGTTGCTGTCTTCGTGATCGGGAGGTACCCAGCGCTCGTCGCTGAGGGTTACTTGCACCCGCTGCCAGTCGAGCGGCGCTTTGGCGAGCTCGGCCATGCAGTCGCGTGGAGAGGTACCGCCACTGACAATAATTGACGCCTTGCTTTGATGGTCCAGTCGGTGAGCCAGCAACTCGGTCATCCGTTTGGCTGCCTCCGTCGAGGCCTCGAGCCGTGTTTCGAAATGATGTTCAGTCATGTTTATTCATCCGAATGCCATTCTCGACCGTCGCGATCGAGTAGCAGCGAAGAAGCCGTCGGACCCCAGGACCCTGCAACGTACGACTCAACTTTCTGCTCCGTCGTCGCCCAGCCGTCAATAATGCCGTCGACCCAGTTCCAGGCGGCTTCCACCTCGTCCCTGCGCATGAACAACGCCGGATTGCCACGCAGAGCCTCCATCAGGAGACGCTCGTAGGCGTCCGGATACCGCACACCGAATGTTTCGGCAAAACTCAGGTCAAGCGACACGGGTCTCAGTCTCAGACCACCCGGGCCGGGCTCTTTCGCCATGACCGATAGCTCCACGCCTTCGTCGGGCTGCAGGCGTATGCGCAACAGGTTAGGCGCTACGTCGTATTTCTGCTCAGGGAATATCGAGTGCGGTACGCCCTGGAACTGAACGACAATCTCGGAGTGCTTGGCGGGCAGGCGTTTGCCGGTGCGAAGATAAAAAGGCACATTCGACCATCGCCAGTTCTCGATCTCGAGCCTGAGCGAAACGAATGTTTCCGTCGTGCTTGGCTCGCCACCGCGTTCCTCGATATATCCGGGCACCGCGCTGCTTTGGATGGCGCCAGCCGTGTACTGCCCGCGCACGGAACTGGCGCGAACCTCTTCGGCGGAAATCGGTTTCAGTGCCCGCAGTACCTTGATCTTCTCGTCACGAACGGCGTCATGGTGCAGGCTGGACGGTGGCTCCATGGCAAACAGGCAAACGAGCTGCAGCATGTGGTTCTGAACCATATCGCGAAGCGCGCCGACACGATCGTAGAACTCGACGCGGCCTTCGACGCCAAGGTCTTCAGCCACGGTGATCTGTACGTTGTCGATCGCATTGCGACGCCACAGCGGCTCAAACAGTGAATTGGCGAAGCGCAACGCCAGCAGGTTTTGCACCGTCTCCTTGCCAAGATAATGATCGATCCGATAAATCTGGTTCTCGGTAAAGCATTGACCGACGGCGTTGTTAATCTCGCAGGCCGATTTGTAATCACGGCCCAGCGGTTTTTCCAGGACAATGCGGCTGTTATCGGTAATCAGCCCGTTGCTATGCATTCCGTTGGCGATTGGCCCGAACAGGCTAGGCGCCGTTGCAAGGTAGGCGACACGCACATGCGCTTCATGGCCTGACAGCAGGTCGACGAGCCCACTCCATTTATCGTGCTCGAATGCATCCGCTTGCACGTAATGAATGCGCTTGCTGAATGACTTCCAGTGCGCTTCATCAAATTCGCCTTCGCCGAGGTTCTTCTTTAGCGCATCCTTTACCGTCGCCAGGTATTTCTTGCGCGTCAAAGCGCCTCGACTCGCCGCGATAATACGACTCTCGCTCGTCACCTGGCCGTCACGGTCACGGTGATACAGCGCAGGCAGCAGCTTGCGCATGGCGAGGTCGCCGGTGCCGCCGAAGATAATCAGGTCAAAGGTCTCGACCGGAATGAGTTTAGCCATCAGGGCTTCCTCTGAGCTCTGTGTGAAATTCTTGTAATTTTACTACGTCTAGCACCTATTAACGCAAATATTGCGTGAATCTTTCGTAATTATTGTGTAATTTTACTACATGCTTCGTACGATAAATAATGCATTACCCCGGCTTAGCCCCTCTGAGCGGCGGGTGGGGCAATGGGTCCTCGACCATCCGAAAGAGGCTGCGAACATAACCCTCGCGCGACTGGCCCGTGAATGTGAGACCAGCGAACCGACCGTCATCCGCTTCTGTCGGCACGTCGGCCTCGGCGGCTTTCGCGAGCTCGCAATTCGTCTGACCGAGGCATTAAGCCGGCCGGCGGCCATTGTACATCGTGACGTCGGTCCCGATGATTCAACCTCAGACGCCGTTATCAAAGTCATGGACGCATCCATCCAGTCGCTTATTGAAATGCGCGCCCAGCTTTCGTCAATGCCTATCGACGAGGCGGTGAACGCGATGTCCTCGGCCAGGCAGATCGCTTTCGCGGGCCTTGGTGCATCCGGTCACGTCGCCAGAGATGCCAGCCACAAGTTCTTCAGACTCGGTATTCCTTGTACCTCGCTTCGCGACACCACGATGATTCTGCAGTTTGCGGCTATCGTCGACCCGGACGACGTGCTGGTGCTGCTGTCCCACACGGGCCGATGGCCGGAGCTGGCAAACGCTGCCAGATTGGCGCGCGAACGCGGCGCAACGGTCATTGCGCTGACCAACCGTGACTCGAAAATCGCCGAAGAAGCCGGATTGCTGTTTCCTTGCAAGGTCATCGAGGACACGAGTGTTTTCACGCCCATGAGCTCCCGGCTTGCGCAGCTGGCGCTGCTGGACGCCATCCAGGTCGCACTGGCACTCACACGAGGCGAGACGGCCAGCGAAAATCTGCGCCGCAGCAAAGACGCCCTTAGTTACAAAGTTTCCTGATCGCTATAGCATAGCCAGTATATGGGTACGCATTCCTGAATCCGGTACGGTGAATCTGTTTCTCAATCTGCTCTGGTTCGTGCTCGGCGGCTGGATCGTTTTAGTCGCTTACTTGCTCGGTGCCGCCCTGTTGTGCCTGACGATTATCGGGATTCCCTTTGGCGTCCAGTGTTTCAAGCTATCGATATTGGGTGCGGCTCCGTTTGGCCGTCAGATTCGCGAACGAGAGCCGCCCGGCGGCGCGATTGCGCTGATCATGAATATCATCTGGATCCTGCTGCCGGGCCTCGAGCTCGTCATACTGCATCTCGTTCTGGCCGCGCTCTTCGCGGTCACTATCGTAGGCCTGCCGTTTGCGGCACAGCATTTGAAGCTGGCGAGGCTCGCACTGATCCCGTTCGGGTTTCGCGCTGTAAGCGCGGGCTAACAAAACCCGATGCGATCCCGCATTGAACGGAAACGCTCGTCGCCGCGCAGCGGTTCCAGCTCAGGGTCGGATTCGAGTTCGATGAGCCCGGGATCTCGCTGCTGAAACGCTTTCTCGAGCCATTCAAACGCTTTATCCATGTCGCCAGCCTGGGCGTAGACGATGGCGATCTGCAGGCCGGCGTCATGGCTGTGTGAGTCGATGAGTTCCTTGAGCGCTTTGCGATGGGAGTCGGAATCGCCGAGTCGGTGATATGCGATCGCTCTAATGTACAGCCGCTGCCAGTTCATCGCAGCACGTTGGATGACATCCAGGGCTTCCCTGGGGCGACCTCGCCGCAGCTCGATTCTCGCCATCAGGTGGTGGATCGGATATTCCGGACTGTACTCGGCGATCGTCTCCAGTTCGCGGATCGCCTCATCCAGCGCGCCGGCGCAGAACGCCGAGTCGGCGAGGCCACGGTGTGCGCTACGCGACAATGGATCCAGACGCACAGCCTCGCGCCGCATCGAGATAGCCTTCTCGTGTTTGCCCACCATCTGCAGGAAGTGACCGTAAGAATTGTGCGCGTCGGCGCTCGAGGGCTCGAATTGCAGTGCGCGGCGAAACGATTCTTCGGCCGCAGCAAAATCCCACTCGTATCGCAGCCGAACCTGTGCAAGCGCCAGGTGCGCTTCGGCCAGGTCGGGTTCATGCGCGAGGGCCTTCCCGGCCGCGTCGCGTGCACGCGGATAACCGGCATCCGGCGACAGCCCGCCGTAGCTCGCAAGCCACCCGTATGCGTTCGCGATCCCTGCGTGGGCGCGCGCCATCGTCGGCGCCGCGGCGAGCGCCACTTCGAAGTGTTCTATGGCTTCGAAGCAGCCCGCTGCCGTTGCCCGGTTGAGTGCATGGCGCCCCTTCAGGTAGGCGATATTGGCCTCCGAGTGGAAAGCCGGCCGGCGTTTTTTGGGACGAAGGCCGGCCATCGGAACGTCGAGAGCCGCAGCTGCGGTCTCCGCCAGCTCGGAGGCGATTCGCACGAGATCGCCCGTCACCCCATCGTAGGCCTGCGACCAGGCTCGCTCGCCGCTGACGACGTCGATCAGCTCGGCGTCGACCTTGAGGCTGTCGTCGATTCGCTGCACCGAACCCTGCAATACGTGAGAGACGGGCAGCGTCGCCGCCACGCCCTGCAAGTCCGCTCTGCCGTCTTCGCCGCAGCAGACCGAATGACGCTCCGGCACGCGCAGCGCTCCGATCCCGGTCAGAATGCCCAGCACCTCCTGGGTCAGCCCGTCTGCAAGGTAATTATTGCGCGCCTCACCGCTCAGGTTTCTGAACGGGACCACGGCGACGGGGTTCCGCTTCCCGGCATCGGCCCGCGGCAAGCCATCGCTGTCCGCTGCAGGAGACATCGTAATCAACGGGTCTTCCTCTTCGCGCATGATGCGGAATGCGGAAATCCTGAAGGCCCAGCTGAGCAATATCGCAACGGGAAAGCCCGCAACGAGCGCCACGAGCACGGCTCGCAGGGTCCAGTCGGGCAGGCCCGCGAGTGCGCCCAGCACATCAACGGCCTGCAGCACGCCCCATGCACCGACCGCATAGAACGCGGCGGCCTTGAAGACCTTACGACGTCTTAACTCCGAGATTAGCGACATAGTCATCCGACGCGGGACCTGAAGCGTCAGCAATTATCCCGCGAACATCGCGGCGCTTGCCGCGAGTCTTGTTGTTGAGGTTTGATTCTACCTTGCAGGAGTGCTTGCGTATTGCAACGTCGCACGGTCGGCGATGTCGTCTGAAGGATAGGGAGTGCGAGCCCGTTCGCGTGGGAGCGCGTGTCGGGCCAGCCGCGGAATACGCGCCCTGGTGCGGTTCGGAGGCGGTAATCGGGACAGGTCGACGCGACCCGTGACAACCTGCGCCGCGATTAAGGCGCGCTGAGCGTCGATTTCTGTCAAGAATACATCAAGTTAGTTTTTCGACCCACCATCGCAGCAACCGTTAGACTTGGCCGACCGCCGGTTGCCCGGACTGTATCTATCGGTTTCCACTGATCCGATCCGCAGCTGACTGTGATACAAATAACCGTTAAAGGGGAGCGTTCGATCGAACCAATACGATGAAAGTCGATAATCCGACATCTCGCGACATTGCCGACCTCGCCGGCGTATCGCAGGCGACTGTCTCCAGGGCGCTGCGGAACTCTCCACTGGTGCGGGAAGAAACGCGAAACAGGATCCATAAAATTGCGCGCGAGCTCAACTATTTCGTGAATCGCAATGCCGCGGGACTTCGAACGCATCAGAGCAACACGCTGGCATTGCTGTTGTTCGAAGACACGGACGGCACCGATACGACGATGAACCTGTTCTTCCTGTCGATGCTCGACAACATCACGCGATCGGCCGCGAAGCTGGGCTACGATGTACTGGTATCCCTGCAGCAGATAAGCGACGACTGGCATATTCAATACCAGGCCAGTCATCGCGCCGACGGACTGATCCTGCTCGGCTACGGCGACTACGCCGAGTACCGAGAAAAACTTGCCGCGCTCGCGGCCGCGAACACGCGATTCGTTATCTGGGGGCCGCTCGTAATGGACCAGCCCGGTTGCTCATTCGGCTGCGACAATGAGAACGGCGGCTATCAGGCCACAAGACACCTGATCGATCTTGGTCGCAAACGGATTGCATACATTGGCCGCATGGCGCGCCGCAGTCCCGAGCACGCCGCACGATATGCGGGCTACGTCAGAGCGCTGCGCGAAGCAGGCGAGGCGCCAATCGACAAGCTGCGGGTACCAGCCGATAACTCGGAGAGCCTGGGCTATGAAGCGGTCCAACGGCTCCTTGAACGTGGCGAGTCATTTGACGCTGTTTTTGCGGTAACCGACCTTATCGCAATCGGGGCGATGCGCGCATTGCAGGAGGCGGGCCTGCGCGTACCTCATGATGTCAGCGTCGTCGGATTCGATGACATGCCGCTTGCAGCATACGTGACGCCGGCTTTGACCACGGTTCAACAAAACGCACAGATAGGTGGCGCCCGGCTTGTCGAGGGCATCGTTAACCTCATCGAAGGCAAAACAGTCCAATCCGGGCTGTTGGCACCCAGGCTGGTCGTCCGGGAATCCTGCGGGGCGAAATCCTGATCCAGGCGTATCAGGACCCTACCTTGCGACGGTCTCTTGCAGTCGCCGAAGCTCCGATATCAGATCGCCGCCCGCGGGCGCCGCGTCCGTCAGGTAAACGCTTACGCCATGCGCCGGAACGATTATTGACCCGGCTGTCTGCGATGTTTCGACCCACAGTGTTTCGTCGCTGCCAACGCGGCGCCACCCCCCCGGGAATAGCCAGTCGCCAACCTCGAATTCCGCCGCCTCATCGGCCTTGTTAAGCAATACGAGTGCCGATTCGCGAATTTCGTCCTTTTGGTACACGCGAAGAAAGGCGGCGGCATCTTCAGCGAATGCGAGGTTGACCTGCAGTCCGCGCTGCAGTGCGATCGACGCCTTGCGGATAGCCGCGATCTCGGCCAGCGCTGCGCGAATCGGGTGTGTCTTGGCACGTTCGATATTGTCTTCGCCAAAATAGTCGCGGTTGCCGGCATGCTGGTCCGTGCCCGCTCGAAACCCGATCTCGGAGCCGTAATACACGACCGGGATGCCGCGGCTCGTGAACAGCCAGTTGTTGGCATCGATGAACCCGGAGTCATCCGCGTCGATGCGTCGCATGTCGTGGTTGTCGTAAAAGGTCATCAACTCGTAGGGGTTTCTGTAGATGCCGGTATCGAGGTGCAGATAGTCCAACAGATCGCTGTAAGAACCATTGTTCTTGCCAAAAACACTGACCATCGCCTCCCTTCCGGGGAAATCGAGTACGCTGATCGCACCGTTTTCCGGATAGGTGTACTGGCCGAGAAATTCCGCGTCATAGGACCAGGCTTCCGCAAACATGAACAAGCCGGGGCGCTGCTCACGAATCCGATCCGAAAAGGCTTTCCAGAACGCATGAGGCATGTGCTTGATCGTATCGATACGAATCGCCGCCGCACCCTGATCGATCCATTTCGAGTGCGCCGCCACAAAGTAGTCAAGCACCGCCGGGTTCTCGTAGTCCATGTCGGACAGCTCGGCCAGATCCGGTTCGTTTCGATAAAACGCGTGCAGCGGATTGTTCGGATCGAGCTCGCCAGGATGAAGGTTTTCGTGATCGGCGACCAGCACGCCACTGGCGTCATAAATCTCGCCGTACTTCGGTTGATCGTGAATCATCGAAAAGGATGGCGACCCATGATTGCAGACGATATCCAGGACCGTCTTGATGCTGTGGTCCGCCAGAAGGCGCTCCGTGAGTACGGCATAGTCGAGACCGACCGACGGCAGGTGCTCGTCCAGCTCGAAGAAATTGACACCCCAGTAGCCGTGATAGCCAGTCTTGCCGTAGTCGTTCGAGCCCCCCTCGCCCGGTGCTTTGCCGCCCGTAAATGCTTCGTCCGGATTATCGACAATCGGCGTCAGCCAGATCGCGGTGAATCCCATGTCGGCAATGTAGCCGGCATTATCCAGTACGCCCTTGAAGTCGCCGCCAAGGTAGCCGATGTTGGCCGGCGACGAATCGGCGAGCCGAATCGGCCGATCAAAGGTGCGCAGCTCCACGCCACCCTGTTCCGGGTAATTGTTGGCAGAATCTCCGTCAACGAATCGGTCGGTCACAATAAAGTACACGGCTTCCGCGGCGAACGGTTCGAGCGTTCCGTAATAATCGACCGGAGCCGGGTCGGGCGGCACGAGGTCGACCGGCGCGCAGCCGCCAAGCGACAGTGCCACAACGATCGGTAGCCCGAGGTATTTCGTTTTCATTGCGGCTCCGCTTCCTTGTCGACGAGCAGGGTAACAGCGCCCGCGACGATCATCAGGACGCCACCGACGACGAGCCCGAATATGGTCTTGAGTTCGAAGAATTCCCGTAATACCAGCCCGAGTACACTGGCAGCCACAAGCTGCGGTATGACAATGAAGAAATTGAAGATACCCATGTAGACACCCATCTTATGAGAGGGCAGGTTACTGGAGAGCAGCGCATAGGGCAGCGACAGGATCGATGCCCAGGCAATGCCGACACCGATCATCGGCACGATCAACATCTGCGGATCCTTAATGAAATAGAAACTGATAAGCCCGATACCGCCGAGAGAAAGATTTATCAGGTGCGTTATGCGACAACCCAGGCGATTCGCAAGAAACGGAATGGATATGGCCGCCAGCGCCGCGAAACCGTTGTACGCGGCAAACAGGACGCCATTCCAGTCAGCGCCGTCGTTGTAGGCCGCTGACGTCACGTCGGTCGTGCCGAAGTGATGACTCGTTACCGCGGCCGTGCCGTAGATCCACATTGCGAACAGCGCGAACCACGAGAAAAACTGCACTACCGCCAGTTGACGCATGACCTTCGGCATGTGAAACAGGTCATGCATGATTTCGTACATGCCGTTTTTCGTGTGGCCACCGTTCTGCAGCACGCTGGTGATGATCTGCAGCCCGCCGAAAACCGCAAATCCGCCGGCAAGGACGTAAAGCTGCTTGTCCAGACCATTGGCGGTAATCCAGGCCCATCCGGCAATGCCGACCGCTGCCCAGACGATGCCACCATTTCGATACTTGCTTGCGGCACGCAGCTTCTTTTCGTCAGCCACATGTTCCGGCGGACGCGCCGCGTCGAACGCCTTGAGTTCTTCCGGCGAATATTCCCGGGTTCGAAGCACGGTCCACAAGACAGCCAGGAAAAACACGGCACCACCGAAGTAGAACGACCACTTGACGGAGTCCGGCACCACGCCCGGTGCCGCCGTGTTACTGATATCGAACCAGTTCGTCATCATCCACGGCAACGCCGACGCGACGATGGCGCCGACACCGATAAAGAAAGTCTGCATCGCGAAGCCGCCGGTACGCTGCTTTTCGGGAAGCATGTCGCCGACGAACGCACGGAACGGCTCCATCGAGACATTGATGCTGGCGTCCATAATCCAGAGCATGCCCGCTGCAACCCACAGGGCAGGCGAATTCGGCATGACGAACAACGCAAGCGAAGCGAATATTGCGCCGAACAGGAAGTACGGCCGGCGCCTGCCCAGGCGATTCCATGTACGGTCGCTCATGTAGCCGATAATGGGCTGCACAATCAGGCCGGTCAGCGGAGCCGCCACCCAGAGTATCGGTATGTCGTCGATCTCGGCACCGAGCGTCTGGAAGATTCGGCTGACGTTGGCATTCTGCAATGCGAACCCGAATTGAATGCCGAGAAACCCGAAACACATGTTCCAGATTTGCCAGAAACCTAATCGCGGCTTTTGTTTCATTGTCTTGCTGCCTCTTGTGCGGGCCTGAGTCGAATGGCCGTACCGCCCCCCGCGGCAAGCGTCAACTCATGGAATTGCTTGCGGTCGAGGACCCGTTCCTCGATGACGTAGTCGTAGGGATTGTCTTTCCAGTTGGCGTCATCGCCATCTCGATATATCGTCGCGACGTATTTCTGATCCGCGTCGAGGAAAGATAAAGGTATTCGCAATAACCTTGATTCTTCGTCGGTAATCGCACCCACGTACCAATCGTCGCCGCCGCGCTCTTTGCGCGCAAATACGACGTAATCGCCGACCTCGCCGGCGATCGCGATGCTCTCCTCCCAATCCGTCGGAACGTCGACGATGAACCGAAACGCATCCGGATAGCGCTCATAGTTCTCCGGCAGGTCCGCAGCCATCTGAATCGGGCTGTACAGCACCACATAGAGGGCGAGCTGGTGCATCAACGTGCTTTGCACTCGAAATTCCGAACCCGGCCCCTGGTGCAGCAGGTCAAATATGCCTGGCGTGAAATCCATCGGGCCGCCCAGTAAACGCGTGTACGCCAACATCACGTTGTGCTCCGGGGGATTCGGCTGCGACCAGTTCGCATTGTACTCCTGGCCTCGCGCACCCTCCCGACTGATCCAGTTGGGGAACGTGCGACGCAGCCCGGTTGCCTTGACCGGTTCATGCGTGTTGATGCTGATTCTTCGCGTTGCCGCTTCCCTGATCACGCGCTCGAAGTGATTTACTGCAATCTGGCTGTCGTGCCATTCGAAATGTGTAACACCATTCTCATCAACACGCTGCATCTGCCCGCCATCGGCGACGTAACCGGTCTTGATCTGCCGTACGCCCAGCGATTCATACAAGTCGTACGCGCCTGCCATCTGCGCCTCGTAGTTGCTGATATGTCCCGACGTTTCATGGTGCCCGACCAGCCGCACGTTGTTCTCGCGCGCATAATCGGCGACGGACTGCGGGTCGAAGTCGTCATAGGCCTGGGTGAAACTGAAGATGGCGCCGTTGTTGAACCAGTCGCCATCCCAGCCTGTATTCCACCCCTCTACAAGTACGCCATCAAAGCCGTGCCTGGCCGCAAAGTCGATGTACCGCTTGGCCTCGGCGGTTGTCGCTCCGTGAGCCTCGCCGGAACCCCACGTCCGATTGCCGATGTGCATCGCCCACCAGATGCCGACGTACTTTCCGGGCTCCACCCAGGACACGTCGCCGAGCACATTGGGTTCGTTGAGGTTGAGAATCAGACTCGAGTTCAGCAGGCCGACGGCATCGGGCGAGATC
>CAMYMR010000052.1:2733-21162 GCA_947259285.1 uncultured Woeseiaceae bacterium | reverse complement strand
GCTTTCTGGCTGATGATGAGCAGCCATCATCTGAAAAGCAGGAAGACAAGATGATTCGATCAGGACTGATGTTCGCGGCGGTGATATTGCTGTTCATTGCGGCTTGCTCGGAGCCGACAGGTCTGCCCGAGAAAACCTCATTGCCGAACTCGGTGCAGCAAGACACGATGGTGGAGTGGCTGCAACCGCCAGCCGGCGAATTGCCCCGACGAAGCGAAGAAGAAAAACAGAGGGGCATGCAGGTGGGCCGCAAGCTGCCACGTCCGGAGCTTCTGCAGCCCTCGCTCGACCCGGCGCTACAGCCCTTCGTTGCGAAGCTCGATCCGAACGTCAGCGCCTCATTCATCGGCGGAGCATCGGATACTTTGCCGGGACTGGTACATAGCTGGATCAGGGCATTCAATGAATACTATCCGAACGCGAAGTTCGAGATCGGCACACCGTACGCCGGCAGCCTCGGGATGCTGGAGCTCATCGACGGCAGCTACGATTTCGTCTTCGTCTCTCGAGAATTGAAACCGACCGATATCAGCTCGTTCAACGAGAAATATGGCTATCCGCCGCTGTCGGTACCGATTTCGGGCGGCTCCTATCGTCACTATGGCTTTCTCGACGCGATCGGTTTTTTCGTTCACGTGGACAATCCGCTCGACAGGCTGAGCTTCGACGAGGTCGACCGCCTCTATTCGAGTACGCAGCATCGGGGCGGGACCCCGATTACGACCTGGGGTGATCTCGGTCTTGCCGGCGAGTGGGCGGACCGTCCGGTGAACCTTTACGGTGTTGCGCCGTGGAATGGATTCGAAGAGTTCGTGCGGCAGCGCTCGCTCAGCGTAGACGACGCACGCGGCGAGTGGCGCGATGACGTAGTCTTTTCCGACAAGGCATTTTCGGTATCGGGCAATGTCGCGGACGATCCGTTGGGGATCGGCTATACGGGCCTCGCCTACATTACCGAGGGCGTGAAGATGCTGCCGCTTTCTAGCTCTGGCGCAGACGGTAGCTACGTTGAACCGAGCTACGAGCGCGTGGCAGATGCGACCTATCCGCTCAGCCGCCTGATCTATTTCAATACCAACAGGCGCCCGAACGATCCGATGAATCCGGTTCTTGAAGAATTTCTGCGTTTCATACTCAGTCGCGAAGGTCAGCAACTGATACTCGATCAGGCAATTTATATTCCTTTGCGGAGTTCGCAGACGAATGCTAGCTTGGCGTTAGTCGAGCAAGGCGGGAAACCATGATGCCTTCCAATAACCGGTACCGAGTTCTGTCGGTCCTGGTAGCCACGATTATGCTGGGCTCTTGCGGCAATAACTCCAGCGGCGAAGGAGGCGGAGAGAAGGCGTATACCGGGCCTGCCCGGCCGGAGTGCATAGCGCCATCCGCACCCGGTGGTGGTTTCGACCTGACCTGCAAGCTGGCACAAAAGGGCTTCCGCGAACTTGAACTATTGCCGAGGCCAATGCGAGTCACCTATCAACCTGGCGGTATCGGCGCCGTCGCAATGAATTCAGTGATCGCACAGCAGCCGGATAACTCTAACCTGATCGTGGCATTCTCCGGCGGCTCCTTGCTGAATCTCGCACAAGGCAAGTTTGGCCGATACTCGGAAAACGACGTGCGCTGGATTGCCGCGAGCGGTATCGACTACGGCATGCTTGCCGTACGCATGGACTCGCCTCTCCAGACACTCGGGGACCTTATCAATTTTCTGAAAAAAGACCCTTCGGCCATTGTGTTTGGCGCTGGCGGCACGGTCGGCAGCCAGGACTGGATGAAGAGCGCCATCATCGCTCGCGCTGCCGACATTGATTATCGCGCCATGCGTTACGTGCCTTTCGAAGGGGGTGGCGAGGCGCAGATAGCGTTGCTCGGCGGGCATATACAAGCCTATTCGGGCGACATTTCCGAGGTGCTCGGCATGCTCGAGGGCGGCCGCCTGCGAGTGCTGGCCGTGATGTCCGAAGAACGTTTGCCGCCGCCATTCGAGGCGGTCCCGACCGCTATAGAACAGGGCTACGATCTCACCTGGCCGATCCTCCGTGGCTACTACACTGGCCCCAATGTGTCGGACGAGGATTTCGACTGGTGGGTTCGGGTGTTCGACACAATGATGGCCGATAAGCGATTCGATGAGATGCGCGTTGAATTCGGCATGTTCCCTTACGCTGTCACCGGCACCAAGCTCGATGCAGTGATTGCTGATCGTATGGTTCAGTACCGGCTTCTTGCACGGGAATTTGGCTTCGACACAGAACCTGTCGGAGCTGCGTCACAATGACCGACCGAATATTTGCAACAACCTGGCTAGCGGTGTGCATCGTTATCGCCGCCGAGATGTGGCGCCTGTCGGTACCCTTTAGTTACGATCCGGTCGGCCCGAAGGCATTTCCGCTGCTGCTCGCCGCCCTGATGGCACTCTGCTGCCTGATCCTGATTGCGCGCCCGGACGACGGGGCCGGTCGCTTCAACCTGGCGTTGCTCGGTAAAGGCAGCGCCCTGATCGGTGTACTGCTGGCTTACGCGGCCTTGTTTGCAACCCTCGGCTTCCCGTTGGCGACCGCATTGATGATCGTCGCAGTCTCCCGCATTTTTGGTGGCACATGGAAGATGAGCACGATTACCGCCGTGGCGGTGGCGGTCGGCAGCTTCCTGGTCTTTGACAGGTTACTCGAGGTCAGTCTGCCGCTTGGCAGGCTCTGGACCTGAGCACTCGCATGGAGAACATCTCGAATCTGCTCGCTGGCTTCCAGGTCGCCATACAGCCGCTGAACCTGCTGCTGGCCTCGTTCGGCTGCTTTATCGGCACGGTGCTCGGGCTGCTTCCCGGGCTCGGACCGATCAATGGCGTCGCGATTTTTCTGCCGCTGGCATTTGCACTCCACCTGCCGCCGGAGTCGGCGCTGATTCTGCTTGCCTCCGTCTACATGGGATGCGAATACGGAGGCCGTATCTCCGCCATTCTTCTCAACGTGCCGGGCGATGCTGGCGCAGTCATGACAACCGTGGACGGACATCCGCTGGCACTGAAAGGAAAAGCCGGAATCGCGCTCTCGATATCCGCTGTTTCCTCGTTCGTTGGCGCGCTCATCTCCACGATCGGCATCGTGCTATTTGCGCCAATACTGTCGAACTGGGCACTGAGTTTTGGCCCGGCTGAATACTTTGCGTTGATGGTCTTCGCTGTCGCGACGTTAGGTGCAATGCTCGGCGGCAAGCCTGCGAAAGCGTTGCTCGGCTGCTTCATCGGCATGTCGCTTGCGTTGATCGGTATCGATTCCGGCACGGGCGTTTACCGATTGACGTTCGGCAACCTTCATCTCAGCGACGGTATTCAGTTTATTGTCGTTGTCATCGGCCTTTTTGCGATCAGCGAAATGCTGGTCATGCTCGAGCAGACCCACGCCGGTCAGGGCGCGGTTCGGCTGACGGGCAGACTGCTGTTCAATGCCAGGGAACTCGCCAGTTCGGCGTTTACGATGTTGCGATCCGCATTTCTCGGCTTCGGAATCGGTATCCTGCCCGGGGCCGGTGCTACCGTCGCCAGTGCGATTGCGTATACGACAGAGAAGCGAATATCGGACACCGAGGGCACTTTCGGCGACGGCGACGTGCGCGGGGTTGCTGCCCCGGAAGCAGCCAACAATGCGTCGGCCTGCGGCTCATTCATCCCGATGCTGACGCTGGGCGTGCCGGGTAGTGGCACCACTGCGGTCATGCTCGGCGCGTTGACGCTCTACAACATCACGCCGGGTCCCCTCCTTTTCGAGACGAAACCGGATGTCGTCTGGGGCCTGATCGCATCGCTGTTTATCGCCAACGTGTTGCTTGTGGTCATGAACCTGCCGCTGGTCGGCCTGTTCTCCCGCCTGCTAAGCATCCCCAACGCGGTGCTTGTCCCATTGATTGCGACGATCAGCTTCATCGGTGTCTACGGCATTCATAGCTCGACGTTCGACCTCGTATTGATGGTCGTCCTTGGCGTGTTCGGCTACATACTTCGAAAACTCGATTTTCCGACGGGGCCGATCATCCTGGGCTTTGTTCTTGCCGAGTTGATGGAACGCAACCTCCGCAGAGCGCTGTCGATTTCCGATGGTGACATCGGCATCCTGTTTGCCAGCCCACTCTCCCTGACGCTCTGGGTGCTCGCGGCGATTGTCTTGCTGCTGCCCGTGATATGGCGGGTGCTGAAACGCAACGAAGAGGCGCGCACGGAAGATATATAATGCGCTGATGGAATCAGGCCCTCCGTCTTGCACAGGAACAGGCTTCCGGGCTTTGCTCGGGGCTTTACTGATCGCTGTCCTCTCCGCCACCGCCCACGCCGACGTTGAATTTGAAACGCTGACGATCATGGTGCCGGCCGAGCGCAGCGGTGGCTGGGACCTGACCGCACGCGCGATGGCAGACGCACTGCAGGCGGCCGATTTGGTTAGCTCCGTAGAGATTGAATACAGCCCGGGCGCCGGCGGCGTCATTGGTCTCGCGCAGTTCATGTCGGCGCGGCGGGGCGACGGCAATGCGTTGTTCGTCGGCGGGCTGTTTACCGTCGGGTCGGTCATTCAGAACCGTGCGGCCGTATCGCTGCTCGACACAAATCCGCTCGCGAGACTGACGTTCGACAACGCTGTCGTTGCCGTGCCCGTCGACTCCCAGTTCAGAACTGCTGACGACCTCATTGAGACGATGTTGTCGGCACCTCAGTCCATAACCTGGGTGGGCGGATCCCGGGCCGGAGCAGATGAG
Organism: uncultured Woeseiaceae bacterium; assembly: GCA_947259285.1. Lineage (GTDB taxonomy): Bacteria > Pseudomonadota > Gammaproteobacteria > Steroidobacterales > Woeseiaceae > UBA1847. The sequence goes on along the minus strand of CAMYMR010000052.1, from coordinate 16,410 downwards.
ATCAATCTGCACGAGATCGCGCGGGGGCTGAGCGTCCCGCCATCACGACTCAATTACACCGGCTTGCCTGGAGGCGGTGCGGTCAGTTCGGCGCTTGCATCCGGGCGATTCATGGCGGGCATCAGCGGTTACAGCGAGTTCGAGCAGCGAGTAAAAAATGGCAGCCTCAGGGTACTCGGCGTATTGAACGAAGAGAGCCCTGCCAAAGTAGACGCACCGAGACTTATCGATCTCGGTATCAAGGTGGAGCGGCTGAACTGGCGCGGCGTATTTGCACCTCCGGGACTCGACCGGGAGGAAGTCGAAGTCCTCTCTTCTGTCATCGGGCGTATGGCAGAAAGCCAGGAGTGGCAGGCGCAGCTTGTCCGCAATCACTGGCTCGATGCGTACCTGCCTGGGCAGGCATTTGTCGAGTTTGTTGCCGCAGAACAAGAGGGAGTGGCCGAGGACCTGCGCCTGATGACGGACGGCGAACCCGCTGATGTTGGTGTCGTTCAAGGCGTGCTGATGCGCCGCTACGCCTGGGCACTGGGACTGGCGGTCGTGTCTGCGCTCCTGATCATTGGCCTGCTGGTTCAGCGACACGTCGCCAGGCGTCGGGAGCAGGGTCTGAAGGAGGCCTACGAGAAAGCCACGGGCAAGGCGATGCTACACACCGAGGAACTCGAACGTGCGTTGAGCAACATCCACGACCACATCGCGCTCGAATTCAACAACTGGAATCTCACGGATGCGGAGCGAGAGATCGCATTGCTCCTGTTGAAAGGCCTGAAGCTGAAGGACATTGCGGATGCCCGCGGCACGAGCGAGAGGACCGTCCGTCAGCAGGCTCAGGCAATTTACAAGAAGGCCGGCCTCGAGGGCCGCTTCGAACTCGCTGCCTATTTCATTGAAGACATCATCGAATCTATGGAACTCGAGGCGTCGGAAGCACCGCCTGCCTAAGCAACCTCCCGATATTTCAAGGCATTAGGCATCGGCCATATGACGTATTCAACGTCATTTCCCGTAGAAAACGCCGACTGAGGCCTTAACCGGCGCAGAGTCTGTGCTGTCGCGCTTATGACGGATGGTCTCATGCGGCCGCCGGTGGAAGAATAACGTGGCATACAAGTCATGCGAAGCGCAAAAGAGCTGCCTGCGTGGGATCGCAAGACGAAAGTCATGAAACCAGGGGGGTTCCAAATGAAAATCTTCAAGCTCAGAATCGTTGCAGCGACGCTGATTGTCGGGCTGTGCTCGCTGTCCCTGAATGCCAGCGCACAAAATTCCGACGCGGACGACTCAGAAATTGACGAAATTGTCGTAACCGGGCAGTTCATTGCCGAGACAGGACAGAGCGCCCTGAAATCGGATGTGCCGTTGCGCGATGTCCCGTTCACCGTTGCGGGTTACACGCGAGAATTCATGGACGCGATCGAGACCACGCGGATTGCCGATCTGTACAACTACATGGCAGGCGTGCAGAAATCCGGTCCAACGGGTTACGACGTATCGATTCGCGGTTACCGGTCGACGGCCAACGACAGGAACGTTCTTCTGACCGACGGCCTGCCCGGCCTGTCAGTGCGATTCGGTTCGCCGCCGACTGTGAATGCAGAGCGCATCGAAGTCGTCAAGGGACCAGCAGCGGTACTGTACGGACAAATTCAACCGGGCGGGTTCATCAACATAGTTACGAAGCGGCCTGAGGAAACGCGGAGCACGGGGGTACGTTTCCGGGCTGACGGCACTTACGGCGCCGATGCTTCAATCGGCGACACAACGGGTTTCATTGCTTCGGTAGACACGACCGGCCCGCTCACCGATGACGGGCGGTTTCTTTATCGCCTGATCGCAGAATACGAGGACGCGAACACTTACCGCGACAATGGTTTCTCCGACAGCTTTTATATCGTTCCATCGCTGACCTGGGTCGTCAGCGACAGGACCCGGGCGACTGTTTTCGCCGAGTATCGCGACGAAGATCACGCGCTGGACAACTACCTGGTGGCCTTCGGCAACGACATCAGCAACGCCGCCGACTTGACGACGCGCTACCAGGAACCGAACGACGAGCAGCCGGAAACAGGCTGGGTCGGCGGCCTTGAGATCGACCACGCATTCTCAGACACATTCTCCTGGAAGCTGAACTATCGCTACGTCTGGCACGAAGACTTCGCACGGGGCTATGAGAACTCGAGCTTCCGTGACGAGGACACGCTGCGTCGCCGGGATCGCAACCAGGCCAATGAGCGGACGTACGACTTCGTCGATACCAGCCTGAACTGGCAGCTGCAGGGCGGCGGCATCGAGCATGATCTGTCATTCGGCCTGAATGTCGGCAAAGAAACGTCACAGTTCACGCGCATCAATTTCGACAACGGTAATCCGACCCTCGATATCGACGTCCTCAATCCTGTTTATGGCCAAGGCGTTCCGAATGCTGATCGCAACGTCTCGGACAACGACCGTTTCCGCGACTTCGACTCGGTCGCTGTTTACTTCCGGGACTTCGTGACGCTATCTGAAAACTGGAAGGCCGTCATCGGTGCGCGCTACGAGGAATTCGATACATCGGAGATCGAGTACAGGCCTGCGTTCCCGACGCCAGTCTTCTTCCGGGGCCGGGAGGCAAACGGAGACGACGTGTCGACGATGCTCGGCCTGGTCTACCAGCCAGACGACCGATGGTCGATCTATGCCAGCTATGCGGAGTCTTTCGACCCGCCGACATGGGGCCGTGAAGACTCGAACGGCAACCCGATCACCAAGCCGGAGAGGGGCCAGCAGTTGGAGGCGGGCGTCAAGATGGACTTCGATCGGGGTACTGCCACAGTTTCCGTGTTTTCAATCACGCGCGATGACGTCGCGCAGGACACCGGGCAGGATCAGCCGGACGGCACTGCGATCTTCGACTTCATCGGCGAAGACAAGAGTGATGGTTTCGAAGTCGAGGTCGATACGGCCATCAACGAGAACTGGAACCTGATCTTCGCGTGGGCCAATGTCACTGCCGAAGTCGAAGCCGACGTCAATTCCAACCGGATCGGCCAGACCTTGTTGGGTGCGCCCGAAAATACCGTGAGCATCTGGAACCGATTCCAGATCAACGAGGCCTGGGGAGTTGGTGTTGGTATCAACCATGCCGGTGATCGCTACGGATCGGCTTTCGCAAGCAGCGGCGACCAGTCAACTCGACTGGAGCTGCCCGACTATACGCTGGTCGACCTCGGAATCTACTACACCGGCGATGCGTTTGATGCCACGGTGAAGTTCAGCAACATCACGGACGAGGAGTACTACGTCAGCTCGACCCGGAATACCAACATCGTCCCCGGCGTACCGGCAACCGTCACATTCTCCCTGTTCAAGCAATTTGACTAACGAGGTGTCGCCCCGCAGGACCCGGGCCAACCGGCCCGGGTCTTTTTTGCCCGTATTATTGCTGCTCGCCTGCATGCCTGTTGCACAGGCGATCGGTCCGACGGCCGATCGCCATGCCGGGATGACCTTGCGCGCCGTCGGGGCGGACAGCATGGAGTCGCTGATGGCCTGCTGGACGTCCGTGTACGAAAAGCGATTCCCGGGCGCTTCGGTTCAGTTCGCGGCCGGTCTGTCCGCTGATGGCGCACAGGCAATTCTCGATGGCGCGGCCGACATCAGCCCGTACGCACGTGAATTCTTCCCGGCAGAAACGCAAGACTTTCGCCGCATTCTGAGCGCGCGTCCCGCCCTGATCGCCGTTGGCGGCGGCAGTTTCGCCAACCGCGGCAAGACGCACGCGATCGCGATCTATGTCAACGCGTCGAATCCGATCGAGTCACTGACCTGGTCGCAGCTATACCGGGTGTTCGCCGGTGATACGGCATTAACCTGGGGAGATCTGGGACTCCGCGGCGCCTGGCAGTCAGCACCCGTCAATGTCTATGGCATGCTGAATCTCCGCGACACCGGTAACCCGCCCGGTATCGTCAACTACCTGCGCCGAATGTTGAACGCCGGTGCGCCCCTTGCCGACTCGATTCACCAGTTTGCGGGCGACGGAGATAAACACGCATTGCAGCAAATTGTCGATGCGACTGCCAAGGACAAACACGGGATCGGATACAGCGGATTCGGATTCAGCACCGCGGGTACCCGCAGTGTTCCGCTGGTAACGGATGGCTCCGCGGTTGCCGGATCACCAGGCAGCGTACGCGCGTTCGACTACTTGTTGACGCGCAAGATCTACATTGCCGTCGCGCCTCTCCTGGACTCGAAAAGAAAATCGATGGTGGTCGACTTCCTGCGGCTCGTCCTCGAACCGGCCGGTCAGGCTTGTATAGAAAATGATGCCGCCGGTTTTGTGCCCTTACCCGACGATTTCCTGGCAAGGCAGCAGTCCCGACTCGAGTTCCTGGCGACATCCGACGGCACGATCGGCAGTCATGTCGACCATTCGTATCTGAGCGACGATGGCAGCGTACGGATTGTCGGATACAACGACATGGTCGACATGCTCGAAGCCCTCAACAGGCATTTTCAACAAAACCACCCCGACATCGAATTCGATCTGCAGCTAAAGGGAACACGCACCGCGCCGCCCGGTCTTGCGAACGGCAGTTCCGCGTTTGCCCCGATGGGTGCAGAGTTCTCCGATGCCGCCCTGTCCGAATTTCGTGCCCGGGTCGGGCGCGACCCGATCCCCGTCCGCGTCGCGCACGCATCACTGAGCCCCAACGCGTTGTCCGGTCCGCTGGCGTTTTTTGTCAACTCGAGCAATCCGCTGCAACGCATTTCACTCGAACAGGCAAAACGCATATTCACGCAGTCCGTCGAGAAAAGCAGGATCGAGTACTGGGGCCAGCTTGGACTCGACGGAGAATGGGCTGACAGGAAGATCGTGCCGTGTGGACTGGCCCCGCACACCGCGCTGGCCACGTACCTGAAGAGGCACGGCCTCGGTCATCTCGAGTTCATCCCGGGCATGACTGGTTTCGGACAATCTGCAGATGCTGTTGACTATGCTGCGCAAGATCGCGACGCGCTCTGTTTCGCTGCCTACATCCGGAGGACGCCGGCCGTCAGGTCCCTGTCGGTATCGAGGCGGGATGAGGAACCGGCGCACGCCGTTACGGCGAAGAATATTGTCGAGGGCCAGTATCCACTAGATCGCTTCCTATATATCTATCTCCGCGAGCCGCTTAACGAAGACCGCGACCCCCTGCTCTACGACTACATGCAATTGGTTCTGTCGCCCGCGGGGCAGGCGATCATTGCAGAGGGTGAACGAGGTTACCTGCCGCTGAGCGCCGCAGACCTCAAAACGGAGCGAGTGAAAATTTTTGGCTCACTGTCGCCCGGGATGTAATTACGATGTCGAGCGAACAACAAACCCATCGAGCCACACCGTCACGTGATCAAGGAGACAAAGTCTGGGACGCGAGCGTCCGCTGGTTTCACTGGATCAACGTGCTTTGCATCCTGTTCATGGTCGCAACCGGCACGATGATCCTCTATGGCGGAGAGCTGGGTATCAAGGGGGAAGATAAAGTCCCGCTGAAAACCGTCCACTCCTATGGTGGCTATGTATTTGCTGTCAATCTGACGTGGCGACTTGTTTGGGCCTTTATCGGTTCCAAAAGCGCGCAGTGGCCAGCCCTGTTGCCTGTCGGCAAGGGCTTCATTCCTGCGCTGCGCCAACAGATCAGGGATTTTGGCATGCGACGCATTACGCCGGTGCTCGGGCACTCCCCGCTTGGCCGGATGATGATCAGCTTCCTGCTGTTGCTGATGCTGATTCAGGCGATAACCGGGCTCGTGCTAGCAGGTACCGACGTTTATCTTCCGCCCTTCGGTGGCTACATTGCCAACTGGGTGACTGCCGGTGATCCGGCGCTCCTGGAACTGCTGCGGCCGGGTTCGACCGAGCATGTCGTCGAAAGCGCCTGGACCGCGATGCGCGAATTCCGCAGCCCCATCAGGACGGTACACGAAACTACTTTCTACGTGCTGCTGTTCGCTATTGTCGGCCACATTGCCGCCAACGTCATCGCCGAGGTCTGGGAGGCCACCGGACAGATTTCAGCGATGTTCTCGGGCCGCAGGCCGACTAATAAGTAAGAGGAGGATTACAAGTGATAACGCGCAGCGTATTAACGACGGCAATAACGGCTCTGGCGCTCGCAGCGCCCTGTCCGGCAGGCGCCGAAAGTGCGCGCCTCGATCTCGTGGCAAAGCGACCCGAACTCGAGGACATAGCACATGTGCAATATGACCGGTCAACGCGCACCCTTTACGGCGCCGTGGCTCGCAAGTTAGTTTCCATCAATCCTGACAACGGTCAGATCACCGACATCGCCACGCTGAACGGCGACATTGCGGCACTTGCGCTGGGGCCATCGACCGCGGCGATCGCCTTGCACCAGGGCTCTTCCATTGTACTGATCAATCTTGATGACGGCAGCATCGCGGCGGAAACGGCTGTCGGCGTCGACAATCCGGAGTTGATTACTTACGACGCATCGGCAGACTCTTTTGTCGTTGGCTCGCCATCTGCATCGGATATCGCAGTGTTATCGATCGACGGCACGGCTGCCGCAACCGTCAGCCTGCCCGGACCGATTGCCGGGCTAGCAGTCACTGGCCGCGGCTGGATCTTCGCTACGGCCGCAAGCTCTCCTGATATATATGTCGTCGACAGCCACCACGGTAAGTCACTCGGTCGTTTTCCGGTGCCTGGCTGCGATGCGCCGAAATACCCGATTGTCGATGACGTCGAACGCAGACTGTACGTCGCTTGCAGGAATGGCTTGCTTATGGGACTCGATTCGGACACCGGTGTCATCCTCGCCCGACTCGCAATCCCCAACAGTCCGAGCGACATGGTGCTGGCGGATACGGGCGGTCGCGACATTAACATAGTGGTAGGTACGAGGAAGAACGGCGCCCGGATCACGAGCGGCCGCATTACTGCCGCGGCCGTCGCGGATCTTGTCCTGGGCATTGACAGCATACGTGAGCTGTCCGGAGCGCCTGGCGACAGCGTATTTGTTCTTCACGGTCAGTCCATCAGCCATTTGGCGCACCAATAGGTGGGGGTAACAACGATGACTCAAACCAGATCGCTCTCTCTGCTGGCTTTCGCCTGCTTCCTGCTGCTCATTGGCCAGTCCTTGCAGGCAGCCGACTCGACCGGCTCGCTCGCCGGCAAATCCATTTTCTTCGTCGTTGGCTCAACGGAAGAAGACCCGGCCAACGACGACTTTGCCATCAAGCGTTTCCTCGAAAGCCGCGGCGCCAGCATTCAGCTCGCTGCCGCAACTGAGCCCGGCGCGCCAACACGGCTCACAGATCTAATCATGATCTCGTCGACAGCCGACGCGCGCGTGGTACGCGACCGATTTCGCGGCAGCGGCCTGCCGATTGTCACCTGGCATGCGTATCTTTATCCCGAGCTCGGTATGACGGCAGATGTTCTGCATCGGGATTTTTCCGTCGTTCGCGAATCTGTCACACACAACCTCAATCACGCCAGCTTTTACTCGTATTGCGTCAACGCGCAGCATCCGATATCGCGGGCAACCGGCCTTCCGCCCGGCATGTTCCTCAACTTCATGTTTTCCGGCGAAACGGACATGAACTGGGGACGGCCGACGCTAGGCGCTGACGTGATTTCGATTTCACAGGGAGAACCTTCGAAGGCTGCAGTCTTTGTCTATGAGAAAGGCGCACTGATGGACGACGACTTTCCAGCGCCGGCTCGTCGCGCAGGAATATTCCTGGGCGACGACAGCTTTCGTCAGCTCTCGTATGCGGAGGGACCCGCGGCTCTTGATCCGAAGCAGGCCCAGTGGTTTGTCGGGCGTGATCTTTTCGTTGCGACATTGGAGTGGGCGCTTGCGGCTCCGGTTTCTTCATCAATAAAACCTGATCGACTGGCTGATGAACTGCGTGCCGAGGCCTCAGGGAAGAAGGTCCTTTTCCTGCGGCGCGAAAACCTGCCGTGGCCGGCCGGCGAGCAATCGGATGCGGCTCATCTCGAGCTACTCACCGACGCCGGTTTCGACGTTACTGTGAACGACCAGACGATGCCGGAGGAAGATACCTCCGGATACGACTTGATCGTCATTTCAGCGACGACAAACAAGTACAAATTCGGAATGAAATACTCGGATGCGCCCGTGCCGGTTGTTCTGCTCGAAGGCAAGAGCGTCGATGCGATGAAGATGGCCGGCCGGCGTCGGTGGACTGACTACGGCACCAACGATCACAAGGAAAGCCTCTATCCGCCCGAGGCGTACGTCAAGATCATGCGGCCGTTCCACAAGATGGCAGCCGGGTTCGATGCCGGGCTGGTCAAGATGTATTCAGAGCCAGGCCTGATCACATGGAGCATTCCGGCTCCAGGTGCCACAGTCATTGCGACAATCCCGAATCAGCCCCAAAGCGCGGCGATATACGGCTACGAAAAAGGCGTGACGATGGCTAACGATGCGATCGCGCCCGCGAAGCGCGTCCTGTTCCCTGTCGACTTCAATCGATTTCACAAACTTTCGGAGAACGGTCTGCAACTGTATCGGGCCGTGCTGCTTTGGAGCATCTCGGAATGAGCAAGACTATGGCCAGTAGACTGATTACAGCTCTGTTGTTCGTCGCCTCGTTCGTTTTGGCATTACCGGCGGCCTCACACGCGAAATCGGACGGACGGGTGATCTACGATCGCAACTGTGTGACTTGTCATGGCCAGACCGGCAAACCGGATCCCTCGAGCCCCATCGTTAAAGCCCTCGGCGTCGTCCCGGCCGACTTTACTGACCCACTGTTCAACAGCCGTGAACCCGGAGACGACTGGAAGATGGTCATCAAATACGGTGGCGCCGCGCTGGGCCTCGCCCAGCAGATGCCGGCACACGAGGCGGTCCTGTCCGATGAGGACATCGAGGCGGTGACGCGATACATCAAGTCGATGGCCGACACGCGCGCTCACCCGCCGGGCGAAATGAACCTGTTTCTGCCGATCCGCACCAAGAAAGCCTTCCCGGAGGACGAAGTCGTTTACCGAGGCCGTTTTACCGATCAGGACGGCGACAACTCCCAGAAGCACGTGCTCGAGATCGAGAAACGCGTCGGCAAGGCGGGCCAGGTAATCCTCGAGTTAGTTCACGAGTCGGACAACGACGTCAGCGAACTGGCTGAAGCCGAGGTAGGCTACAAGCATGCCCTGTCATTCAGCAACAGCCACATTCTGTCCGCTGCCGCGGTTTGGGCTATCCCTGTCGAGGCGGAGGGTGACGGGGAACTGCAAACGTATCTTGCCTACGGCAAGGTGCTGTCGGATTCGTGGATTTTTCAGAGCAGCCTGCGTCTGAAGTTTCCATTCGAGGATGCCAGTGACGGAGAGGCCGAACTGGCAGGTATCATGCATTGGGTGCACTCACCCTGGCCGCGCCGGGCCTATCCGGCGCTCGAAATTACCGCGACCAACCCGTTCCGGTCGAGTAATGGCGACCTCGAATGGACGGCCATGCCCCAGGTTCGAATCGGCCTGACTCGTGGCGGTCACGTTGCACTGAACCTGGGTGTCGAGTTTCCGTTGTCAGGCCAGGCCTGGGATAACCGCATCTACGTGACCTTGCTCTGGGATTTTGCGGACGGCAGTTTCTTCCAGGGCTGGTAGCTGACTGGCCGGCATTCTCTGGGACGCGCATAAGAAGACCTCTTGAATGCTAGCCTCATCCCACCAAATTGGGACATTCTGCATTTTTACCGGGAACGATCTGCGCTCGGCACGTAGCTCCACGAAGATACAGAATGTCCCCTTATGTCTACCCTCCATCCCGGTGGCTCAGCGTAATTTTGGGGAAAAGAACGACCTGTCATCCGAAGAACCGAAGCTCTTCAACGACATGCTCGCGGCAATGAACCGTCGACCGCCGGAAGTCGATGCCCAGCTTCTGTCGGAGAACCTCGGCTGCGTACCTACGCCGGAGCCTTAGCATCGCAGGCGAAATAGGTAGAACATGAGCCATTGAAATCGACACGCGGATTTTCAGTTTGTCAGTGACGCTCTTAGGCTATTTATTTCAACAGGTTACAGGGGCGTCCGTTGCCTGAATCGCATCACTATGCATAACGATACACAGCTGATTCACGTAAATTTCCCGCATCGCATCCGTGGCTCATAACGATTTAATCGTCATCGATTGAAAAATTACACCAGCACACCCTCAGGTGCGCGCATGACCCGCTCGATTTCAGCCGCAACGCGAGGGTCCCGGCCCCGTTTTCCCGGCCTCCGAATTCGCCAGATCGATGGCGCCTTCTGTTTTTTTGGAAGAAAGCACTTGACAAAATGGTTGCATGGCTCAATTATATAGTTGAGCCACTCAACTAAGGAGCTGTGCTATGAGAGAAACACAGACACATACGGCCGTGCGCGAAGGGTATGCGCGCGTTGCGAAAGAAAAGACGAGCTGTTGCGGACCTGCTGGCCGCAGCGTCGAAATCGATACCGCGAAGCAGATCGGGTATTCCGACGCCGAAATCGATACCGCGAAGCAGATCGGGTATTCCGACGCGGATCTGGCCGGACCTGCAGCTACAGGGAACCTCGGCCTTGGTTGTGGCAACCCGACGGCAATCGCGAATCTACAGCCGGGTGAGGTCGTCGTTGACCTCGGGTCGGGCGCCGGGTTCGATGCGTTGCTCGCTGCAGAGAAGCTCGGCAGCGACGGGCGTTTCATCGGTGTCGACATGACGCCGGAGATGCTGGCGCGCGCTCGCACCAACGCCGTGAACGCAGGCTACGCACGGACGGTCGAGTTCCGTGAGGGGTTGATCGAGGCGCTGCCCGTCGCATCCGAGTCGGCGGACGTCATCATTTCAAACTGCGTCATCAACCTGAGCCCGGACAAAGCGAAAGTGTTTCGCGAGGCGTTTCGTGTATTGAAGCCAGGCGGCCGGCTGGCGGTTAGCGACATCCTGCTTACCCAACCACTGCCGCCCGAGGTTGCGCAAAACGTCGCCGCGTTGATCGCATGCGTCGCCGGTGCGGAAACGGAGGACGATTACGTGGGGCATATCCGCGACGCCGGTTTCGTCGACATCGAGCTGGAGCGACGACCGGCCGGAGAGATGTTCGACCTAGACACGAATGATCCGGTCATCAGCGCAGCGATCGCGGAGTTTGGCATCGAGCGAGCCAGGGAGGTTGCCGGGACTGTCTTCAGCTACACGATCCAGGCAACGAAACCATGAACTCTAGCTTGATGACGCGACCATGAGCACACTCGTCGATGATGTCGTCGCGTTCTGTCGTATGTTCGCGATGCTGGAGCGAGACCAGGTCTGTTGTGGCACCGTGACCGTCGCGCAATGCGTGGTCCTTCAGACGCTACTCGAAGGGACCTGGGATGTGTCGACCCTCGCCAGTCAAGCGCGCGTGACAAAAGGGGCAATGACACGGCTGCTCGATGGGCTGGAGTCACGCGGATTTGTCGAGCGGCACCAGGACCCCAATGACGGACGCCGTTGGCTGATCGAGCTTACCGCTACCGGTACAAAGGAGGCCAAGCGGCTCGCCGGCATGACCAAAAACGCGGTCGCCCTGATCATGTCGCGGATGCCAAAGGACATGCGCAAGCCTGCGACCTCCATGATCTCAGAACTGCGCAAGGCCGCCGAAGAAGTGCGCGACCAGATCGACTGTTGCTGAGAGATCGGGCCTGACCTGACTCGCTGTTCCGAAATTGGTGGCCAGGGGCAGAGCGGTTTGCGAAGCACACCACGCCGACAAATCTGCTCCGACAGATTTGGACGCACGAAGTGCGCCCGAAGGGCGAGATGCAGGATGCTCCGACAGATTTGGACGCACGAAGTGCGCCCGAAGGGCGAGATGCAGGATGCATCGAGTCAACGCGCCCGAGCAAAGCGAGGGTAAGGATCGACAACAAGTCGATCCGCATCCATCGAACGCAGTTCTCAGTTACTGCACACAGATAGGAAAATGGGGACAGTCCCTACGGGACAGTCCCCATTTTTGTATCTGGTGGCCAGGGGCAGAATGGAGCGCCGGCTTCGCCGGCTCGCACTGCGTGCGTCTGTCGCCTCTGCGCGGCTCGGTTGAACTGCCGACACGCGGATTCTCAGTCGCAACTGGTATCGCATTAGGCTATATCTCTTGATGACTTACCGAAGCTCCCGTTGCCTTATTTGCAGTACCGTGCAGTACCGTGCAGGAACATGCACAACCAAACACGCAAAACTCCCGCAACGGTTTTCGGGCCGCTTGCTCGCCATTCAAGCCCAGCGATCAGCTGCGACACCAGGATTCAACGCTCGTTTTACGTTTTTCGCGGCTCAACGACGCGCTAGGATTTCCTTGGGCGCCTTCGGAGCCCAAACCAGCCTTGCCGGTCTGTCGCTCGCCTCGGTGAGAATTCAGCCCCCTGCCTTCGGAGGGCACTGCGCATTGTGCCGGATCATTGAGCGGTCTGAGCGAATAAGTGCAATCTTGCAGTCACACTTGCACGTATAATTTGGCCATGTCCGAGAGTCTCGAGCTCGCCGTATTATCCGACGTTGTGTCCCGGCTTGAGTCCGCGGGCTTCGAATACATGCTCACCGGCTCGGTTGCCATGAACTACTATTCGCAGCCCCGAATGACGCGTGACATCGACATTGTTGTTTCACTTGTCGAAAGCGATACAGCGAAAATCGTTGCCTTGTTTCAAGGGGATTACTACCTGTCGGCCGACGCTGTACTCGATGCTGCCAGGCAGCACGCGATGTTCAACATGGTGCATTTCGATAGTGTCGTCAAGGTTGATCTCATCGTTAGGAAGGAGACCGAGTACCGTCGACTGGAATTCGAACGTCGGCAGCGGATTCGAGTTGGTGAGCTAGAATTGTGGATCGTCAGCAAAGAAGACCTTATTCTGTCAAAGCTGTTTTGGGCGAGAGATTCTCGATCCGAAATGCAACTTGGCGATGCGCGAAACTTGCTTTCCACGCAGCCTGATCTAGACTACTTGCGAAGATGGTCCTCTGCGCTAGGCGTCGACCATCTATTGCAGGAATGTATTGATGAATGATACCGCGCCCGACGTTCTTGAGTATGTACGAAACCGCTATGCCGCAATGAGTCCAGAAACTCGGTTCTTGACTGGCATCCGGATGTTCGATGCAGCACGTGAGTTCGTCGAGGCATCGATCGCCCCTGACCTGACGGACCTTGAACGGCGTCGGCAAATCTGCCGCCGTTTGTATCCTTCGCTCGCTGATCAGGTTTTTCCCAGTTCGTCCTGACGCCTGGCCCCGTAAGTGGGTCATTCTTGCACACCGATTTACAGCCCGTTGATCCAGGCAGCGAACACAGGCCGTGAACGACAGTGTAAAAAGCTGGAGCTGGTGGTTTTACCGCGGCTAGCCTGGCTACTCGCCTCAGAATCCCGACAAGGATCCTGAGGTGACTTCAGAAGCGACACGCCGCGTTGAAAAGATGGTGGCCAGGGGCAGACAAATCTGCAGGAAGCAGATTTGGACGCACGAAGTGCGCCCGCAGGGCGAGCGCCATGGACGGCGCGAGTCCATCGAACGCAGTTCTCAGCTGCTGCACACAGATAGGAAAATGGGGACAGTCCCTACGGGACAGTCCCCATTTTTGTATCTGGTGGCCAGGGGCAGAATCGAACTGCCGACACGCGGATTTTCAGT
>CAMYMR010000052.1:0-2668 GCA_947259285.1 uncultured Woeseiaceae bacterium | reverse complement strand
CACAGATAGGAAAATGGGGACAGTCCCTACGGGACAGTCCCCATTTTTGTATCTGGTGGCCAGGGGCAGAATCGAACTGCCGACACGCGGATTTTCAGTTCGCTTATAAAACAGTAAGTTACGGAAACTTAAGGGAATTCTGCCAAACGATCGCAGTCAGCGAAATGGCTGAAAAAGCTTTGATGAACAAACGCTTAGGTACGAAGGCCAACTTTGGCCAAAGCTCACAACTGTACCTCTACTGCACCTCGCTGACTGCGCAGGGTCAGCCAAACTGCCGTACGTCACAAATGCAATTTCAGGCTTTTGGCCAGACTGCCAATCTTGATTCCTCAATTCTTCCCAACGACCTCTGCCTTCGGAGGGAACGATCGGATTTAGGCGTAAATCGACGTAAATCGTAACCAACTGTTATCTATCGATTTACAGTCAAGTCCTACGCTGCGACACACTGCCCAATTGCCATCGACTAGCACCATTTCTCGCGGGCACGTGTCAGAAATGGTCACCATTTTGTGTCTCAAAACGAGACACAACCCGCCAAGTATCGTGCCATAGCCGTTCGCGATTCCTGATCGTGGTGGGGGCAAAGTGGGGGCATCCAACAAGGGGTTTCCATGCATCAAACATTTATGGCGTCGCCACAACGAACAACACAATGTAGCCAATCACCAAATCGGCAACTACGTGCGCGACAATAGGGGCTAACAATCCACGCGTCTGGGCACGGACGTAGCCAAGAATCAGCCCCCAGATGAGCACCATCGCGTATCCGAGCGATCCGTTGGGAAAGCCCATTTCAAAGTGTAGTGCTGCAAAGGCGAACGCCTGCACGACGACAGTAAGTCCGATCGATCCGGATGACCGCTCAATCGCTGTGTACAAGACACCACGGAACACGGCCTCCTCAGTGACGGCATTAAACAGGGCAAACCCCGGGATAACGATCAGTGCGATAATCGCGATCGGAACATGCGAAATACTCGCCATCATCTGTTCGCCGACACCTAGATTGTCGGTCCAATATGCCCATGCAATCAGAGCCACCGCGGACCCAATGCCCGTCACGCCAACCAGGAGCCACATCGCCTTGCTGACGTCACCGCGGCGAAACTCGGCGAGTGTCACTCGGGTTGTGGAGGTCGATGCGATCAACAAGGTTGAGATCAACAGCGGGATAAGCAGCGGCAATACGGGTAGTTGACCTATAGTCTGGCGTAGCACGGGAATCGTTGTAATCGCGGCGGCCAGCGCCATCAACAGCGATATATGAAATGCCTCATACAGCTTGAACACTATGGCAATCACTACGCAAGCGACGAAAATGAAGGCGGCCCATTGGGGAAGGCCGACAATCGGCATTTGCATCCCCAGTGCGATAGCAACGAGCACTGCAACAGTCGCGTTACGTCTCATGACCGTCGTCGTGCTTTGCGAGCCAGCTCAACCATTACAAAACCGTCGGAAGAAAGAAGAACGTCGCCGCGACAAGAAAGATCAGCGGACATAATTTCATCGGCAGAACGGCGGTGCGCGCGCCTGTGGCGAGCGAGATCCCCGCCATCACTACCAGTACCGACGCGCAGCTGCGATACACAACCACAGCAGTCTTCTCAAAGGCCGGTGCGACACTGGCGACCAATACAACAAACACACCGATGAAGATCAGTAGCACGCCTTCCATCAGCCATTCCATCAACAAGGTGCGTCGGTTATCAGCAGAAATTGGCCCAAAACTGTCCACGACCGAGCGGGTCGGAATCACGATGTGTGCGCCCCCCCATAAAATGACGATTGCGGCACCCGTATACAACATCACGGCGTTCATAAGCTACGCCAGTACCCTCCAAGAGTTGCTGTGGGTAGGACAGAACATGGCTTCGACGGTGCTAGGCATTCTGCTCACCACAGAGGAGCACGATCTTTCCGGTTACCGATCCGCCGGCAAGCAGTGCATGGGCTTTTCTTACGTCCCCCAGCGGCAACCGTGCCGCAATCAAAGGCTTGATCTTGCCTGTGCGTAACAGCTCGAACAGCGCTGTCAGATCCTCGCGAAAGTCGTCCGGGTGTCGCCACATGCGGCGCTGAATGCTATACGGCAATATCCTGCGCCGTCCGGGAAGCAGAATAGCGGCAAGCGAATAGAAGATAGGTCTCAACAAGCCGCGAAAACGGTACCGACGACCGCCGGCGAGCCGACCCCCGCGCAATGACGAGGTGAGACCGTAGGAAATGGCCACACCGCCCGGGCGCAATGCCCTAAACGACTTCCAGACGTGCGCGCCACCAATACCGTCAAAAACCGCATCCACGCCATCGTGAGTCAACCGTTTGACCTCTTGCACGAAATCGGCCGCCTTATAGTCGATGGGTATGCCGCCTAGCTCTCGCACCGTGTCGTGCGAGCCAAGTGAGGCGGTGCCGTACATCGTCAGATCACCCACTAATCGACCGAGCTGCAGCTGTGCAGTACCGATGCCGCCGCTCGCACCGTGTATCAAGACACTTTGTCCAGGTCGAATTCGTGCGGTTCGATGCAGCATTTGATAGGCCGTCATGTAGTTCAGGACCATCGTGACTGCCTCAGCAGAATCCAGCCCCGCCGGCACAGCTGTCAGCTGCTCCGGTCGCAAGCAAATATAGTCCGCGTAGCCACCCAACATCGGTA
>CAMYMR010000051.1:21625-26839 GCA_947259285.1 uncultured Woeseiaceae bacterium | reverse complement strand
CGAGGCATTGGTGCCGGTCACGCAGACACGCGATTCGATTGCCGACCTGCGCAAGAACTGGGATTTCTGGCTGGACCTGCCCAATACGCCCGAGAAGTTCATCCGAGTGGACGATCTCGAGGAAGGCATCGGTGCACTGGAGACCATCCTGCTCAACAAGGACGCCTACCTGCCGTTCGCCAGCGGCGATGGCTCCTGCCTGGGTTGCTCCGAGAAGACCGTGGTGCACCTGTTCGTCGCCACCGTCGAGTCGCTGATGCAGCCGCGCGTGAAAGCGCAGGTGGCCAAGCTCGACGACCTGATCGCCAGGCTCAAAGAACACATCAAGCTCAAGCTGGTTGGCGAGATTGACGTCGGCGACAGCGCCGAAATGGCGGCCGTGCTGAACGATGCCGGTGACGGTGACCTGACGCTTGCGAAGATTGCGGGCTCTGTGGAGAAGACGCACGAAGCGGAGCCAATCGATCGGGACTGGTTGAAACACGTCACCGACCTGGTCGCCAGGCTGCAGAAACTTCGCTGGCGTTACGAGAACGGCACCACCGGCAAGGGTCGCTCGAGCATGGGCTTCCTGAACGCTACGGGCTGCACCTCGGTATGGGGCAGCACCTTCCCGTTCAACCCGTATCCGTTCCCGTGGGCCAACCACCTGTTCCAGGACCCCGCATCCATGGCGATGGGCGTGTTCGAAGGGCACATGGTGAAGATGGCCGACGGCTTCAAGGACGTGCGCATGGCCGAGGAGGTGCTCGATGGCGAAAACAACCCTGAAGAGCAAGCAGAGCGATACCGCTACTTCAAATGGCAGGACTTCACGGACGAGGAGTACCACCTGTGTCCGCCTGTGGTTGCGGTCGGTGGCGATGGTGCGATGTACGACATCGGTTTCCAGAACCTCTCTCGCGCGTTGATGTCCGGCAAGCCGATCAAGGTACTCGTGGTCGACACGCAGGTGTATTCGAACACCGGCGGCCAGGCCTGCACCTCGGGCTTCTTCGGCCAGGTGTCGGATATGGCGCAGTACGGCAAGGCGATCAAGGGCAAGGAAGAGACCCGCAAGGAGATGGGC
This sequence comes from uncultured Woeseiaceae bacterium, assembly GCA_947259285.1. Lineage (GTDB taxonomy): Bacteria > Pseudomonadota > Gammaproteobacteria > Steroidobacterales > Woeseiaceae > UBA1847. Next base: position 25,770 of record CAMYMR010000051.1, on the reverse strand, counting down.
CTGATCGCGATTGCGCATCGCACCACCTACTTCCTGCAGTCGACGATCGCCCACTCCAACCACATGATCGAAGGCTTCGTGGAAGGCCTTATGTCCAGACGGCCGGCGCTATTCAACCTGTATTCGTCGTGCCAGCCCGAACACGGCATTGGCGACGACATGTCGCATCACCAGGCCAAGCTGGCGGTCGAATCGCGTGCCTACCCGCTGTTCAAGTACGATCCGGACGGCGGCCTCACGGTAGGCGAATGCCTCAACCTCGACGGAAACCCGAACCCGGACCTCGACTGGCCGGTAGCGAAGATCGACTTTGTCGATGAGCGCGGACGCGATCAGACGATGGAGTTGCCGACGACCTTCGTTGACTTTGCCGTCACCGAGACGCGCTTCCGCAAGCACTTCCGCAAGATCCCGCGCGACTCGTGGAACGACGATATGGTGCAGGTCAGCGAATACCTCAAACTCGACGAGGACGAGCGCGAAGGCAAGGTGCCATACGTCTGGGCGCTGGACGCCAAGCGGCAGCTCAGCCGCCTGCTCGTCGCCGATCCGATGGTCGAGTCGGCTGAGGAGCGGCGCGCGTTCTGGGTCATGCTGCGCGACCTCGGCGGGGTCGAGGAGGCACCGGCCGAGGCCGACGAAGCTCAGATCGAATCCCGTGTGCGCCAGGAGGTGATGCAACAGATCGCCTCCGGCCTGATGGGGCTGGTCAGCGGCAGCCAAGCGCTGGACATGGGCGCGATGGTCGACGCCGTGGCGTCGGAGCCTCTGCAACAACCGCAGCTCAAGGCCGTAGAGTCGGTAGCACCGGCGCCGGCCGCCGATGGCGACTACATGGCTCCGTGGATCGATACCGAGGAATGCACCGAGTGCGACGAGTGCATCCTGATCAACTCGAACATCTTCGAGTACAACGCGGACAAGAAGGCGATCATCAAGAATCCGGACGGCGGGCCATACCGCGATCTCGTCAAGGCGGCCGAGAAGTGCACGGCCGAAGTCATCCACCCGGGTCTGCCGCGCGACCGCAGCGAGAAGGACATCGACAAGTGGATCAAGCGTGGCGAGAAGTTCAACTAGAGGGCCTGTTCGCGCCATTGGAACAGGTCCTGTTGTGCTGGAAAAGGCGCCAATCAAGGCGCGAGGAGAGAGGTTTGGTGCATCCAAATGAACGACGAGCAACGCGAAGTGGCGCCTTTTCCGGCGCAACCCGCGAGGCCGGGGCCATTCTTCCGCCGGCGGCGTTATCAGTCGCTTGTGTAGCGGTGCTACACGGCGCTCCTTCTGCCTTGCCGGACGAAAAAATGGCCGTCGGCAGGACCTGTTCCAATGGCGTGAACAGGCCCCGGATTGGCTGAGGCGAGGTTGACGGTTCCTTAAGATGCTGGACCTGTTCCGGAAAGATACCTTCAGGCACGGGGTGCACCCGCCCGAGATGAAGGACGACACGGCGCCACTCGCGATCCGTCAGTTCCCGTTTGCGCCGGTGCTGATCGTGCCGCTCAGCCAGCACCTGGGGAAGCCGGCGAAGCCCGTTGTGCGCGAGGACCAGGAGGTTGTTCGCGGGCAGACGATCGCCGTGCCGGACGGCTTCATGTCGGTGGCCATGCATGCGCCGGCCTCAGGATCGGTAAGGCGCATCACGCTGGCACCGGGCATCATGGGCACCAAGGTCGAGAGCATCTACATCGAGCCTTATCCGGCCTCGACCCAGGATATCGATGACGGTGAGCCTTGTAGCCTGGATGCCACGCCCGACGAGATCATCACGGCGATCCAGAATGCCGGCATTGTCGGCCTCGGCGGCGCGGCCTTTCCGACCCACGTCAAGCTGAAACCGCCCGAAGGCAAACACCTGGACACGCTGTTCATCAACGGCGTGGAGTGCGAGCCGTACCTGACCACCGACTACCGCGTGATGCTGGAGCAGACCGAGGACGTATTCACGGGCATCCGATACCTGCTCCGAGCCACCGGGACCTCGAAGGTCATCATCGCGATCGAGGCGAACAAGGCGGACGCGGCGCAGAAGTTCAGGGACACGTGCCCGGACGACCTGCCGGTCGAGGTGCGCGTGTCGCCGGTCAAATACCCGCAAGGCGCCGAGAAAATGATCTTCAGCTCGCTCATCGACCGCGAGGTTCCATCCGGCGGCCTGCCTGCAGACATCGGCGTGATCTGTTGCAATGTGGCCACGACCGCCGAGATCGGGCGCCTGCTGCCGCGTGGCCGCGGCATCCAGGAGCGTGTGATCACCATCGGCGGCCCGGGCGTTCGCAAGAAGGGCAACTACCGGATCCCGATCGGCACGCCGGTGCGCTTCGCGCTGGAGCAGTGCGACCCGGTCGACGACATCTCGCGCGTGTTTATGGGCGGACCGATGATGGGCCCGACGGTGTCCAACCTGGACATCCCGATCACCAAGGGTACCTCCGGCATTACGGCATTTACGACCGCCGAGACGGGGGGATCGACGGGCCACAAGAGGGTCTACCCGTGCATCGGCTGTGCGCGCTGCGTCGAAGCCTGCCCGATGTTCCTGAACCCGTCGCAGCTCGGCATCCTCGCCAAGAACGAGGAGTACGAACAGATGGCCGAGTCCTGGCACCTGATGGACTGCTTCGAGTGCGGCGCCTGTACCTACGTCTGCCCGTCGCATATCCCGCTGGTCCAGTATTTCCGCATGGCCAAGAAGATGGTCCGTAAGCTGAGTGCCGCCTGATGGCCCGCTTAAGCAAACACCTCGAGATTGGCTCATCGCCGCACGTCACTGACGGCGCCAGCACCGACGTCATTATGCGCAACGTGTTCTTGGCGCTGCTGCCCGTGACCGCCTTTGCGGTCTATGCTTTCGGTACGGGCGCCGCCCTTGTCATCATTGTGGCGACGGCAAGCTGCGTCCTGACGGAGCACTGGCTGTGCCGCTGGACTGGCGAGCCGTCCACCGTCGGCGACTGGTCCATTGCTATTACCGGCCTGCTATACGGCCTGACGCTACCGCCGGACTTACCGTTGTGGATGGTATTCGTGGGTGGCGTTTTCGGCGTGGGCGTCGGCAAGTTCCTGTTCGGCGGGCTTGGCATGAATGCCTTCAACCCGGCGCTGGTCGGCCGTGCGTTTCTGCAGGCTGCGTTCCCGCAGCCCATGACGCACTGGTCTTTGCCCTTCGCCGAGGGGCGTTTCGAACAGATTCCCTCGTCAGTTATCGCGCTGCCGTTCTGGGAGCCAAGCTACGACGCCGTAACCGCGGCCACGCCGCTGGCGCTGATGAAATTTGAAGCCGAGTTCGCCGGTGGCCGGGAACTGATGGCCGGCCTGACGTCGGGATCGGTCGGTGAGACCTGTGGCGTGCTGATCCTGCTGGGCGGCATCTACCTCGTGGCGCGCAATATGATGAACTGGCGCATCCCGGCATCGATTTTCGCGACCGTCGCTGCCGTGACCTGGGCGTTTCAGCTCTATGACCCGGCGACCTATCCCGGACCGTTGTTCATGCTGTTCTCGGGCGGCCTGATGCTCGGCGCGGTGTTCATGGCGACCGACATGGTGGCGTCGCCGATCACGAACGCGGGCTGCTGGCTCTATGGCGTGCTGATCGGCGTGCTGGTGGTCGTGATCCGCTTCTGGGGCGGCATGCCCGAAGGTGTGATGTACGCGATCCTGCTGGCGAACGCGGTGTCGCCGCACATCGACAACCTGATCCAGCCGAGAGTTTTCGGCACGGGTGGGGGGACGGGATGAACGCACCAGCGCCGGTCCAGCAGAAAAAGACGTCTACGTGGGAGATGTATCGCTCGATCGTTGGCATCGGTGCGTTCTGTGCCCTGCTGATTGTGACCGTGTTCAATGCCACCGCCGGGCGCATCGCCGACAACAAGGCACGGTTTCTCAGCAGTGCGATAGCAGAGGTGCTGCCGGCCGTGCGATCGACGGTTGAAGTCAGCCTGGATGCTGACGGCGCGCTCATCCAGGCTACCGAGCCGGCCAATCTGCCTGCGTTCCTGGGCTATGGTGAAGACGGCGAACTCGTGGGCGCGGTCATTACGGCGCAGGGCATGGGCTACGCGGATAACATCACCGTGCTGTATTCCTATTCCTTCGACCTCGAAGCCATCGTTGGCCACAAGGTGCTGGAAAGCAAGGAG
>CAMYMR010000051.1:0-21555 GCA_947259285.1 uncultured Woeseiaceae bacterium | reverse complement strand
GGCAGCTCGACGGCATCACCGGGGCAACGATCACCTCGGACGCCATCGGCGCAATACTGAACCAGGGCTCGAGTTACTGGCTGCCCGCGCTGGAGCGAGACGCACGTTCCTTCGAACCACCGCAACCGAGTGAGGAGTAGGACGTGGCGCTGAAGCAGACCAGCCCGACAGACGAGTTCATCAAGGGACTGTGGCGCGACAACCCGGTGTTCATCCAGGTGCTCGGCATGTGTCCGGCGCTGGCGGTATCCAACACCGCGATCAACGCGCTGGCCATGGGGGCTGCCACGACCTTTGTGCTGGTGATGGCCGGCCTGTCGGTGTCGCTGCTCAGGAATTTCATACCCCGCGAGGCTCGCATCGTCAGCTACATCTGCATCATCGCGACCTTCGTGACCTGCGTCGATTACGCCATCATGGCGATCAGCATCGAACTGCACCGCGCGCTGGGCGCCTTTATCGCCCTGATCGTCGTCAACTGCCTCATCCTGGGCCGTTCCGAGGCCTTCGCGTCCAAGAACAACCCCGGCCGCGCGGTGATGGATGGGTTGGGCATGGGCGTCGGCTTTACCGTCGCGCTGTTCCTCATCGGCGTGGTGCGCGAGGTCCTCGGCAGCGGCACGCTGTTCGGCGTGGACATGTTCGCCGACGGATTCCAGACCTGGACCGTCATGGTGCTGCCCAGCGGCGGCTTTTTCGCAATGGCGATATGGTTGCTGGTCGTGAACTGGATCCGCCAGCGCCAGGCGGATGCCGAGAAACAGGCGGGTGAGCAAACCGGGGAGGCAGCGTCATGAAAGACCCCGGTTACTGGTCCATCTTCCTGAACGCGGCGCTGGTCAACAACTTCGTGCTCGCCTACTTCCTCGGCATATGCCCGTTTTTCGGCGTGTCGGCAAAGCTCGAAACGGCGGTCCGGATGAGCGGCGCGGTAACTTTCGTCATGCTCGTTGCCTCTATGTGCGCGTTCGGTATCAATCTGATACTCGAAGCGATCAACGCGCCTTACTTGAGGATCATCTCGTACATCCTCGTGATCTCGTCGGCGGTCCAGCTCGTCGAGATGCTGTTGCGCAAACTGAGTCCGCCCACGTTCCGGGCGCTGGGTATCTTCCTGCCGCTGATCACGACCAACTGCGCAATCTTCGGCCTGGCGCTTTTCCAAACCAACAAGGGCTACGGATTTATTCAGGCAATCTTCTACGCGCTGGGCGCGGCTGCCGGATTTGCGCTGGCGCTGGTGCTGATGGCCGGCGTGCGCGAAAAGCTCGATCTCGCAGACATGCCCGAAATCTTCAAGGGAACTGCGGCCGCACTGGTCGTGGCGGGTATCCTGTCCATGGGCTTCATGGGATTTGCGGGGTTGGGCAGATGAACCTCATTATCGGCGTTATCATTGCGACAGTTGCCATTGCAGCGATGATTGCGCTTCAAATCATTGCGTCAGATAGCGCCTTGAAAGAACGCCTGAAAGCCAGCCGCCACGGAAGCGCTTGCGACGAATCACCTTGCTTTAACGGCTGCGGTTCCGACAAATTCAATTCCGCCACTGGACCCGCCCCTGGCGGGGAACGAGCGAAAAGGAGTACTCCTCATGCGTCTTGAAGACTATCCAAAAGAACCTCGCTATTCCGCGACAGTTTTGAGCACGGAACGCATTACGGGCGAGGGCGCTGATGCCGAAGTCCGTGAACTGGTGCTCGAAGTGGACAGACCCGAGTTCAACTTCGACATTGGACAGAGTGTCGGTGTGCTGGTCGAAGGCCCCAAGGAATTTGGTGGCTCGGTGCACCACCGGTTGTACACCGTTGCCGACACGCCGGCTGCAAAGGGCAAGGGTAAGCCCGAGATTACGCTGGTCGTGCGACGCTGCGATTACATCGATGACTACAGCGGCGAAAAGTACAAAGGCGTCAACTCCAATTACCTGTGTGACCGCAAGCCGGGCGACACGGTGTCCATCACCGGCCCATTCGGCATACCGTTTACAGTGCCGGACGACAAGAAAGCCAATCTGCTGCTCATCGGCCTCGGTACCGGCATTGCACCCTTTCGCGCTTTCATCAAGCATATCTACCAGGAGGTCGGTGACTGGGAAGGCAAGGTAACTCTGCTGTATGGCGCCCAGTCCGGTCTCGAGCTGCTCTACATGAACGACAAACGGGATGACTTCGCGCGTTACTACGACGAGGACACGTTTGAAGCAATCAAGGCCTTGAGCCCACGCCCGAACTGGTCCGACCCGATCGCCTGGGACTACGCGATCGAAGATCGCAGCCAGGAAATCCTGGAGATGCTCGACGACAAACACACCTACGTGTACGTCGCCGGATTGGCCCCGATCCGCGATGCACTCGACAAGGTGTTCGGCTACGTGGTTGGATCGCCCGAGGATTGGTCGAAGAAGAAAGAGGCACTCATAGACGCCGATCGGTGGGTCGAACTCCTGTATTGACGGTTGATTCTGCGGGCCTGGAATGGTGAGGACGAAGAAGTGCATTCGTAGTGTCTTCGCTGCAGGCGCTGGAGCGCACCACAATCGTATGGAGGCGTTCCTGAGTACTCGTGCATCCGGGCGTCCACGCTTCGGAGTCCCGCTGGCGGTTCTCTGAATACGTAATTGAGTCACAACGAGCGGTGGGTGATACCATTCCCGACCGCTCGCTCCGGATGTCCACAGAATGTTCGAAAAACTCGGCACGATCCATGCGCTTCTTCCGCCCGGGGTAGGCTTGCTGGCCCTGCTGGCGGGCGCCGTCATCATCAATCTAATCGTCAAGCACGTCTTTGTGCGAGCCGTCCGTGCATTCGCCAGGCGGTCCAGTTCGACCTGGGATGACGCGTTGGTTGAGCACAAGGTCTTCGGCCGTCTTGTCCAGGTTGTGCCGGCGCTAATCTTGTTCGTTGGTGTGCCGTTCGTCCCCGATCTGCCCGAGGGCGGTGTTCAGCTCATACGTAACGTGGCGATGGGCTACATCGTGTTGATGTTGACACTGGCGCTGACCAGCATGCTCAGCGCGGCAAATACGATTTACGCGGACTCGCCGATGGCCAAAAGGCGTCCGCTAAAGGGCTTCGTGCAGCTCGTACAGATTGCCGTATGGATACTCGGCGGGGTCATGATCATCGCGGCGGTGCTCGACCGTTCACCGCTGCTGCTACTCAGTGGATTTGGCGCAATGACCGCCATCCTGCTGCTGGTGTTCAAGGATACAATCCTGTCACTGGTCGCCAGCGTGCAACTTACCGCACAGGACATGGTCCGCGTCGGCGACTGGATCGAAATGCCACAGTTTGGTGCCGACGGCGACGTTGTCGATGTGCAGCTCCATACCGTCAAGGTGCAGAACTGGGACAAGACGATTACGACAATCCCGACGCACCGCCTGATCACGGACTCGTTCAAGAACTGGCGTGGCATGTCGCAGACGGGCGCCCGGCGCATCAAACGCGCAATTTATATCGATGTGTCTACGATCCGTATGCAAACGGAAGAAGAGGTGGAACATTTCAAGCGCTTCGCGCTGCTCAAGGACTACATCAAGAACAAGGAACAGGAGCTGGCCGACTACAACGCGGGACTTGCGACGGAAGTAGACGCGGAAGTAAACCGGCGACGGCTGACCAACGTCGGCACGTTTCGAGCGTACGCATACAATTACCTGAAGAATCATCCGCAGATCCACGAAGGCATGACACTGATCGTCCGTCAGCTGGCTCCGGGGCCGGAGGGACTGCCGCTGGAGATCTACTGCTTTACGAGGACGACCGCCTGGGCGGATTACGAAGGCATCCAGTCGGATATCTTCGATCATCTTCTGGCGATCGTGCCGGAGTTCGGGCTGCGCCTTTATCAGAAACCGGCGGGCTCCGATCTGGCAAATCTCAAGTAGGCGGGCCGGGGTGATAGGACGGTCTTGCAGCACAGGACCGGGTCCCGCAGGAACTCCACGTTGAGCTAGCGGCCGTTGTGACCCTTAAAGTGTGGGCTACCTCCCAGATTATGTCTGCTGGGGTGATCTATGCTGCTGAAACTTATGGCAACAGCACGTGGCTCGTTTCGGCACCGGGGAACCTGGCAGACGTCCAGCCTGGTTCAGTTCCGATGGTCTGAGGAGCGCGTGCACCTTAATCAATAGGTGATTTCATGCGAAGGGCTCTACCCGTATTACTTACAGTACTGCTGTGCGGCTCTGCGACGTCCGCGTCGGAGCAGACGGCATCGACGGCGACCAAGGGTGATGTGCAGATCGAAATCCAGTCGCCGTCCGCAGACTTTTCCGCGAACGAGGGTGAGACAACCGTTGAAGTGGAGGGCATTGCGTCGGCAATCGGCGGCGTACGTTACCTCGACATGATGTTCGTAATGGATACATCGGCGAGTCTTCGTAACACCGATCCGGAGGATTTTCGCTCGACAGGGGCTATCGGCCTGGTCCGGAACCTCTCGCCGAAAAGCGATATCAAGATCGGCGTCGTCAGCTTTGATAACAGAGGCGAACTCGCACAGCCGCTGACGTCGAACCGCGATAAGGTTGCCGAGGCATTGCGGGACTTACCCCGATCCGGCAGCACGAACCTCGCAGCCGGCATTCACGCTGCACTCGAGGAACTCGAGATGAATGGGCGACCTGATTCATCAAGAGTGATCATGCTCTTTACCGACGGCATGTCGAACGAGAAGAAGGCGTATGACGCCGCGGTGCAGTCACACGCGCACGGCGCTACGATTCAAACGCTATTGCTCGGCAGGAGCAAGAAGGGCAGCTCGATTCTCGATACGATCGCGTGGGCTACGGGTGGAAATTTCGTGCAGGTAACGGACCCAGCCATGCTCCCGCAGGCTTTCCTGGATCTACGCACGACGGGTGTGGACAGCGTTACGCTCAGCGTAAACGGGTCGGACCCGGTGCCTGCGCGCCTCGCCGGTGGAACGTTCGCAGGAAGCGTGCCGCTTGAGGTCGGCGAGAATCGCATCGTCGCATTGGCCACAAGCCTGGAAGGGCAGACGCGGGAGTCCGTCATAACGGTTAACGTGCGTGATGCGAGTTGTGCGGCACTGGAAGTGGCAGCCGTGAAAGACGGACGACCGGTAATTTCCCTTAATGACCGGGCAGTGGAGATCGTCGTTGATGCGTCGAGAAGCATGTGGGGGCGCATGGGCGGCGAGCCGAAGATGTCGGTCGCAAAGAACATCCTGCAGGACGTTTCATACTGGTTTCCCCAGGACCTCGATCTGGCGCTTCGTGCTTACGGAAGCACAAGCCCAAGCACCGACAATGACTGTGCGGATTCGAGGCTACTCGTGCCGTTTGGCGAGGAAAACCGCGAGCCCATCCGGCAGTCGATCGCCGGCCTGCGCCCGCTGGGTCAGACACCGATCGCTTTTGCGCTGAATCGGGCCGCCGGTGATTTCGGCTCGCTGCAAGAAGATCGTGCAGTTGTGCTGGTTACCGATGGTATCGAAAGCTGCGGCGGCGACCCTGTGCAAGCGGCGCGTGAGTTGCGCGAGCAGGGCATCATGGTCCACCTGATTGGTTTTGGGCTTGGCAACGCTGCCGACGAGGACACGGCGAGCCTGCGGGCCGTCGCGGATGCATCGGGCGGCCGCTATGTCACCGCGGGTAGCGCCGAAGCACTCAAAGATGCGCTGGCCGCGACTGTAGCTACTGCCTTCCGCGTATACCAGGGCGATACGGTAGTCGCGAACGGATCGCTAGGCTCGGTTGAGCCGATTTTCCTTCCCGAAGGCGACTATCGCGTTGAGCTCGACAGTTCACCGCCACAGGAGATGGTGGTGAACCTCGCCCCGAGAGACCGTGTGACGTTGACACTCGAGAAGCAGAGAGGCGATGTGTCGCATTCCGAGCGCCGAGACGAGTTGTAGTGGATGCGTCGCGCCGGTCGGTTAACTCGGTGCATCGTGAGCATACGTGGGGTCAGAGTAAAAACTCCAAGCGTGGGCTCAGAGTACAGAGTATTTTCTTTGTCCCCGATCGTCTAATGGGGTTACAGAGTTTCTACTCTGACCCCAATCTTCCGAATCCAGGGGCCACCCGATTGGATGAATGATAATACCTATAAAATAGGTTGTGTAATAGTTTTTAATAGGTATAATCGGCCTATCTAATAGGTAGATATGATTCGATGGCGACACAAGCCACTCTTGAAACGCTATTTGGTGGTCAGGCAGCTGCCAAGGTGCTCCTTTTCATCGAGAACTATGGAGAGGGTTACGCGAATTGGATTGCAAAGACGTTTGAGATGCCAGTCAGTGAGATTCAGAAGCAGCTCAAGAAATTTGAGGAGTCGGGGGTGCTGGTCAGTCGAATGGTCGGAACGAGTCGCATGTATACCTGGAACCCGCGTGACCCTGCGCTCGATGGTTTGAGGCAGATGTTGCGAAGTACGCTGGAGTACGGGATCCCCCAAGACCGTCTGCAGAAATACTATCGACAGCGGCGACGACCGCGGCGCAGAGGAAAGCCACTCTAGATGACGAAAATCACCGCCGAATCGACTCTGGAGGATGTCGCCGCAATCATCTCTACCGCTCTGGAGCGAGCAGGTATTGCCGCGACGCTGTCGGGAGGGGCGGCAGTGTCAATCTACTCCAACAACGAGTATCAGTCGAAGGATCTCGATTTCGTCACCGCGGCGCTGGTGACGGATCTTGCCCCGGTCCTTGAACTACTGGGATTCGAGCACACCGGTATTCCGCGAATGTCTCAGTTTTCGCATCCTCTGATCGAGTGGTTCGTCGAGTTTCCGCCGACGCCACTAACATTTGGGCACTTGTATGTGACGCACGAAGAATGTGCGGTAATCGATCTGCCGGCAGGCCAATTGAGAATCGTGACGCCAACTCAGTCGGTTATGGATCGACTCGCCGCAGCGATCGCCTGGAAAGATGCACAATCGAGGGAGCAGGCGGTTCTTGTTGCAGCCAATCAAGACATCGATTGGGATGAATTGCAGACATGGTTTGTGAATGAAGGAGAATCCGAGGGCGAGTTCGATCGATTCCGCGCTGCGGTGGAAAAGTCGGTTAAATCATAGAATGTTGGTCGCGGTGATGGGATGGGCCACTCGGTAGATTCCTCGCTTCGCTCGGTCACCCAGCCCGCAGCCCGATGACGTGGAATCCTGGACGGCGGTGCCGCAGCAATTCGAACAGCTGGGTCAGGCACGACAGGCTGCCGTGATCGAACAACTGCGGCCGCAAGTCAAGGAGACTGAGCTGGGCGGTGTGCGTGTCCTGGATGTCCGCCCAAGGGACTGGAAGGACAATGGCAAGGTGCTGGTCTACACGCATGACGGCGCCTACGTCATTTACAGTGCTGCATCGACGTGGGGAAGTTCTGCCGTAGGGAGTAGGGCCGCAACTTCGGGTCAGAATCCAGGTCCTTCGGGTCCATGCTTTGATGCATCAGTGTGGACCAAGGTTCTTCCGATTGGCGTGCCCAAGTTTGCTAAACCACGTCGCGCCGCCTACCATTTCTCGATCCCGCAGATTATCGGTGTCGGGCCATACTTTTATAAGAGAGTCGCCCCTTGGCAGGATCCAGCCTTTTCACACTGCTTGATGACATCGCAACGTTACTTGACGATGTTTCTGTCCTGACCAAAGTCGCGGCAAAGAAGACGGCCGGTGTACTCGGCGACGATCTTGCGCTGAATGCCGAACAGGTTTCGGGTATCCGGGCAGAGCGCGAACTTCCCGTTGTCTGGGCCGTTTTCAAGGGTTCGGCGATCAACAAGGCGATTATGGTACCCATCGCATTGCTGCTCAGCGCTTTCGCCCCCTGGAGTATTATGCCGTTGCTGATGCTCGGCGGCGCGTATCTCTGTTTTGAGGGATTCGAAAAAGTCACACATCGCTACTTGTACGCATCAGCCGAGGAAGAAGAACACAAAAAGCGTCTGGAGGCGGTCGCTGATGAAAGTGTCGACATGGTTGCGTTCGAGAAAAGTCGGATTCGCGGCGCGATTCGCACTGACGCCATCCTCTCAGCAGAGATCATTGTCATTGTCCTCGGCACGGTGCAAGAGGCAGACCTAATTACAAGGATTACGGTTCTGACCTTCCTTGCTGCCGCAATTACTGTCGGCGTCTACGGCCTCGTCGCGGGCATCGTCAAAATGGATGATGTCGGCATGCACCTGATAGAAAAACAGGATAAAACGCGCCTGGCGAGTTTTCAGCGTTGGTTCGGCGCGTGGATACTGCGCATGGCGCCGAAGTTAATGAGCACGCTGTCAATCGTCGGCACCGCCGCTATGTTCCTGGTCGGCGGCGGCATCCTCGTGCATGGCCTGCCGATAGTGGCAGAAGGCTTACATATTGTTGAAGTTTGGGCACACAGCTTGCCGGCGGCCGGCGGGTTGGTTGGCGTCATCGCAACGATACTCTACAACGGTCTTTTCGGCTTTATCGCGGGCGGCGTAATCGTGTGTGTCTATCTTGGCTTCAAGCGCTTGTTGCCGAATCGCGCAGCCACCCATTAGTGGTTTGGCCCCCGAGAATTTTATTTGAGGTCGCTCTCGTGGCCTTCAATCCGACCAAGTGCCGATAGTTGGGGGAGGGCGGCGGTCTCTCCAACTATTCGGCAATAGTTAAGGCGGAAGAACGATAGGGGAGTGCCAATTCCTCTTCAGACTGACCTATCAGTACCAGCTCCCGCTATTGCCGAAAGAGGATATTCGGCACCTGCCATACTCAGGCAGTGGCTTCAAACCAGGTATCAATTGGTTGTGTTGTCGCTGCGGGGGATCTGCGGGAGCTGGAAGACGACGTCGAATTCGGCTCAACAATAACTGTCAGATCGGGTCGCGATATCACACCTGACAAACAAAATAACTCAAACCGTTACTTACTAACCCATCGTTTTGGTTTGTGCAGGCCAGTGCCGGGAATCGGGCTTGGTAGTTGGGACCTTGATAAAGCACTGTTCCGTATACTTTTGTGAAAGTTCGCGAGTCGCCTTAAGTGCTCGGAAACTCGGCGTCCTTTCTTGCAAATCGGACTCATAAGTCCAACAGTTTTGCCACAGTGTTGTTGTGCGAGCGTCATTGCCTCGGCCAAATCCGTATCGTTGCTGACCAGCACGCCTATGTCATACAGGTTGCTCCATGCATCGTTCAGCATATGAACGGCAAAATTCACGTCGGACCCTTTTTCCTTCGATTTTTGACCTCGAACGAATTTACCTGGGCTAGTTTCTACCGTCGTTGTCACTCGGAGAAAACGCCCCTCAATAATTTCGAGATGTGGAATATGGGCTTTCAGGGCCTTCAAATACACGCTTTGGCGTTTTGGTGCATCGGGGTCAGACGGAGTGGGCTTCACTCTAGCAGTAAAATACTTGATCAATGTAATGTCGTTCTTCGGTAGAACAATCTGCAGAAGTCTATTGATGTCAAGCCATCTGTATGGGGTGCCTTTTACACATCCGTAATAGAGATTGAAGCCGTCTACATAAACTGCAGTTCGAGGTCGTCTTGGCATTTGTCCCGCGCCAGAAAAAGCAAAGGCCCCAAAGTTGCCCCTGGAGCCCTGCAGCTTACCGACGAAACGATAAGCGTGGTAAAGCCAATAGTATAGTTTTCGCCAAGATTTTCAATATTCTTAATGGGTCACAATCCACAGATTGGGACAAAAGGTTCGCCGTATCCAACGTAACCCCTTGAAAGAGGTTCTCCTGGAGAGATACGAACCCTCACCACATGCTTTGCAGTCAGATTGTCGACTCCGAGATCACTGTCCTTCGTGTGGCCATCCGGCAGGAGCCGGCGAAGTCCCGCAAAAGTCCCGCACGCGAGGGTCGAGTCGAAGCCAACTAGGATTTCGCCAAGGAAGGTCGAGTACCTGGCTACGAACCTTACGCTCTATGCGAGGTGCCAACTAATTGGCGCGGGCTTACTATCGGACCGGTCGGGAGTTCGATCCGAGGACGACGAAGTCGGCCGACAGACGGCGAAGCCGCCCCGTAGGGGTGACGAGCGTAGCGAGGAATCAATCTCTCCGGGGCCGCTCCCGGCCATCCATGGCCACCGCGGCACTCGTGCTTCTGCACGTCGCGCGCCATATACCAAGGGCTTGAGCGTCGCCAGGCCTTGCCAGCTTTGGCGGGTACGGAGTCTAGAAGTTATAGATCGCGGACAGAGACACCGTTTTGACGGGGTCCGAGAAGTCGGCACCGAGGTCGATCTGGGAGTTTTCAAATGCCAGGCCGATACCCGCCGACCAGTGGATCTCGGTCTCGCCCGACGGCAGAAGGACACGCTCTATCAGGTCGCTGGCTGCGGTGGCGGTTGGTTGGTGGTCGGGATCAAGCCACATGCCGAGCCGAGCCGCAACAACCGGCGTGGAGCGGAGGAACACATACTCTCCGCCCAGGTGGAACTCGTTGCCATCGTCGAGGACGAGATCGTTACTGTCGAAATCGTCTGGGTCGAGTCGATCGAGGATGGTCGAGTACTCGACCCGATTCCACTCGAAGGCCAACGTTAAGCGTCCATCATCTGAGCGGAAGGCGCATCCCAGGCCGTAGACGTCCGGAAACGCGCCCGGAGAGGTGCCTTGTCCTATGAGCGTTCCGGCGGCTGGCAGGCCGAAAACGAAACCGCCTGGCCCGCTGTATGCTTCGGCCCGCAGCTCGAAGCTAGGTCCCCCGCGATAGAACCCGCCCAGCCTCCATCGCGGCGACACCGTCCACAAGAAGCCGGCGGTCAATTCCCAGTCGGTGTCGTCAATGTGCAACGACGTTTGCCAGGCCATCCTCTCCGGCGAATACGAGGTCGGCGCAAAGATCTGCAGAACGTCATCCTCGTCGGGCAGGTATGCGTGCCGCACGAGATCGAAATTGTTGTCGAAATAGGCGAGCGACAGACCGAGGCTCAGCTCGTCGGTGAATCGATGGGCAACCGAGAGCCCGTAGCTGAGGATCTCGAGATTGGTGTGCACCCGATCATCGGTGAATCGGCAGCACGTTGTGCTCCCGCCCGCGAACAGTCCCTGCGTCTCGCTAAAAGACTCGAAATTCGCCGACTGATGGCGATAAAGAGCGATCGACCAGTCTTGCCAAGGGTAGACAAGCGACAGGAAAGAGACGCCGGTAAGGTCATCCGAAGATGTGCCGCCCCTCAACCCGGCCACAACATCGACGCCGATGCCCGTGGGATCGCCCTCGATCCGTCCGCGCTCCGTATAGGGCGTGGAGTAGCCCCAGTAGCGGCCTTCGAGAGAGATCTCGGGTTTATTGATCTGGACGAGGCCGGAAGGGTTGGCAAATGCGGCGGTGGCGTCATCGGCCAGAGCAATGAAGGCACCGCCAAATCCCAGGCTGCGAGCTCCGGGATTCGAGATGCTGAACTGCAGGGTGGGCGGTACCGTCACGTCCTGGGCGGGGACTGCGCCGGCCGTTAGACACAATGCCAGGGCTATGAACAGGGTCTGTCGGATCATTGGTCCTTGAGATTGTCGTGGATAAGTTGAGGTCCTAGGCTGCGCATCCCCAGCTTCGGCTGGATTTGCCTTTGTCAGGACAAGTATGGAGGTCAGTGAAGGTGGGTCAATTCTGGGATGTACCTAATGTCCGCTCATGGCCGTTAGTTGCGTGTCAGGGTTCTAATTAGGATGGCAGTGGAACGGCCGCTTCGGTTTTAGGTGCGGGCCAAAGTCGCGCACACAGTCACTCGGCAGAGAGCACAGCTAACGAATGAAGGTGATGAATATACTGACTGAGCCAAAGTACGAAATCGTCGCCACAATCGTGGATTTCAATATGCTGAGATTCTGCGAGAAGCGAATAGTCACTGTATACAAAACCAAATGGCTTACATTGTAAGCAAGTATGTAGCCCCACACGACGACGAGTAATGGCCCATGGCTGGTAGCGTCCTGATACTCGTTAAACGGTACCCATCCGGTCGTCCACAATGTACCTTGAATGAAGTCGGGAATGAGAGTGAAATAAGCGCTGATAAGTGCCGCGATCCCAAATCCACCGAGTATCGAATCGTAGGACCCGCTTCCTCCGAGCGCTTTAGACAGCACGTACGCAATGCCCCCTGCAAGAATCCACACGAACAAGAAGACGGGAATCGCAAAGATCAGCTCATAGTAGTAGTACCGGTCCTCGGGAATCTTTAGAAAGGCAGGCATTGTCACGGTCGCGTCGCCGAGCGCCCAAAGAACAAATGCGAGCTCATAGAGCACGGCGAGAATAAAAATGTGTTTGAAACCTACGAATGCCGCACGAGGGTTACTCGCTAATTCCGTCATCGCGGTCCTGGGCGAACAAACGAGCTGAAGTTGCTCTCTAAGGATGACCATTACTATCCTCCCGTAAAACCCGATAAAACGCGACTGCGAGAGCAAGGTAGAGCACGTTCCAGATGCCGTAACCAACAAAGCCTGCAGTAGAGAACACTCCGACAAGTTCAATCGAGGCCATCAACGCACCGAAAACGCTGACGACACCATTCAGTATGAACAGGGATTTTGCAATTTTCTCGAGACGGCTCGTACCGAAGAAGCCCGAAGCAAGCCAGGTGCCTAAGCCTATAAACCCATACGCCCACATCTCCACGGCCCAGGGCAGAGAGCTCGGATTGGACATGGACAACATTGTAAGCACCGGGCCCAGTTCCGGAGTGTAAGCTTTGACAATGGCCGGAACGACAGTCGTCTGTGTCACATAGTTGAAAATCACGAAAGCAGCACCGATCGACATGAAGATGAGTGCGGTGAGGGCACTAGCGCGTTTCTTTGATAACAGGCAAACCGATACCAACATGAGGATGCTGCCCGTTGCGAGCAGGAAACCGAAGTAAAACGGCAGAGTTTGAATACGATGGAAGCTTTCGACGAATAATTGCGGTCCGTTCCACGGCGGCTGCGGGTGGACAAGGGCAACCACGAGCACGGCTAATGGCCCGGACGTGAGAATGCCGATCGCGCTGAGGATGGCTCCCAACTTTCCGATTCTGTGAGCGTCCGGATGCATTGGATTTTCGACCGTTGCCATAGAATCCTCCTTTAGTCGCGTAGCGAGTGATTTCGGATCAGTGCCCCGATTGCGAAGATCGCCAAGAAAACGTTGAACCAATTGGCGACCGGCGCATACCAAGTTGTGAGCCAGATCGCGCCGGTAATGAGTCCGGCACCCCAAGCCCTCCAGGTAAGGCGATGCCAGCAGAGCAGTGCGAGCGCCGTCAGAAACGTAAAAAGCGTACAAATGAAGGTGAAGAGCTCGACGTATTGCACCCACATCGGTTCGATATCCTGCTCGACCCGTTGCTTCACACCCTGCAGGATCTTGCGCACGGCGATGTGGTCGGCGAATTCTGTGAACAACTCGAGTGAAAATATGCCGATGGATGTCGGGTGGTAGGTCCAGCGAATACGACTGACGAGACGGGTCCGGTCTTCGTCCAGCGGATATAACGCCCACGTGAAAGCTCCGGGGTCGGTATGCTCACTTCCCAACCAGATCAGGTGACGGTTCGGCTCGATCGTGTGAAACGTCATGCTGACGACGGCGCTGATTGGTAGCTCGTCCCCAACGATGAATTCCTGGAATCTTGGCAGAATCTCGTCGGCGCTCCTCAGGCCCTCCGGACTACCTGCATTCTCCAGCAAATCGTAGCCATAGTATCCGGCGCGGCCATAACCCATCTGCAGCAGCCAGGGCCAAATCTCCTCCGGGCTACCCTCGATCGTGATCGCGCGTGTGGCGAGGAAGGACGGATTCGAGTTGAGTTCATCGCCTGCCATCGGCCGTTCGAATTCAGCGTCGGTCGCGCCCCAGCGGAGTTGGTAGGGGCGGCAGGCCAACATGTAGCCGGTCGCGACGAATAGCAGGACCATCAGAAGGGCGAGCCCCCGTGTTGCTCGTAATCCCCACTTCCTGCTTGTTCTTGTATTCATCGCTCACCAAATACTTACCGGTGCCTGCAGGGTTTACATGCTTCAAAAAGCTACTCACCATAGTAGAGGGCCACAATAAGGGGTTCCCGACGCACGCTGACTGGTGCACCGCCGAGTACGGGGATGCCACGATTGAGACTCGGTCGGCATGCGAGTAATTTTTTTTTGGCGTAGATGTCCTGCAGGTGGTGTACCAGTGGCCGAGAGAAGCAGGCGATCGTTGAGCCTCGCGGGAGCTATTGCCGCATTTTGCGGGCTTCTGCTCCCGGTGATTGCCAGCGCCCAACAGGCCGTCATTCCCCTTCAGCTGAGTTTCTCCGATCCTGGCGCTCGCAGCATGGGCTTCGGCGGGGCATTCGTCGCGCTGGCCGATGACGCCACCGCTGCGTTCGCCAACCCCGCAGGTTTAACCCAGCTCATTCGGCCCGAGTTCTCGATCGAAGGGCGGCATTGGAGCCATTCCACGCCATATACGGTGGGCGGTCGCGTAGAGGGCCTCCCAAGCGGTTTCGGACTCGATTCGACGGTTGGACTCCGCACGGCGACGTCCGGGCACGATACCACCGGGCTTTCCTTCCTCTCGTACGCGTACCCGGTCGGCAAGTGGGCGTTCGCGCTCTATCGCCATCAGTACGCTGATCTCGAGTTCGCGGGTGCAACCCAGGGCCTTTACGGTGGCGGCACCGACTGTTGCCAGCTCCGCCTGTGGGACAACCAGTGGACGAGCGACATCGATATCCTGAGTTTCGGCGCGTCCGTCGGCTATCGCATTCACGACCGGTTCGACGTTGGGTTCGGCATCGTTTACTACGATGCATCGCTGGATGCCCATGTCGAGGAGTATCTTTGGGATGAAGACACGCCCGAAGCCTTTATTGCGCCAAACTCCTATCTCCCGGAACGCCTGGTACGCAGTGAAGACCTATTTGTCGACGACACCGACTGGACCGTCAATGTCGGCCTTCTCTGGCGGCTAACCGAGAGCTGGAATATCGGTGGCGTGTACCGGCAGGGTATGGAAGTCGATATCGGCAACCGGGTCTTAGCCGGGCAAGGGGTCGACTTCGGCGTGCCGCCGGGCGCTGTGATCTCGCAGGTATCCGGGCTCGGCACCGAGTTTCCGGACATCTACGGCATCGGCTTTGCGTATCGGCGACCCGACGGACGCCTGACGGTTAGTTTCCAGTGGGACCGGGTCCTGTATTCCAACATCCCCGAGAGCCTGAGGCTCGACGACCAGACGATCGATGATGCTGACGAGCTGCACCTCGGTGCCGAATACGTGTTCCTGGATTCGACACCGATCATCGCGCTCAGATTCGGCACCTGGTACGAGCCGGATCACCAGATGCGGCCCATCATCGATGATCCCTGGTTAGCGGCCATGACGCTGAACGGAGAGGACGAGTTTCATTACACAGCCGGGCTTGGCCTGGTTTTGGAGCGCTCCCATTTTGATCTTGCCGTCGACATTTCGGATCGTGTCGACACCGTGTCGTTGTCGGCGATTTTTAACTTCTAGGTCCAGCGGTCCACGTCTGCATCGCGCTTCACCCCATCCGGTGTCAACTCGAATGCCCATGCGAGGAAAACCGCAACGGGCAGGCCGAGAGAGAGAAACACGATAAGCAGCTTGCCGGCCCAGGTTGGCACCTCGAGAAAGTCGAACAGGATTTCCCCGAGCTGCAGCAACAGCCAGGCCAGGACGACATAGGCGATTGCGACGCGAAATACCTTGCGCCGTTTTAGCTCGGTAATAAAACGACGCAATGATCGTTTGTCGCCGGTCGACGGCAGGTCAACGACAGTATCCGGCACTGCTTTGGTTGCCGCTTCGGGCGCCACGGCACCGTCCCGCTCGCTCTGCATCCAGCGGCGGAAAAAATCGTTCGCGATCGTGAATTCCCCCGCCTCGTTGCCGCGGATGAAGCCGAGATTCTCAAGGCGTCGCAGTGTGCCCGCCAGGCTGTCGGCGCCGAGGGAAAGCTCGTCGTTCATCACGTTGCTCGTGCACGCCGCGTTTGCGGCGATCGCGCGGATGACGCCCTGCTCGGTATTGGACAGCATGTCGAAGTCGACCGAGAAGAAATAGCTCACCATGCGGTCGGTTGCGACGTGTTCGATCGCCTCGTCGAGGTTGCCGGACTCGAGGTAGCGCTTGCAGACCAGCTGCACCAGGTAGGGATGGTTGTTGCAGCGGTCGCGGATCGCCTCGACGTCGCCGTCCTTGTACTCCGGCCGCTGTTCCGGGGCCAGGTGGGACTGCTCGATCAACGATCTTGCCTCGTCATCGGACAAGCGCTCGATGTATAGCGGCGGCGTGAAGCCGTGCAGGAAGGGCGAGGTGTCGTGTTTCTGGTCTGCGAGCGCCCAGAGACGTATTGTCGACGCGAGCACCGTGCGGATATCGTCGCGGCTCTGCATCGCATGCCGAAGCTTGCGCAGCAATGACGGATCCTCGCGGTGCAGATCGATCAGTTCTTCGACTTCGTCGCAGAGCAACAGCAGCCCGAGTTCCTTGCGGCGGAGCAGGCGCCTTAGTCGTTCTAGCGAGACGAACAGGTCGTCGGCTTCGACCTCGCTGACGGCAATGCCGATGCCCTCCAGCCGGTCCTCGGCGTCCAGCAAGGCATCGGTGAAATTCAGGTGCAGTTCGCCCGGGGTCGCCGTCCCCTGGAAGTCCCAGAACAGCGGGAAGTAACGCCGGGCGCGGGACCTGTCCGTGATGTACTCGAGTTGCTTCAACAGTGACGTCTTGCCGATGCGCCGGGTGCCCAGCAGCCAGATGCAGTTGCGGTGGCCTTCGAGAATTTCCGCGATCTGTGCCGAGCGGCCGTAGAAGCGCTCGGCCCGCACCCACTGGCCGATGACATACGGGATCATCGGCAAGGCCGTGGGATCACTCGGCGCGGGTGGCGGCGCGCGCATCGTGATGGTCTCGACGTTGGCCAGCAAACGGTACCCCCGTTTCGGCAGTGTCTCTATCAGCGCCTGGTCGGGCTTGCCGGCGATCTTGCCGAGCTGGTGGCGCAGCTGGTAGACGCAGCGGCTCAGCGTGTGCTCCGTGACAACCACGTCCGGCCATACCGTATCCATCAGCTCGTTTCGTGGCACCACGAGACCGGCGTGCCGCGAAAGCGACCGGAGCACCTCCATGACCTTGGGTTCCAGGCGTACGGTGCCGCCGGGACCGGCGACGGTGCCCTCCTGTGTGTCGACGGTGAACCTGGGAGATGCCTCGGTCACGATAAGCAATCGTCCTCCCGCGGCCGACATTACGTGGGCCGCCTCGCCTGCTGCATGCCCATTTGCTAACACGCGGTAGGGGTAGCAGCAACCCGGAGAAGTACCTAGACGGGACCTTCGACGGCCCCGAACTAAACATCAGGTCGATATCAAACCGTCATCAAGCGGCGGCGCGCCCCTGCGTGTTCAATTCACCATGAGGCGGATCCACAAGGATTCGTGCTCAATGAGAAGGAGGTGCATCATGAGATCAAACAGAATCCTGATACGAATGGCCGTGCTGGTGATCACGGCCTTTTTCACCGCCTGCTCCGGCGGTGGCGTCGACGTGTCGATAGAAGGAAACGTCAACCCGTTCGTGCCGCCGTTGCCCGCAGCACAGGATAACGAGGCCGTCGTTGCGTATGGCGAGATTACGGGGTTGGGTGGCATCACAGTGAACGACGTGCGCTACCAGACCGGTTCGGCGACCGTCACCGTCAACGGTGAGCCGGCATTTATGGCCGATCTTCGGCAAGGCCAGATCGCCATGCTGAGTGGCAGAATCAATGAAGACGGTTTGACCGGAACTGCGAACAGCATTCGCTTCGATGCCAACGTGCTCGGTCCGGTAGACGGCGTTGACGCCGACAGTCAGCGCCTGATCGTGATGGGCCAGATCGTGACCACCGATGTGGACACGCGCTTCGGCGGCGGTATCGATCCAACGACTTACGCCGGCCTGTCCGTCGGCGACATCGCACAGGTCAGCGGCTATGCCGATGCGTCCGGTGCGATCCGGGCAACGCGAATCGATCCGGCCGATACCAATGCGCAGCCGCAGGTGATCGGCACCGTTACCGATCTCGACCTCGCGAACCTGTTGTTCAGGATCAATCGACTGACCGTCGACTACAGCAACGCCCTCGTGATCGATTTGCCGGGCGGGGCGCCCGAAAACGGAATGGACATCAAGGTATTTGGCACGATCGAGGCCGGACGCCTCGACGTCGAGCGCCTCATCGCTGCCCCGGCGCTGACGGGTAGCACAGGACAACGCGTGCAGGCTGCCGGCGTCATCACGCGCTTCAGCTCCGCTGGCGATTTTGACGTCGACCGCGTTACCGTCACGGCCGATGCCGGTACGGCATACCAGAATGGCAACGCGGGAAATCTGGCGCCGAATGCCGAACTCGTGATTGACGGGAATTTCGCGTCCGACGGTCGCATCACGGCTGAGCGGATCACGTTCGGCCACATCGCCGTCAATACGGCACGGCTGACCTTCGGATTCCGCGATTTCACCGAGATCTCGGTGCCGACGGTATTCATGGTTACCGTGAGCCAGGGTTCCGATTTTTCGGTCGAGGTCTTCGTCGATCGTGGACATGAGCACCGTATCGACGTGACGCAGGCCGGGACGAGGCTGACCGTCGAATTGTTGCCGGGAAACGGCAACATCCAGACGCTCGAGGCTGTTGTCACGATGCCCGCGCTGGATTTGATCGACCTGAGCGGCGTCGCGCACGCAAGCCTGTATGACTTCGATCAGTCGCAGATGACGATCAACGTCGGTGGCGTGAGTTACTTGCGCGGCAATGCACTCAGGATCGGCAGCCTGACGTCCAGCGTCACCGGCGTGAGCCGCATGGACCTCGTTGACGTTCGCCCGATCGGCTATGCCGACATCAACGTCAGCGGCGTCAGCCAGGCGACACTCAACATGGACGTTGGCTCCACGCTGACGGGCTCGGTGGGAACGGGCCAGGGAACGGGTGCATCGACACTCTCCTATTACGGCACGAGCGTCGATGTGAACGTTACAACGGATGCGTTGTCGTCGATCATCTGGCTCGGGGACACGAGGCCCTGATGTGATGAGCCGGGTATCGAAAAGACAAGGCCGACCGTCTGGAAACGGAGGTCTTGATATCGGGTAAACGCCGGTGGGAGCGCAATCGCTATCGGAAATTTCGTATTGCGCTCCCTTTGGCACTGTGCGGTAGTCCCAAGATGAACGGGCCACGAAGTAGCGCGATCCTATGCTGCTGGCGCCTTGCCCTGCTGGTGGGCGCATTGGTGACGTTCGTTCCGCTTCCGGCCGGCGCCGATTCCTGGTACGAGCATTACGCGAAGGCCGAAAAAGCACTCGAAGACGGGCAATGGACGCTGGCCGTCGAAGAGATCAACAGCGCTATCGGCAAGAGAGGCGATTCGGGTGCCCGCGTGCGCAGCTACGGCATGAACGTTATTGCGTATTTCCCATACCTCAAGCTGGGCATCGCCTACTTTCACCTGGGGCAACTCGACGCCGCGCTCCAGGCATTCGAAACTGAGGCACGGCTCGGTGCAGTCGCGGAGTCGGACAGCGCGAATGCCGAACTCGAGCGCTACCGGTCGCTCGTCGGAGAAGCGCGCGTCGCCGCCGCGGCCGAGCAAGAACAGCGTATTCGCCAGATCCTCGAACGGAGCATCAATGACGCACGGGCGATGCAAGAACAGGGCCTCTGGGACGAAGCGATGGCGGCGCTCGACCGTGCGCTTGCAGTCGCACCGGACGACGGCGATGCTCAGGAGGCGATGCGGCAATTGCGCGCGCGAGTAGCTGAGCTCGAACAAGAGCGTAAACGGGATCAGCGAGCCGCAAAACTCGTCGAGGATGGCCGAGCGCTCGTCGAGCAGGGGAAATTCGGTGAAGCATCGAGCCTGTTCCGGGAGGCCCAGTACCTGAAACCAAGTCCGGCAGTTCAGGCACTGCTCGGCGATGCACAAGCCAAGCTGCTTGCCGAGCTTGAGGGCAGCCAGGCATTCGATGACTGGGAGACGGCGATCGCCGTGTGGCTGCAGGACGTCGAACAATTCGAGTCCACCGGCCAGCCGGCCGCGGCCCTCGATCGACTGGAGTCGATCCTGGTGCTCGAACCGTCCCACGCGGAAGCCCTCGCAATCCAGGGTCGACTACTGGAGGCGCGGAAAGAGGCGGAATCGGAGCGCGCCCGGCAGACGGCGATCACCGAGCTGCTCATCCAGGCCCAATCGCAGTTCGAAGCCGGAGCCACAGAAGAGGCACTTGCCGCGGCGAACCGGGTACTGGCGCTCGATCCGGGCAACAAGGCTGCGCTAGGTCATATCGCGCAGGCCTACGGTGTCATCAGCGAGCAACTCCTGGGCACGACGGTCAAAGGTAATATCCCCCCCGCAGTGCGCTTCGTGGATCTCAGAAGCGAAGGCGAAGATGGCCGGCTGGTGGAGACGAGCAGGGCTCCCGATTTCCGGCTGAGCGGCGTTGTCATCGACGACTCGCCGGTGCATGTCGTTGTCCGTGGCGACGACGACCAGGTACTCGAGACGCGTCTCGACAGCCAGCCACTGGGCGAATTCTTCATCACCGAGTTCAGCGTCGCATTAAAGCTCTCGCCCGGGCCTTCGACCTTCCGGTTGGTCGCAACGGATTCCGAGAACCTCGCGTCGAGCAGCGAATACGCGGTGATATATGTCCGCCCGTACTACCGCGCGCCCTGGTTCTTCGCAGCGCTGTTCGCTGTTGCCATGGCGTTTGGTGGCGCCATACTCTGGAGCCGCGCGCGGCGTCGCGAGCGACTGCGCACGCGCAGGTTCAATCCCTACGTTGCGGGTTCGCCCGTGATCGAAGACAACATGTTTTTCGGCCGACAAGAGCTGGTCGACAGGATCTTGCAGACGATTCACAACAACAGCCTGCTGATCTACGGCGAGCGACGCATCGGCAAGACGTCTATCCAGCATCAACTCAAGAAGCGGCTGAGCGAACTGGATGACCCGGTTTACGATTTTCACCCGGTCTACGTCGACCTGCAGGGAACTCCCGAGGACCAGTTCTTCCGAACGATCGCAGAGGACATCTTCGAGCAGCTGGGGCCAGTGCTTGGAGAGCCACCTCCAGGGCATGACCCCTCGGGTGACTATTCCCATCGGGACTTCATCAGAGACGTTCGCGCTGTTCTGAAAGCCTTGGATGCGCACAGCGCCGGAAAAGTCCGGTTGGTACTGCTGATCGACGAGGTGGACGAGCTGAACGACTACGATCCCAGGATCAATCAGAAACTGCGCAGCCTGTTCATGAAGAATTTCGCGGAGAACCTGGTCGCGGTGGTTTCCGGAGTCGAAATCAAGAAGCAATGGGAGCGGGAAGGCAGCCCGTGGTACAACTTCTTCGAGGAGATCGAGGTCAAGCCACTGGAGCCCGGCGACGCGCGGGCGTTAATCGAGCGCCCGATCGGCGGAATCTTCAAAGTGGAAGGCGGCGCCGCCGAGCGCATCATCTCCCTCACCGCCGGCAAGCCGTACCTGATACAGAAGATGTGTATTGCGCTCGTCACGCGACTCCACGAGCAGCATCGCCGGAAGATCACGGTTGC